>JAQSWF010000170.1 GCA_029266775.1 Pseudonocardia sp.
CCTCCCGTCCGCCTGTCCGCCCGGTACGAGTCGGAAGAAGTCGAGGGCGACATGACAACACTGGCACCCCCCGCCGACCAGTCCCGCACCGTCGACCCCAGAAAGTCCGGGCAGAGCAAGTGGAGCCGGCGCGCCCCGCTGCTGCCCGCCCTGATCTTCGCGATCGTCGTCACGCAGCTGCCGTTCGTGGTGACGCTGGTCATCTCCACGCTGAACTGGAACATCCTGCGGCCCGGCGAGCGCAGCTTCGCGGGCCTGAGCAACTACGGCACCGTCTTCACCGACGCCCGGCTCCGGGCCGCCGTGGTGAACACGATCACACTCACCGTGTCCGTGGTGCTGCTCAGCGTGGTGCTCGGCCTCATCCTCGCGGTCCTGCTGGACCGCAAGTTCCCCGGCCGCGGCCTGTCGCGCACGCTGCTCATCGCGCCCTTCCTCGTCATGCCGATCGCGGCAGCGCTGCTGTGGAAGCACGCCATCTACAACCCGACCTACGGTCTGATCAACGGCACGCTCAACTGGATCGCCAGCTGGTTCGGCGAGCGCGGGCCGACGATCGACTGGGTGTCCACGTTCCCCATGACGGCCG
Organism: Pseudonocardia sp.; assembly: GCA_029266775.1. Taxonomy (GTDB): domain Bacteria; phylum Actinomycetota; class Actinomycetes; order Mycobacteriales; family Pseudonocardiaceae; genus Pseudonocardia. The sequence continues at coordinate 590 of JAQSWF010000170.1, forward strand.
TGGTCCTCGCCCTGGTGTGGCAGTGGACGCCGTTCATGATGCTGATCCTGCTCGCCGGGCTGCAGTCCCAGTCCGGTGACGTCCTCGAGGCGGCGAAGGTCGACGGTGCGAACGGGCTCCAGACGATCCGCTACATGACGCTGCCGCACCTGCGTCAATACCTGGAGCTGGGCGTGCTGCTCGGCGCGGTCTACATCGTGCAGACCTTCGACCACATCTTCACCATCACCCAAGGCGGCCCGGGGTCGGCGACGACGAACCTGCCGTACGAGATCTACCTGACGACCTTCCGCAAGTACGAGTACGGGGAGGCGGCCGCGGCCGGGGTCGTCGTCGTGATCGGCACGATCATCATCGCGACGTTCTCCCTGCGGCTCATCTCGTCGCTGTTCCAGGAGGAGGTCGGGCGATGACGACACAGGCAACTCCCGCCGAGGCGTCCGACGCCCGGGCCGGCCGCCCGAGCCCCGCCCCCGTGCCGAAGGGGCGGCGACGCAAGAAGGTGGAAGACACCTCCGAAGGCCTGCGGGGCGGACCCGTCTGGACGCTGATCGCCTGGATCCTGACCCTGTTCTTCTTCGCCCCCGTGGCGTGGATGGTGCTCACGTCCTTCCACCGCGAAGTGGACGCGGCACGGAACCCGCCCGCGGTGTTCGCGCCGCTGACCGGCGAGCAGTACGCGCTGCTGTTCAGCCGGGACTTCCTGCCGTTCCTGATCAACTCGGCGACGGCGAGCATCGTCTCGACGCTGCTGGTGCTCGTGCTGGCCGTGCCCGCGGCCTACGCGCTCTCCATCAAGCCCGTGGAGAAGTGGACGGACGTGATGTTCTTCTTCCTGTCCACGAAGTTCCTACCGTTGATCGCGGCGCTGCTGCCGATCTACCTGATCGTGCAGGCGATCGGCATGCTCGACAACGTCTTCACCCTGGTCATCCTCTACACCGCGATGAACCTGCCGATCGCGATCTGGATGATGCGCTCGTTCCTGGCAGAGGTGCCCAAGGAGATCCTCGAGGCCGCCGAGGTGGACGGCGCCGGGCTTATGACCGTGCTGCTGCGCATCGTCGCGCCGATCGCCGTGCCCGGCATGGCCGCGACGGCGCTGATCTGCTTCATCTTCAGCTGGAACGAGTTCATGCTCGCCGTGAACCTCACCGCGACGCGAGCCAGCACGGCGCCGGTGTTCCTCGTCGGGTTCATCACGAACGAGGGCCTGTTCCTCGCCCGGCTGTGCGCCGCCGCGACCCTGGTGTCGGTCGCCTCGGTCGGTGTCTGCGGGTCCGACAGCCACTACTACGACCATGGCCGGATCGGCCGGTTCGTGGTGGAGCAGCCGCTGGTGCTCGGCCACGAGGCGGCGGGCACGATCACGCAGGTCGGCGCCGGTGTGCCGGACGACCGCGTCGGCCAGCGGGTGTCGATCGAGCCCGGGGTGCCGGACCTGACCTGCGCGCAGTGCCTGGCCGGCCGCTACAACCTGTGCCCGCGGATGCGGTTCTTCGCGACCCCGCCGATCGACGGCGCGTTCGCCGAGTTCGTCGCGGTGCACGAGGCCTTCGCCCACCCGGTGCCCGACGCACTGAGCGACGACGCGGCCGCTCTGCTCGAGCCGCTGTCGGTGGGCGTGTGGGCCTGCCGCAAGGCTGGGGTGACGGCCGGCTCGCGGGTGCTCGTCACCGGAGCCGGCCCGATCGGGCTGGTCAGCGTCCAAGCCGCGCTGGCGTTCGGCGCGACGGAGGTGGTCGTCTCCGACGTCAACCCGGCCCGGCTCGAGCTGGCGGGCGAGCTGGGGGCGACGACGCTCGTCGACGCGCGGACCTCCAGCCCGACCGATGTGCTCCGGCCGCCCGGGATCCTCCTCGAGTGCTCGGGGTTCCCGCCCGCGATCGGCGACGGGATCCGTGCGCTGGACCGCGCCGGCCGCGCCGTGCTCGTGGGCATGGGCGGCGACGAGATCCCGCTGCCCCTGTCCGTCGTCCAGGAGCGCGAGCTTGTCGTGACCGGGACCTTTCGCTACGCCAACACCTGGCCCACGGCCATCGCGCTGGTCGAGTCGGGGAAGGTGGACGTGGACCGGCTCGTCACCGGCCGCTACGGCCTCGGCCAGGCCGAGGACGCGCTCACCGCCGCCCGCCGTGACCCGACCTCGGTCAAGGTCGTTGTCCGTCCCCAGTCGTGACCGTAATGTCCGTCCGCATCCCGACCGATGTGTCCCATGGCTTCCGTAACGTATGACCACGCCACCCGTCAGTACCCGGGTGCCGACCGGCCGGCGGTCGACGCGCTGAACCTGGAGATCGCCGACGGCGAGTTCCTCGTGCTGGTCGGCCCGTCCGGCTGCGGCAAGTCCACCAGCCTGCGCATGCTCGCCGGGCTGGAGGAGGTCAACGACGGCGCGATCCGCATCGGCGACCGCGACGTGACCCACCTGCGGGCCAAGGACCGCGACATCGCGATGGTGTTCCAGAGCTATGCGCTCTACCCGCACATGAGCGTCGCGGACAACATGGGCTTCGCGCTCAAGATCGCCGGCATGGACAAGGGTGAGATCCGCAAGCGGGTCGAGGAGGCCGCGCGGATCCTCGACCTCACCCCGTACCTCGACCGCAAGCCCAAGGCGCTCTCGGGTGGCCAGCGCCAGCGCGTCGCGATGGGTCGGGCGATCGTGCGCAGCCCGCAGGTGTTCCTCATGGACGAGCCGCTGTCCAACCTCGACGCGAAGCTCCGCGTGCAGACCCGCACGCAGATCGCGTCGCTGCAGCGGCGGCTGGGCGTCACCACCGTCTACGTCACGCACGACCAGGTCGAGGCCATGACGATGGGCGACCGGGTCGCCGTCCTCAAAGACGGTCTCCTGGCCCAGTGCGACACCCCGCTGAACCTGTACCAGAAGCCGGCCAACGTCTTCGTCGCCGGCTTCATCGGGTCGCCCGGGATGAACATCACCGAGTTCCGGCTCGAGGACGGCGAGGCCGTCCACGGCGAGGCCAGGGTGCGCCTGGCGACCCCGACGCTGACGGCGTTGAAGGACGAGGGGGCGGACCGCGTCACGGTCGGGTTCCGACCCGAGGACCTCGAGATCGTCGGCGTCGACGAGCCGGGCTCTTTCCCCGTCGACGTCGCTCTGGTCGAGGAGTTGGGATCCGACGCCTTCCTCTACGGGACGCCCGCGGGCGAGCCGGACAACCAGATCATCAGCCGGGTGGACCCGCGCAGGCCGCCTGCCAAGGGCGACCGCGTCAACTTGCGCGTCCGCCAGGGGCACGAGCACTACTTCTCCACGGGCACCGGCGAGCGTCTTCCCGCATGAGCCCCGGCAGGGGCAGAAGCAGCGGCGGGAGGGCGCCATGACGGAGCTGGTCGCCGGCGTGGACTCGTCGACGCAGTCGTGCAAGGTGGTGATCCGGGACGCCGGGTCGGGTGAGCTGGTCCGACAGGGTCGTGCAGCGCATCCCGACGGCACCGAGGTGCACCCGGACGCCTGGTGGGACGCGCTGCAGGGGGCGATTGACGACGCCGGCGGGCTCGACGACGTGCGGGCGGCCGCGGTCGGCGCCCAGCAGCACGGCATGGTCTGCCTCGACGAGTCCGGCGAGGTCGTGCGGCCCGCGCTGCTGTGGAACGACACTCGGTCCGCGGGCGCCGCGACCGAGCTGATCGACGAGCTCGGCGGCGGGGAGGCCGGCAGGCGGGCGTGGGCGGACGCCGTCGGCACGGTGCCCGTCGCGTCGTTCACGGTGACCAAGCTGCGCTGGCTGGCCGACCACGAGCCCGACGCCGCCAAGCGGACGGCGGCGGTCGCGCTGCCACACGACTGGCTGAGCTGGCGGCTCACCGGCGAGCCCGGCGCCGGTGCGGATCTCGGAACGCTCTTCACCGACCGCGGCGACGCGAGCGGCACCGGCTACTGGTCGGCCGCCGACGACCGGTACCGCCCGGACCTGCTCGTCCGCGCGCTGGGCCACGACGCCGTCGTCCCGCGCGTGCTCGGGCCGGCCGAGCAGGGCGGCAGGACCTCCGGCGGCGTCGTGCTCGGGCCCGGAACCGGCGACAACGCGGCGGCGGCCCTGGGGCTCGGAGCACGGCCGGGCGACGTCGTGGTCTCGATCGGCACCTCCGGGGTCGCCTGCTCCGTGACGGACACGCCCGCGCACGACCCGTCCGGCACCGTCGCCGGGTTCGCCGATGCGACCGGCCGGTTCCTGCCGCTGATCGCCACGCTAAACGCGGCCCGCGTGCTCGACGCCGTCGCGTCGCTGCTGCGGGTGGACCACGACGAGCTCTCCCGGCTGGCGCTGTCCGCGCCGCCCGGCGCCGACGGCCTCGTGCTCGTTCCGTACCTGGAGGGGGAGCGGACCCCGAACAAGCCCGATTCGACCGGCGCCCTGCACGGGCTGCGCCTGGCCACCTCGACGCCGGCGCACCTGGCTCGGGCGGCGGTCGAGGGGCTGCTGTGCGGGCTGGCCGACGGCATCGACGCGCTGGTGGCGGTCGGCGCCGTCGTCGAACGGGTGTTCCTCATCGGCGGGGGCGCCCGGTCCGAGGCCGTGCGCCGCATCGCTCCGACGGTCTTCGGCCACCCCGTGCTCGTGCCCCCGCCGGGCGAGTACGTCGCGGACGGCGCGGCGCGTCAGGCCGCCTGGACGCTGGCCGGCGGGGCCGAGCCGCCGGCGTGGGAGCGGGCCGGGGTGCAGACCTACGAGAGCGATGCGATCGCCACCGTGCGGGAGCGCTACGCCGAGGCCCGGGAGTCGACGCTGTCGCGTCCGACCTCATCGTCCTAGAACGCCTCCGTCAGGGAAAGGATCGCCATGCCCGCGCTCAACACAACGACGCTGTCCTCGCTCGACCCCGCCGTCGCCGTTCCCACGTACGACCGGACGGCCGCGCGTACCGGGATCGTGCACTTCGGCGTGGGCGGGTTCCACCGCGCGCACCAGGCGATGTACCTGGACCGGCTGATGAACGAGGGAAAGGCGCTGGAGTGGGGGATCTGCGGGGTCGGCGTGCTCCCCGGCGACAAGCGGATGAAGGACGCCCTCGACGCCCAGGACGGCCTCTACACCCTGGTGCTCAAGTACCCGGACGGGCGGTTCGAGCCGCGGGTGATCGGCTCGATCCTCGAGTACCTCTTCGCCCCGGACGACCCCGACGCCGTGATCGAGAAGATGGCCGACCCGGCCACCCGGATCGTCTCGCTGACCGTCACCGAGGGCGGCTACAACTTCAACGCGGTCACCGGCGAGTTCGAGGCGGACAACCCGCAGGTGCAGCACGACCTGCAGCCCGGCGTCGCGCCGAAGACGACGTTCGGGCTGATCACCGAGGCGCTGGTGCGGCGGCGGGAGCGCGGGTTGCCGCCGTTCACCGTGATGTCGTGCGACAACATCCAGGGCAACGGGGACGCCGCGAAGAAGAGCTTCGGTGCATTCGCGCGGCTGCGGGACCCGGATCTCGGCGAATGGGTCGAGAGTGAGGTCGCGTTCCCGAACTGCATGGTCGACCGGATCACCCCCGTCACGACGGACGAGGACCGCGAGGAGATCGCGCGGCGGTTCGGGGTCGAAGACCGCTGGCCGGTGGTGTGCGAAGACTTCACGCAGTGGGTGCTCGAAGACCACTTCGGGCAGGGCCGCCCACCGCTGGAGGACGCCGGCGTGCAGCTGGTCGACGACGTCATGCCGTACGAGCTAATGAAGCTGCGGCTGCTCAACGCGAGCCACCAGGGGTTGTGCTACTTCGGCTACCTGGCCGGATACCGGCTCGTGCACGACGTGTGTCAGGACCCGCTGTTCGCGAACTTCCTGCTCGCCTACATGGACCGCGAGGCCACGCCCACGCTCGAGCCCGTCCCCGGTATCGACCTCGAGGAGTACAAGCCGAACCTCATCGCCCGGTTCTCCAACGCCTCCGTGCGCGACACCGTCGCGCGGTTGTGCGCCGAGAGCTCGGACCGCATCCCGAAGTGGCTGCTGCCCGTGATCCGGCACAACCTCGAGCACGGTGGCGAGATCACCCGCTCCGCGGCCATCGTCGCCAGCTGGGCCCGCTACGCGGAGGGCACCGACGAGCAGGGCGAACCGATCCAGGTGGTGGACCGGCTGGCGGACCGGCTCACTGCGACGGCTCGCCGCCAGCACGACGACCCGCTGGCGTTCCTGCGCGACCGCGAGGTGTTCGGCGACCTCGTCGACGACGACCGGTTCACCACGGTGTACCGGCAGCACCTGGAGTCGCTGCACGAGAACGGGTCGCGCGCGACACTGGAGAAGCTGACCTGACGCAGCGGGGAGCCGGATGGCAGAACAGGTGGGGGGACCGGCGCACCTGGTCCTTCTGGCGTCGATCGCCCGCCGCCACTACCTGGACGGGCGCTCGAAGATCGAGATCGCGGAGGAGTTCGGGCTGAGCCGGTTCAAGGTCGCCCGGCTGCTGGACGCAGCGCGCGACAGCGGGCTGGTCCGGATCGAGATCCGGCACGAGGGCGTGATCGACGTCGACCTCTCCGCGCAGCTGCAGGACCGGTTCGGGCTGCTGCACACGGTGGTCGTCGACACCCCGGACGACGACGCCACGCACCTGCGGCAACAGCTCGGGCGGGCAGCGGCCGAGCTGCTCGGCGAGGTGATCACACCGCACGACGTCCTCGGGCTGGCCTGGGCCCGGTCGGTCAGCGAGATGGCCGGCGCTCTGCCGCCGCTGCCCGCGGTGCCCGTCGTGCAGCTGACCGGTGCCCTCTTCCAGCAGGACGGCGACCACAGCTCGATCGACCTCGTGCGCGACGTCGCCCGCGCCGTGGGCGGTCCCGCGTACGTCTTCTACGCGCCCTTCATCGTCGCGGACGCGGCGACGGCGCGGGCGCTGCGCCAGCAGCCCGAGGTCGCGCGGGCGTTTGACCAGCTTCCGCGCGTCACGAAGGCCGTCGCCGGCGTCGGCCACTGGGCGCCGGGCGAGTCCACCCTCTACGACGCCGTAGACGAGTGCGACCGCGAGGACCTGCGCCGGCTCGGGGTCTGCGCCGACATCTCCGGGGTCTTCGTGGCGTCCGACGGCACCCCCGTCGAGGCCGGCCTCACGGAGCGGATGATCAGCATCGACGCCCGCCAGATGCGGTCCATTCCCGAGGTGATCGGCATCGCATACGGTCTGGCAAAGATGCCTGCCGTGCGCGCGGCGCTCGCCGGCGGGCTCCTCGACGGGGTCGTCACGCACCGGGCCCTCGCGCAGGCACTGCTCGACGAGCCATGAGCCGCGGCCGCGAGCAGTGCACCTACAGCCGGGGGTCGTCCGGCTCGAACAGCCCGGGCAACTCGGACAGCTCGGACAGCGAGGTCGTGCTGCGCGGTGGGATCGCGAACGAGGGGGAGGTCGTCCGGCTCGGCGACACCGTCCGCCGGCCCCAGCGCAGCTGGAGCCCCGCGACCCATGCCCTGCTGCGCCACCTCGAGGACGTCGGGTTCGACGGTGCTCCCCGCTTCCTGGGCATCGACGAGCAGGACAGGGAGGTGCTGAGCTACCTGCCGGGCACGCCGGTCGTGGCGCCCTACCCGGACTGGGCGCTCACCGACGAGGCGCTGGTGAGCGTGGCCGAGCTGCTGCGGGCCTACCACGACGCCGTCTCCACGTTCGATCCCGGCCTGCACGACTGGGCACCGGCACCGCCGCGGGAGTTCGTCGGAAACGTCCTCTGCCACAACGACCTCAACCTGGACAACGTGATCTTCCGGGACGGCCGGGCGGCGGCGCTCATCGACTTCGACCTCGCCGGCCCCGGCTCCGCGACCTGGGACGTGGCGTGCGCCGCCCGCCTGTGGGCGCCGCTGCGGTCCGACGTCGACATCGTCGATGCCCGGCGGGGGCATGGCCTCGGCCGGCTCCGCCTCTTCGTCGACAGCTACGGGCTGGACGAGGTGGACCGGGCGCGCGTCGTCGAGGGAGCACGGCTGAACTACCTGTGGTTCTGCACGCTGATCCGGGAGAGCGCCGCGAGGGGGCACGCGGCGTTCGCGCGGTACTGGCGGTCGGTGTCCGGCGCCCGCGTGGACCGCACGGTGCGCTGGTTCGACGACAATGCGACGGAGCTGCACGCCGCCCTGCGGGCGTAGCCGGCTCCGCCGGTTGCAGGAA
>JAQSWF010000171.1 GCA_029266775.1 Pseudonocardia sp.
GCGATCATGCTGCTGGTCGGCGGGGGCCAGGGCGACGCGCTGTCCGGCATCCAGAACATCACGATCATCATGGCGGCGCCGTTCACGCTCGTCATGGTGCTGCTGTGCGTGGCGTTGGCCCGCGACCTGCGCAACGACCCCCTCGTCCGGCGCGGCCTGCGGTCGACCGCGGCCATCGAGCAGGCGGTGGAGTTCGGCCAGCGCACCTACGGCGACCAGTTCTTCGTGCCCGTCAAGCCGCATCCGATCGCGCGGCCGCTGAGCGTGGACAGGGGACGCCACGAGGATCACTCCGTGCCCGGCAACGGCGCACCGGCGACCGACGGGCACGCACGCGACGACACACCGCATCAAACCGACGTCCCGGCGCACGATCACGACACGCCGACTCGATGAGCTTGCGTACGGGGTCGGTGTCGTCGCAGCTCAGCGCCTTGTGACGGCCGAGCCCCTGGTCGGGAGGGGGGTTGCGCGGTCTGGTGAAGTCGACGAGTGCGCCTCGTCTTCGGACCCGACGACCATGAGGAGTACTCCGCGGCGCGGGAACGCCTCGGGGCTCTGGTGGTCGATTGGGCGAGCCCTCGTGGCACGCCCGTGGACTCCGCGCTGGTCGCCGCCGCACTGGATCACCGCAACAGCGTGGACGGGCGGCTAGGGCACTGGACGCGCGCCCACGTCGCCCAGAGCCTTGCCGAGTGGTTCCCGCGCTCCGTCGCCCTGCTCGACGACGAGCGCGACACCGTGCCCGCCGCTCTGCACGCACTCGTCGGGTTTCTCGCCGAGCGGGACTGGCTCGACGAAACGTCGGCACCGCCCGAGGAGCTGCACGCCCAGATCGTCGACAGCACGCCGGCCCTGCACGAGGCGCTGTCCGACGAGCGCAACCGCAGCCTGGGCACGTTCTGGGCCATCCAGCTGCGCCGCCACGGGATCCCGGCGGCCGATTCCGCGGCCGTCGCGCGGTTCCTGGACCGGGTGCGGGGCGGCGAGGTCGACGTCGACCGGGAGGCGCTGGCCGAGGTGACGCAGCGGGAGGCCGCCGCCGAGCTGGTTGCCGAGCCCGCGACGCAGGAGCTCGCGCCGGTGTTGCTGCCCGGCGCGGCGGCGCTGCTCGCCGAAGCCGAGGCCAGCGTCGCCGTGGCCCGGTTGCGGGCCGTCACCCGCTGGGTACGCACCGGCCGCCCGCTGACCGCACAGGGGCGCCTGCTGCTCCCCGACGCGCGGGCGCTCGCGGAGGCGCTCGACGTCGACGCGTTCTGCCGGGACCACGCCCGCAGCGCCGACGACCTGCCCGACGTCTCCCTGCTCATCGCCTGGGCGCGCCAGGCGCGCCTGCTGCGTGTGATCAAGGGTCGGATGGTCCCGGTCCGCAGCGGCGCCGCTCTGCTGAACCGCCCGATCGAGCTGTGGCATCGCGCGTTCGCCGCCCTCGGCGAGCTCGGTGAACACCTCGGGGGCAGCAACGTGTTCGGCGCGCCCTCGCTGTTCGGCATGTCGCTCGGCGAGGCCTTCCCGCTGCTGTTGCTCGAGCTCTATTCCGCAGGTGGCGCGCCCGTCCCGGTGGAGCGGTTCCACCGCCGGGTCCGGGACGCGATCAACGAACGGTTCGGCTGCGTGGTCGACGACCTCGCCGGCGACGTCGAGCAGCGGCTGTGGCGTCGCGATGTTGCCGCGGTGATCGACGCGCTCGAGCTGCTCGGCGCCGTCGCGCTCGGTGAGAGCCACGAGCACGACGAGCTCACCGAGCTCGCAGGCCGCGACGACCCGGACCCGACGCTGGTCTCCCTCACCCCGATCGGGCTGTGGGCCGTGCGCGAGCTGCTGCTCGAACAGGGGGTGCCCGCGCCGCTGGTCGGCGAGCTGGCCGCCGAGGACGTCGAGTACGTGTGCGTGCGCCTGGCCGGGGTCCGGATGCAGGTCGCCGAGGCGGAACTCACGGCATGGGTCAGGGCGCGCAGCGTCCGGGCCGCCGCGGACGAGCTGGCGCGCCTGCTGCGGCGCACAGACGAGCCGGCGCACCGGGCGCTGGCGCTCTTCGCGCTGCGGGCGAACGCCGAGCGCCGCGACGGGGTCCGCCGGGACGGGGAACGGCGCGAGCACCCCTGTCCCCTGCCGCCCGGTCGGTCCCCGCGGACCTGGCCGCTGCCGGTGCGGCCGCGGGCGGCCGTGCACAACGCTCGACGGAAATAGCGCCCGCCGGAAGGCGGGGCCGAACGCGAGCGTTGCCGCGACCCCCGGGCACGAGAATCGCGGCAACGCTGCCCGAACTGTGGCGGGGCCGATCCGGACGGACCAGGAAGATCGTCAGTTCTGACGACCGGTGACGGTCAGGAACCGAGCGCGGCCGCGACGACGTCCTTGGCCTCGTCCTGGATCCGGGCCAGGTGCTCGGGACCCTTGAAGCTCTCGGCGTAGACCTTGTAGACGTCCTCGGTGCCGGAGGGCCGGGCGGCGAACCAACCACCGCTCGTCACCACCTTGAGCCCGCCGATCGGCGCGCCGTTCCCGGGCGCCTCCGTCAGCCGCTCGGTGATCGGGTCGCCGGCCAGCTCGGTCGCCGTGACGTCCTTCGCCGAGAGCTTGCCCAGCTTCGCCTTGTCTTCGGGCGTGGTGGCGACGTCGATGCGGGCGTACGCGGGGTCACCGAACCGGGCGGTGAGGTCGCGGTAGCGCTCGCTGGGCGTCTGCGAGGTCACCGCGAGGATCTCCGAGGCGAGCAGGCCGAGGATGATGCCGTCCTTGTCCGTTGTCCACACGGTGCCGTCCCGGCGCAGGAACGACGCGCCCGCGCTCTCCTCACCGCCGAAGCCGATCGAACCGTCCAGCAGGCCGGGCACGAACCACTTGAACCCGACGGGGGTCTCGTCCAGCCGTCGGCCCAGGTCCTCGGCAACGCGATCGATCATGGAGGAGCTCACGACCGTCTTGCCGATCCCGGTGTCGGACGGCCAGTCCGCGCGGTGCGCGTAGAGGTAGCCGATCGCGACGGCGAGGTAGTGGTTCGGGTTCATCAAGCCGCTGTCCCGGGTGACGATGCCGTGCCGGTCCGCGTCCGCGTCGTTGCCCGTGGCGATCTGGTAGTCCGCGCGCCGCGAGACGAGCGAGGCCATGGCGTACGGCGACGAGCAGTCCATGCGGATCTTGCCGTCCCAGTCCAGCGTCATGAACCCGAACTGCGGGTCCACCCGCGGGTTCACCACCGTGAGGTCCAGGTTGTGCCGTTCGGCGATCGCGCCCCAGTACGCGACGCTCGCGCCGCCCATCGGGTCCGCGCCGATGCGCACGCCCGCGCTGCGGATCGCGTCGAGGTCCACCACCGCGGGCAGATCGGCCACGTACTCGCCGAGGAAGTCGTACCGGCCGATGTCCCCGCGCACCGACTCCAGCGACCGGCGCGCCACCCCGTCCAGCTTCGCGGCGAGCAGCTCGTTCGCCCGCGCGGCGATCCACTTGGTCGCGTCGGTGTCGGCCGGGCCGCCGTTGGGCGGGTTGTACTTGAAGCCGCCGTCCTGCGGCGGGTTGTGCGACGGGGTGATGACGATGCCGTCGGAGAGACCGCTGGTGCGCCCGCGGTTGAACGTGAGGATCGCGTGCGACACCGCGGGCGTGGGCGTGAAACCGCCCCCGGCGTCGACCAGGACCTCCACGCCGTTCGCGGCGAGCACCTCGACGCACGTCTCCCAGGCCGGCTCGGAGAGCGCATGCGTGTCCGCGCCGACGAACAGCGGGCCGTCCGTGCCCTGCCCGGCGCGGTACGCGACGATCGCCTGTGTGGTGGCAGCGATGTGGTCGTCGTTGAAGGTGGTGGCAAGCGACGAGCCGCGGTGCCCGGACGTGCCGAAGGAGACGGCCTGGGCGGAGTTCGCCGGATCCGGGTGCAGGTCCTGGTAGGCGGCGAGGAGCTTCTCGACGTCGACGAGATCCGCGGGCGTGGCGGGCGTACCGGCTCGGGAATCGGTCGACATCGTTCGTCTCCTCGGCTCGGGGCGTCGCGGTGTGCGTCTGCCGTGACTGGGGCCACCCTGCCACCCGGGGCCGACATTGTGCAGCGCCGAGACCGTGTCGACGGCCCGGGCCGCAGCCCCGCGCTGCCAGCTGATCGACGACTGGGCGGCAGCAGCTGCAGCCACGCACCTCGCGCTGCCTGTTCGTCGATCAGCGGCCCTGCACGGTGCTCCAGATCTCGTCGGCCACCGAGCGCGGGCGCTGGCCGAGGTCGTGCCACGTGAACCGCAGCGGGTCCAGCCATCGCGGACCAGCGCGTTCTGATTGCGCCGATCGGCGCGGAACCGCTCCGGACCCACATGCCACGCCCACCCGTCTACCTCGTCCACGGTGAGCGGGACGTCGGTCCACACGTCCCGGATTCGCCACGAGGTCCGCGGCCAGCAGGTCACGCCGCCGTAGGAGCGCTCCCGGGCGGCAGCCCGGTCCGTTTCGGCGAGGAACCGTCACTCAACCTCTGCAGGTGCCCGATCCAGCAAGCCGTGCCAGTAGGCCGCCGCCGCGCCGGACACGGCCGCCTGCTCACCCGCCCACAGCCACGCCGCCCGTACCCGTGCCTCGTCCGTCAGGCGGTGCCCGCCGACGAGGTACACAGCCGGGTACAGCCGCTCCCACAGGCCCGTCCGGACCCGACGGTGAACGGTCGCGGCCGACATGCCGCTGCTGACGGCCTGCCGCAGCGCGAGCACGCCGGCCTGCCGGGCGACGAGTTGCTCGAGTGTCACGCCGGCCAGGATCGGCGAGCGCGCCTCGCCGCGAGGCCGATTCGGTGTACTCGGCTATGTGATCGACGAACGGGCAGCGTCCGCTGCACGGGCGCAGCTGCCGCCGCCCGTTCGTCGATCACCCTCGGCGCTACCGGAGATCAAGCCTCCCCGGGCGCCGGGCGCAGGGGCCGTACCACTTGTGGACAACTCCCGTCGGGAGCGGCGTTCCTGCGCGGGCCGGTCGGTGCGAGGCCCTAGTTTCCTCAGCTGACGAACCACTCCACTCCAGGGAGCCACCGACCCGTGCTGTACCTGCACCGCGCCGAGCGCTCGGACGTGCTCGCCGACGCGCTCGGCGAGGTTCTCGCCGAGCCGATGGCGGACCCGTTCACCGCCGAGGTCGTCGCGGTGCCGGCGCGCGGGGTGGAGCGCTGGCTCACGCAGCGGTTGGCCGGCCGCCTCGGCGCAACGGGCCGGCAGGGCGACGGCGTGTGTGCGCATGTCGCCTTCCCCTCGCCTGGCGAGGTCGTGGCTCGAGCCATCGGGGGCGTCACAGGGGTCGACCTCGACGACGACCCGTGGCACCCCGCGCGGGCCGTGTGGCCGCTGCTGGACGTCGTCGACGCGGCGCCGGACGCGTGGTGCGCTCCACTCGAGGCGTTGCGGGCGGGCGGGGACGGGCGGCGGTTCACCGCGGCCGCGCACCTGGCCGGCCTGTTCGACGCCTACGCCGCGCACCGCCCGGAGCTGCTCGCCGCGTGGCGCGACGGCGACGACGCCGACGTCCCGGACGACCTGGCGTGGCAGCCCGAGCTGTGGCGACGCCTGCGGGCGCGCATCGCCGGCCCGGACCCGGCCGAGCGGCTCGGCGCGGCCGTCGCGGCACTCGAGCGTGATCCGGACGCGGCCGACCTGCCGCCTCGGTTGTCGCTCTTCGGTCCCACCCGGCTCCCGGCGGCCCAGCTCGCCGTGCTCGCCGCGCTCGCGCAGCACCGCGATGTGCACGTGTGGCTGCCGCACCCTTCCCCCGCGCTGTGGGGCCGGGTCGCCGAGCACCTCCGGGAGGCCGAGCAGTCGGCCACGCCGCGTCGACACAGCGACCCCACCCGGGAGCTCCCCCGCCATCCCCTGCTCGCCTCGCTCGGCCGCGACGTCCGCGAGCTGCAGGTCCGCCTGGTCGCCGTGCTCGACGCCCTGGGACTGGATGCCGACGAGCGTCACCACGCCGCGTCCGGCGACCCCGCGCGGACGCTGCTGCAGCGACTCCAGCAGGATCTGCGCGACGACCACGCCCCGGCCGGGGACCACGTGCTCGCGCCGGACGACCGGTCCGTGCGCGTCCACGCCTGTCACGGAGCGCATCGGCAGGTCGAGGTACTGCGCGAGGTCGTGCTCGGCCTGCTGGCGGACGACCCGACGCTGGAGCCCCGCGACGTGCTGGTCCTGTGCCCGGACATCGACACCTTCGCGCCGCTGATCTCGGCCGCCTTCGGGTCGAGCGGCACCGACCCTGGCGAGGAGGGGCACCCCGGCCATCGCCTCGCCGTGTGCCTCGCGGACCGAGCCCTGCGCCAGGTCAACCCGGTGCTGGACGTCGTGACGCGGCTGCTCGAGCTCGCCGACTCGCGCCTGACAGCGTCCGAGGTGCTCGACCTGCTCGGCACGGGCCCGGTCCGCCGCCGCTTCGGCCTCGACGGTGACGACCTGGAACGCGTGCGGGACCTCGTGACCCGCGCGGGAATCCGGTGGGGGCTCTCCGCCGCCCACCGCCGCCCGTACCGGCTCGACGGCTTCCCGCAGAACACCTGGGCCGCCGGGCTGGACCGGCTGCAGCTGGGCGTCGCGATGGACGGGCACAGCTGGCTGGGCACCGCGCTGCCGCTCGACGACGTGGAGTCCGGGGACGTCGACCGGATCGGTCGGCTCGCCGAGTTCGTCGACCGGCTCGAGGCGACCCTGGCGGAGCTGGCCGGCGAGCGGCCACTGGCCGCGTGGATCTCCGCACTCTCCAGCGCGCTCGAGGCGCTGACGGACACGGCTCCCGCGGACGCGTGGCAGGCCGGGCAGGCCCGCGCCGAGCTCGCCGAGGCGGCTCGCATCGCCGGTCCGCACGCCGCAGAGGTGCCGCTCCGCCTCGCCGACGTCCGGGGGTTGCTCGGCGAGCGGCTTCGCGGGCGCCCGGGGCGGGCCAACTTCCGGACCGGCACGATGACGGTCGCGACGCTGGTGCCGATGCGCTCGGTCCCGCATCGTGTTGTCTGCCTGCTCGGGCTCGACGACGGGGTGTTCCCGCGCGCGGGCGTGGACGACGGCGACGATCTGCTGGCCCGAGACCCCGTGATCGGCGAGCGGGACCTGCGTGCGGAAGACCGCCAGCTGCTGCTCGACGCCATCTGCGCCGCCACCGGGCACCTGGTCGTCTTCTACTCGGGAGCCGAT
>JAQSWF010000009.1 GCA_029266775.1 Pseudonocardia sp.
GTCGTCCGCCGATGTGATCGACGGCGGATCGCCCGACGGGCCGACCCCGAACGCATCATCGGGCCAGGCCGATCACGGCGGCGGTCATAACCGCCGTGAAGATGAACAGGACCGGGCGTCGATCTCCTCGGCCGGCACCGCCCGCGCCGGCTGGGGAGCACCGCCCGCACCCAGCACCCTGTAAGTGCCGAGAACTGTGTCGTGGCGTCCGACCAGCGCCTTCTCGGACTGCCGGCATCGGCGGCCACGGTCCGCACCGCGCAGCATGATCGCCGGCTGTGACCTTCCGACTAGCTTTTCGGCCCGGGCGAGGCGGGCGCCGCCGACCTGGACCAAGCCCACAGCAAGTGCGCCCGATGACGCCGCTGCGCACCGAGGCGGACCTGTTGCGCACGCTCGCCACCGGGGTCTACACCGTGTCGGGCCTGTACCGGATGGCCGAGGCGGTCGGGCTCGCTGACCGGCCCGGCGGGCGACGGGTCATCCAGGACGGCAAGTAACAGTACAAGCGGCGAGTCAGATCAGCGTTGCAGGCGTTGAAACGGCAGGGCCGCGCCCGGCGGTGGCACGAGCCGGAACCAAACAGCACCGACGAACCCCACACAGCCACAACCCTGCTGCTCACACGGCATTCCGCCACACCCACCGACACCGGATAACACTGGCGTCGGGGAAGTTCAAGTCCGACGCACCGCCACCGATATCAGGTATCGAGTTCGGCAATGCCCGCTAGGTGTTCCGCGCCCTGACGATAAATCACGTCCAGTCGATGGCGACCGTGTTCGGATCGAACCCCGGGCCGCGCCGCCCAGGCAGGATCGTGACCTCCAGCAGCGTCGCGATCACCGCGCGGCGGCGGTCCAGAGACAGCGACTCCCACGTGGCCCGGACGTCCGCCGCTGCGACCAGCTCCGCGAGCACCGGCGCCCGGGTGGCCGAGGCCATCGTCGCCTCCACCTCGGCCAGCCGGCCCTGGAGCCCCGCCAGCATCTCGCGCAGGTCGGCCGGGGTCATCGTGTCGTCCTGCACGAACGCGGCCCGCGTCTTCGCGATCCGGACGCGCAGCGCAGCAGCCTTCTCGCGCAGCCGCACGGTGTCCGGCCGCTCGTCGTCGACGAGCAGGTCGCGCACATCGTCGCGGCTCAGCCGCGCGATGACGACCTCGCTCACTAGCTCATCGACCGGGTCGGCCTTGCGCACCAGGTGGCGACTGGTCGAACACGAGTAGGCGGCCCACCCGTGCGCGTGGGTGTAGGACCGCATCGGCGCCCCGCACACCCCGCACCGGGCGATGCCCGGCAGGAGATGCACCCGGACCCGTGTGCTGGCGGTGGTCCGGGCCGGGTCAGTGAGGATCGCGTGCACGGCCCGCCAGACGTCCTCATCGACGATCTTGTCCCACTTCGCGTCGCCGACCTCGCGCAGGATCCGCCGGGTCCCGGTGCCGATGCTCGTCGCGCGGACGCCCATGTACCGGGGGTTGATCAGTACCCGCTTGATCGCGGCGCCCGACCACGGCTTGCCGGTCCGCGAGGTCACACCGGCCGCGTTCCACTGGGCCGCGAGCCCCCGGCAGCTCGCTCCGGCCAGCACGGCGGCGTAGGCCTCGCGGAGCAGCGCGGCCTCGGCCTCGACGACGGTCACCCGGTCCGGGCCGTAGCCGAACGCCGGGATCGGGCCCCAGGGCAGTCCTTTCCGTGCCCGCTGGGCCAGCGCCGCGCGGTGCCGCTCGCCCTTCTGCTCGATCTCCATCCGAGCCAGCGCGGCCAGCACCTCGCCGACCCCGCGGCCCACCGCGCTGGCCAGGTCCATGTCCGGGCCCTTGACGAACGCCAGGTTGACCTTCGCCGCGCCGCACACCTCGATGAGCCGCACCTCGTCGCGGCGGTTGCGACTCAGCCGGTCGAATGCCCAGGCGACGACCATGTCGACCTCGCCGCGCCCGATGGCGGCCAGCAGGTCCTCAAAGCCCGGCCGGCGCTTGCGCGCGTCGGCCGCGCTTATCGAGCGGTCCTCGAAGGTGGCGATGTGCGTCCATCCGCGCTGGGCGACCAACTCGATGCATTCGTCGCGCTGGCGCTCGACACCCTCCCCCTCGCCGCTCTTGTCGAGTGAGATGCGGGTGTAGACGGCTGCTCGCATGTGTGTACTGTATCGCGGGCTGAACAGTTGTGGCTGACGACCCCGTTGGCGACGAAGTCCCCGGTGCCGGTGGTGATGTCGTACAACGGGGTGGCGTCGCCCGCCGGTGCGACGTCGACGACCGCCTGTCCGGCATCGGCACGGACCGGCGCGCCGGCCAGGTCCCGAGCACGGCTCACCGCCGGGTCGACCAGGGTGAGGAACCGCAGGAACGCCCGGCCGCCGCCTGCCAGACACAGCCGGCGCACCCGCCGCCGCCACCCGGCGGCGAGCGCCGCGGGTGCCTCCACCGCGAACCCGAACCCCAGCCGGCGCAGGGCTCCCGCCGCCGCGCCGAGGATCTCGTCGTCCGGCGTCGTGATCCGCAGCACGCCGGCCGTGCTCTCACCCGTGACGTCCGTGACCCCGGCGAGGAAGCCGGCGCACCACTCGTCGTCCGGCTCCCGCGGCAGCCCGGTAGCGACCCTGGCCGAGGTGGCAGGCCCCGTCAGCACACCGCGGGCGCCGACCGCTCCTGCCGCGACCGGCGCCCGGGCGGCGAGGAAGTGGTGGGCCCGTCCCAGTGCCTCCAGCGCGACGCGCTCGGAGGGAAAGGCGACATCGATCCGGCCGTCCCGCGCGGCCTCGCCCGCGGCATCGGCGCGGACGAGGCCGTCCAGGTAGCCCTCCCGGTAGGCCGCCGTGTGCGTGCGGGGCGCGGGCAGCGCACCCGGCCCGAGCAGGATGTGGCCGGCGCGTAGCTGCGGCCGCCGACCGGCGCGGCACCATCCACCGGTGACGTGGCGCCATCCGCGGTCGGTCAGGAAGCGGTGCTCGCCACTGGCGATCACCGCCGTGCCGTCGGCCAGGGTGACCCGGAACGCCGGCTTCGTGGTGGACCACTGCGCGAGCACCGTGGTGCGCACGTACTGGCGCTCCCCCCGGCCACCCTCGCCTCGCGCCGGAGCCGTACCGACGACGGTGTCGCCTGCACACAGCTCCGCGATCGCTCGGGTGCGCCCGTCCCCCAGCAACACCGGCGTGGAGCCCTCGAGGCAGTAGACGCACGCGTGGCCGCAGCCCCGATACGGGTTCACCGTCCACCGGAACGGCACCGGCGAGCTGCCCGGCACCCTGTTCAGCACGGACTTCGCCTCCACCTCGTGGAAGGTGGTGCCGGCGAACTCGGGGACCCGTACCGATCGCAGCAGCCCCCGCATGCCGGGCAGCGCGAGATCGGCTCCAACCCCGTCGTCGAGCACCTGTTGTCCGCTCCAGCGCATGCGCTACAGTCGAACACATGTTCGAACCCAGCGCAACTGTTCACCGCCCGCTGGCCGGCGACTGGTGCCGTGCGTCAGGCTGCCGGCATGGACGACACAGCCGATCTCCGCCCGGCAGATCTCCGTCCCCTCACTCTCGTCGTGATGGGTCCGTCCGGCGTCGGCAAGACCTCGGTGGCGCGCGCGCTCGTCGAGCGCACCGGCTGGGCCTTCCAGGAGGGCGACGCCCTGCACCCGGAGACGAACCGGATGAAGATGGCCGCCGGCACGCCGCTCGACGACGAAGATCGCTGGCCCTGGTTGCGCCGGATCGCCGACTGGATCGGCGCTTGCGAGACCGCGGGTCAGGGGGCCGTGATCACCTGCTCGGCGCTCAAACGCCGCTACCGGGACCTGTTGCGTGAGGGCCACCCGTCGGTGCGGTTCGTCCACCTCGCGGCCGACCCCGCCCTGATCACCGAGCGGATCACCGGCCGCACGGGTCACTACATGCCGCCGTCGTTGCTGCGCAGCCAGCTCGACGCGCTCGAGCCGCTGGCTGACGACGAACCGGGCATCCGGGTCGAGACGCTGGGCGATCCGGCGGCGGTGGCTGACCGCGCGCTGACGTTGCTGGAGGCGCGCGAGCGCGCACGGCGGCCAGCGGGCTAGGAACAGGGCTGCTGCCCCCTCCGCACTTCGGAGCCACGCTGCTGTTGCGAGGGCCTCAGAACGGCGTCATGGCTGCGAAGTGCAGACACATGAATCGCCGCCGCCGGTGTGAGCGCCCGCAGGCAGCTGGCGGCAGCGCGGGATCATCGCCGCCGGTGCGAACGCCGCATCCGTGCCCAGCTCTGCACCGCCGCTGACGATCAACCCGGTCCCGGCGCAGTGCGCGAGCGGGAAGCCGTGCCCATGGCACCTCCCAGACGGGGGTGCCCGCGGAGCGCCCGACGCGCTGGCCCAGGATGGCGCGGTGCCCCCGCGCGGTCCTGCCCGTCCCGGTCCGGCTGCCACCGCCGGCCGGCGGATCCGTGCCGACGCGGGCGAGCTGCCCACGGACCCGTTCGGGATTCCCGAGGTCCCCGCCGACCCCACGGCGACGACGCCGACGCCGACGCCCACGGCGACGTCCCAGCAGGCCACCGAGCACGCACCGGAGCAGCCACCCGAGCCGACATCGCGGCGGACGCGACGGCGGGCATCGAGCCGGAGACCCCGACGGACGTCGCGGCGCCGCGGCTCGGCCGACCCCCGGTCTGCGTCGGAGCACGCCGAGGCGCAGGACCGGGTCGACGGCCGTCGCCAGGATCTCGACGTCGGCCACGGGCACGGACATCCGCCCCCCGCTGCCGGACGTCGCGTCCGGTTGCTGCTCGCGGTGCTGCTGGTGCCGTGCGCGCTCGCCGCGCTGGTTTTGATGGTGCTGCTCCGCCCGTCCGGCGGGCCGGCTGCCCCCGCCACGGCCGTCCAGCCGGTCCACGGCGACGTCACGGCCGTGCAGGCAGCCGACTGCACCCCCGGGGACGGGCAGGGCCGCTGCGCGCAGCTCGACGTCCGGATGACCGACGGGCCGCGCGCCGGGGCGACGCTCGCCCAGCTCGTGCCGCTCGAACCGGGCACGCCGCGCTTCACCGTCGGCGACCCGGTCGTGCTCGGCTGGTCGGGCGGCAACCCGGACGATCCGGCGTCGTACCAGGTCGTCGACTTCCAGCGCAGCGGCTCGCTGCTCTGGCTCGCCGGGCTGTTCGCCGCCGCGGTCATCGTCCTCGGGCGATGGCGCGGGCTGGCCGCGCTCGCGGCGATGGTCGTCAGCTTCGCGGTGCTCCTGCTGTTCGTGCTGCCGGCCATCCTGGACGGCCGCAACCCGCTCGCGGTCGCCGTCGTGGGCGCCGGCGTGATCATGTTCGCCGTGCTCTACCTGACCCACGGGTTCTCCGCCCGCACGTCGACGGCTGTGTTCGGCACGCTGGCATCGCTCGCGCTGATCGGGGTGCTGGGGGTGGGCTTCTCCGCCGCCGCCCGGCTCACCGGCCTCGACGACCAGACCACGACCCTGGTGGCCTCGCTCGGCACGGGCGTGGATGCCCGCGGGCTGCTGCTGGCCGGGATCGTCATCGGGGCCCTGGGCGTGCTCGACGACGTCACCGTGACCCAGACGAGCGCGGTGTGGGAGCTGCGCCGGGCGAACCCGCTCCTCGGCGCCACCGCGCTGTTCCGCTCGGCGATGCGGATCGGGCGCGACCACGCGGCCTCGGCGGTGAACACGCTCGTGCTGGCCTACGCGGGCGCGGCCCTGCCGCTCCTGCTGCTGTTCAGCCTCTCCGGCCGGAGCCTCGTCGACGTCGCGACCAGCCAGGACGTCGCCACCGAGATCGTCAGGACGCTGGTGGGCAGCATCGGGCTCGTCGCGTCCGTGCCGATCACGACGGCGGTCGCGGCGCTGGTCGCGAGCCGCGAGGTGGCGCCTGCGACCTGAGCGGCGCGCGCGCCACGAGCACCGCCTCGCCGTCGCCCTCCCGGGCGGCAAGCACCTCGAGATCGCCGAAGGAGGCAGGCAGCTCACCCGGCCCGGCGCGGTAGGACCCCGGCGCCGCCTCCACCTCCGACAGGACGGTGACGGCGAGCAGCCCGCCGGGGGCCAGGACCGCCGCGAGCTCGCCGTAGCGGAGCGGGTCGCGGAACCGCTGGCAGACCACCAGGTCGTAAGGTCCCGCGCACGCCGCGGGCAGCCCGTCGTCGAGGTCGTGGACGATCCAGCGCACCTGGTCCACGACGCCGGCCGTCCCGGCCAGCGCCGCCCCGGCCGCCAGCGCGACGGGCGAGACGTCGACCGCGTCCACAGCGAGGCCGCGCTCGGCCAGCCACACCGCCACTTCCCCGCGCCCGCATGCCACATCCAGCGCCCGCCCTGACGCCGGCACGGCCTCGAGGTGTTCACACAGCGCGTCGGGTGGGGCGGGAACGGACCGATCCGCCGCAGCGTGGCGCGCGTCCCACCGCAGCCGGTCCGCGTCGCTCACGGCCGACCCCGTCCGTCGCCGCCGGCGGCCTGCGCCGGCAGGGTCACCCTGCTGGCATCCGCGAAACGGCCGCCGCCACCAGCGCCCGGAAGAGCGACAGATCCTCGCCCACCTCCGGATGCCACTGCACCGCCAGGAGGAACGGCTGCGCCGGGTCCTCCACCGCTTCGATCGTGCCGTCCGGGGCCACGGCACTGACCGCGAGGCCGGCGCCCAGCTCGTCGATCGCCTGGTGGTGGTAGCTGGACACCGGTGCCTCCGCGGGCTGCGACGCGGACAGGCCCAGCGACCGCGCCAGGAGCGACCCCGGGGTCACGGTGACCGTGTGGCGGCCGTAGACCCCGGGCGCCGGTGCGTGCCCGTCGGCCCCGACCACGTCGGGCAGGTGCTGGTGCAGGGTGCCGCCGCGGGCGACGTTGAGCAGCTGCAGACCCCGGCAGATCCCGAGCACCGGCAGGCCCACCGCCGCCGCCGACGCCGCGAGGCCGAGCTCGGCGGCGTCCCGCTCGACCCGGGGCTCCGCCGTCGACGCCAGCGGCGCGGCGCCGTAGCGCCCCGGCCCGATGTCGGGCCCGCCGGAGAGCACGAGCCCGTCCAGTCGCGGCAGTACCAGCTCGATGACCTCCGGCACCGGGGGCAGCACCACGGGGACCCCGCCGGCGGCGGCCACGGACCGCGCGTACGCGGACGGCAGCAGCACCCCGGGCACGTCCCAGACACCCCAGCGGACCTGCTCCTCGTAGCCGGTCAGGCCGATGACGGGAGCGCTCATCTACAGAGGGGTGACGTACGCGCCCGTCAGCCCACCGTCCACCAGGAAGTTGGAGGCGGTGATGAACGACGCGTCGTCGCTGGCCAGGAACGCCACTGCGGCGGCGATCTCGGACGGCTCGGCGAACCGGCCGAGCGGCACGTGCACGAGCCGGCGTGCGGCCCGCTCCGGGTCCTTCGCGAACAGCTCCATCAGCAGCGGGGTGGCCACCGGCCCGGGCGAGAGCGCATTGACCCGGATCCCCTGCCGGGCGAACTGCACCCCCAGCTCGCGGGTCATCGCCAGGACCCCGCCCTTGCTCGCCGTGTAGGAGATCTGCGACGTCGCGGCGCCCATCGTGGCCACGAACGACGCCGTGTTGACGATCGCGCCCCGGCCCTGCTTCAGCATGTAGGACAGCACCGCCTGGCAGCCCAGGTACACCGACGTCAGGTTGACGTCCTGCACCCGCTTCCAGGCCTCCAGGCTTGTCTCGAGGATCGAGTCGTCGTCCGGCGGCGAGATTCCGGCGTTGTGGAAGGCGACGTCGATCCGCCCGTAGGCCGCGTGTGTCTCGGCGTAGATCCGGGCGTTGTCGGCCGGGCTGGTGACGTCCGCCTCGACGAACAGCCCGCCCAGCTCGTCTGCCAGCGCCTTGCCCGCATCGGCGTCCAGGTCGACGACGACCACGGTGGCGCCCTCGGCGGCCAGCCGCTGGGCGCTCGCCCGACCGATCCCCCCGGCCCCGCCGGTGATCACGGCCACCCGGTCTGCAAACCGCTGCACGTTCCGATCCCTCTCATTCATCGGAGATGAACACGTTCTTCACCTCGGTGAAGGCCTCCAGGGCGTCCGGCCCGAGCTCGCGGCCCAGCCCCGAACGCTTGAACCCGCCGAACGGTGTGCTGTAGCGCACTGACGAGTTCGAGTTCACCGACAGGTTGCCGCTCTCCACGGCGCGCGCCACCCGCAGCGCGCGGCCGACGTCCCGGGTCCAGATCGAGCCGGACAGGCCGTACTCGGTGTCGTTCGCCAGCGCGATCGCGTCCGCTTCGTCGTCGAACGGCAGGACGGCCACCACCGGACCGAACACCTCCTCGCGCCATACCGGGTCCGCCGTCGACCGCGGCAGCACCACGGTCGGCGGGTACCAGAAGCCCGCTCCGTCCGGTGCGTGGCCGCGGAACGCGACGTCCACCGGCCGGCCCGCGGCATCCGCGCCGGACTCGACGAACCCGCTGACCCGCTGCCGCTGCTCCGCGCTGATCAGCGGCCCCATCCCGGTGTCCGGCTTCGCCGGCGAGCCGACCCGCAACCCGGTGACGGCCGGCTCCAGCAGCTCCAGGAACCGCTCGTACACCGGCCGCTGCACCAGGATCCGCGAGCGCGCGCAGCAGTCCTGACCGGCGTTGTCGAAGACGCCGCTGGGCGCGTCCGCGGCGGCCCGCTCCACGTCCGCGTCGGCGAAGACGATGTTCGCGGACTTGCCGCCGAGCTCCAGCGTCACCCGCTTCACCTGGTCCGCCGCCCGCCGCAGGATCTCCGTCCCGACGGCCGTCGAACCCGTGAAGACGATCTTGCGAACCCGCTCGTGGGTGACAAGGCGCTCGCCGACCACGGAGCCCTTGCCGGGAAGCACCGTGAACACGTCGGGCGGCAGGCCGGCCTCGAGCCCCAGCTCCGCCAGCCCGAGCGCGGTGAGCGGGGTCAGCTCGGCCGGTTTCAGTACGACGGTGTTGCCGGCCGCCAGCGCCGGGGCGAACCCCCAGCCGGCGATCGGCATCGGGAAGTTCCACGGCACGATGATCCCGACGACGCCGAGCGGCTCGCGGAACGTCACGTCGAGCCCGCCGGCCACCGGGATCTGGCGCCCGAACAGCCGCTCCGGTGCCGCGGCGTAGTAATCGAGCACGTCGCGGACGTTGCCGGCCTCCCAGCGGGCGTTGCCGATCGTGTGCCCGGAGCCGCGCACCTCCAGGTCGGCCAGCTCGTCGACGTGCGCGTCGACGACGGCGGCGAAGCGCCGCAGCAGCCGCGCCCGGTCCGCGGGCGCCACCGCGCGCCATGCCGGCCCCGCCGCGACCGCCCGCGCGACGGCGGCATCCACCTGCGCGGCGTCCAGCGACTCGACCTTGGTGACGGCCTCCTCGGTGGCCGGGTCGACGACGGTGTGCAGCATCATCAGATCTGGGCCGATCAGAACCGCTCGAACCCGCGCCGCCGCTCCCAGTCGGTGACGGTGGCGTCGAACGCCTCGAGCTCGACATCCGCGGCCCGCACGTAGTGCGCCACCACGTCCTTGCCGAACGCGGCCTCCGCCAGCTCGGAGCCGGCGAACAGGTCGCGGGCGTCGCGCAGGGTGCTCGGCACCCGCGCCGCCTCCGCGGCGTAGGCGTTGCCGACGAAGGCCGGCTCCAGCTCCAGCTCGTTGCGGATCCCGTACAGCCCGCCTGCCAGCATCGCGGCCTGCGCCAGATAGGGATTGACGTCACCGCCCGGCACCCGGTTCTCCACCCGCAGGCCGGGACCGTGCCCGACGACACGCAGCGCGCAGGTCCGGTTGTCCTCCCCCCACGCCACGGCGGTGGGCGCGAACGATCCCGGCTGGTAGCGCTTGTAGGCGTTCACCGTCGGCGCGTAGAGCAGGGTGAAGTCGCGCAGCGTCGCCAGCACGCCGGCGACGAACCGGGAGAAGACCGGACTGCGGTTGCCTTCGCTGCTGCCACTGCTGTCGGCGAACACGATGGCGCCGTCCGTCCCCCGCAGGCTCATGTGCAGGTGGCAGGAGTTGCCCTCGCGCTCGTCGTACTTCGCCATGAACGTCAGCGCCTTGCCGTGCTGCGCGGCGAGCTCCTTCGCCGCGGCCTTGAACACGACGTGGTTGTCGGCGGTGCGCAGCACCTCGTCGTACCGGAACGCGATCTCGTGCTGGCCGAAGTTGCACTCGCCCTTGGACGACTCGACGGTCAGCCCCGCGCGGTACATCGCGTTGCGGATGTCGCGCATCAGCGGCTCGTCCTCGCTGGTGCCGAGTATCGAGTAGTCGACGTTGTAGCGGGTCGAGCCGGTCAGTCCCTGGTAGTTCGCGTCAGCGGCTTGCTGGTAGGAGTCGCGGAAGACGATGAACTCCAGCTCGGTGGCGCCGTAGGGGGTGAACCCGAGCCGCTGCGCCTCGGCGACCTGCGCGGCCAGCACCTGCCGCGGGGACTGCCGGACCGGCGAGCCGTCCAACCAGCCAAGGTCGCCCTGGACCATCGCCGAGCTGGGCAGCCACGGCGCGAGCCGCAGCGTGCCGGGGTCCGGGGTGATGACGAAGTCGCCGTAGCCCTGCTCCCACGAGGAGATCTCGTAGCCGGACACCGTGTTCATCTCGACGTCCACGGCGAGCAGGTAGTTGCAGCCCTCCATCCCGTGCGCCGCCACCTCGTCGAGGAAGTACCGCGCGTGGACCCGCTTGCCCTGCAGCCGCCCCTGCATGTCCGTGAACACGACCAGCACGGTGTCGACGTCGCCGGACTCCACCTTCTGGGTGAGGTCGGCGAGCGACAGGGGCGAGCTCTGGTCAGCCATCAGGTGCGTCCTCCTCGCTTGCGCATGCCACGGGAACACTAGCTCGCATGGTGCCCTGGACGTCGGGGCGCCAGGTCGGGGCGCCGCTGATGCACCGAAAGCCACATCGGGTGCACGGGAAGCACCGAAAGCCACTTTCGCTGCATACGGCCGGCCGCGTCGTCAGCCCGGCGCCGCGGGGAACCGCGTCGTCAGTCGAGCGCCGCGACCACCGCGTCCACGGCGCCGTCCAGGGGCACCGCGACCTGCTCGCCCGTCGCCAGGTCCTTGAGGCCGACCTGCTCCGCGGCCAGGTCGCGTTCGCCGAGCACGAGAGCGAACCGCGCACCGGACCGGTCGGCGGCCTTCATCGCGCCCTTGAGCCCGCGCCCCCCGTAGGCGAGGTCGACGCGCACCCCGACGCGGCGCAGCGCGGCGGCCAGCACCACCAACCGGCGGCGGGCCGGTTCCCCCAGCGGAACGCCGAACACGTCGCACCGCGCCGCCGGCCACGTCGCCGCGCCCTCCACGCGGCAGGCCAGCAACGTGCGATCCACCCCGATGCCGTACCCGACCCCGGAGAGCGGTGCCCCGCCGAGCACCGCCATCAGCCCGTCGTAGCGGCCGCCACCGCCGATGCCCGACTGCGCGCCCAGCCCGTCGTGGACGAACTCGAAGGTGGTCTTCGTGTAGTAGTCCAGCCCGCGCACCATCCGCGGGTTCTCCTTGTAGGCGACGCCGAGATCGTCCAGGTAGCCCTTCACCGCGGCGTAGTGCTCCGCCGACGACGCCGACAGGTGGTCGACGAGCAGGGGCGCGTCGGCGAGCAGCGCGCGGACCTCGGGGCGCTTGTCGTCGAACACCCGCAGCGGGTTGATCTGCGCGCGGACGCGGGTGGCCTCGTCGAGCGGGAGCGCCGCGAGGAACTCGCGCAGGAGGGCGCCGTAGGCCGGGCGGCACTCGGCGTCGCCGAGCGAGGTGAGCTCGAGGCGGTAGCCGGTGAGTCCCAGCGCGCGGAAGCCCTCGTCCGCGACCGCGATCACCTCGGCGTCCAGCGCCGGGTCGTCCACCCCGATGGCCTCGATGCCCACCTGCTGCAGCTGGCGGTAGCGCCCCGCCTGGGGCCGCTCGTAGCGGAAGAACGGACCGCCGTAGCGCAGCTTCACGGGCAGCCCGGCGCGGTCCAGGCCGTGCTCGATGACCGCGCGAACCACGCCGGCGGTGCCCTCGGGGCGCAACGTCACCGAGCGGTCCCCGCGGTCCGCGAAGGTGTACATCTCCTTGCTGACGACGTCCGTCGACTCCCCCACGCCGCGGGCGTAGAGCGCGGTGTCTTCGAAGACGGGCAGCTCGATCAGGCCGTACCCGGCCCGGTCAGCGGCGCGCATCAGCGTCGACCGCACGTGCTCGAACCCCGCGGACTCCGGCGGGACGTATTCGGGGACGCCCTTCGGCGCCGAGAGCGCCGCGGGGCGCTCCGGCTCGGTATCGGCGGTGCTCAAGCCCATCTCCCGCGGGCGGCGGTCAGGTCCGCCACGAACGGGTTCGACGCCCGCTCGCGCCCGATCGTGGTCGCCGGTCCGTGGCCGGGCAGCACGTAAGTGCCGTCGTCGCGGGTCATCAGCTTGTCGCGCAGGCTGCGCATCATCTGCTCCGGATCGCCGCCGGGGAGATCCGTGCGGCCGATGGAGCCGGCGAACAGGGTGTCGCCAGCCAGGATGATCTCCTCGTCGGCGTCGGTCCTGGTGCTGAACACCACCGAGCCGGGCGTGTGGCCCGGCGTGTGGTCCACCCGCAGCGCGAGCCCGGCCAGCTCCACCGCGGCCCCATCGGCGAGCGTCCGCACCTCCCGCGGCTCGCGCATCACCAGATCACCGAAGAGGCGTCCCATCTCCGGCGACATCGCGCGCAGCGGGTCCGCGAGCAGCACCCGGTCCGCGGGGTGGATGAAGGCGGGCACGTCGTGGCCGTCACAGACGGGCACGACGGAGAACGTGTGATCCAGGTGGCCGTGGGTCAGCAGCGCGGCGACCGGCGTGACGCGGTGCTCGGTGAGCACGGCCTCGAGTGGCTCGACGGCGTCTATCCCCGGGTCGACGACGAGGCACGGCTCACCCGGACCGGCTGCCACGACGTAGCAGTTGGTTTGGAAGGAACCCGCAGGGAATCCGGCCACAAGCACCCGTCGAGCCTAGTGCCTGTCCTGTTGACCGAAACGCCACAGCGACGCGACGCAGAGCTCCGGGGCCTCACGGAGCTCTCAGGTCCGCTCGGTAGGGTCGCGCGCGAATCTCCCGGAAGGATGGACGTGGCGACCAACCAGATGCGGCGCGAGGCGGCGAAGCGCAAACTGGCCGGCCAGCAGGCGCGCCGGGCGGCACGGGCTGCCCGCAGGCGGCGGATCGCGGTGATCAGTTCCGTGAGCGTCGTCGTGCTGGTGCTGGTCGGAGTCGTGGCGTTGTCGACGGTCGGCCGGGGTGGCGGTGACACGGAGCCGGCGGCGGATCCGGCCGCGTCGGCCGCGCCGCCCGCCGGCGCCGAGCCGGCCGCCGGCCCGGTCACCTGCGCATACCCGGCGGAGGGTGACGCGGCGAAGGCTAACCAGCCGCCACCCGGCGAGAACATCGCGAACGACGGCACGGTCTCGGTCGCCCTCGACACGTCCGCGGGCCCGATCGGGCTCACCCTCGACCGCGCCCAGGCCGCGTGCACGGTCAACAGCGTCGCCAGCCTCGCCCGCCAGGGCTACTACGACGGCACCGTCTGCCACCGCCTCACGACGGGCGAGGGTCTCAAGGTGCTGCAGTGCGGCGACCCGACGGGCAAAGGCACCGGCGGCCCCGGCTACACGATCCCGGACGAGCCGCCCACGAACCTGGCACCGTCGCCGGCGGGCGGCGGCACCGTCACCTACCCGCGCGGCACGCTGGCGATGGCGAAGACCGCGCAGCCGAACTCCGGCGGGAGCCAGTTCTTCCTGGTCTACGCCGACTCGACGCTCCCGCCGGACTACACGGTGTTCGGGACGGTCGACGAGACCGGCCTCGCGACCCTCGACGCCGTGGCGGCCGGCGGCTCGGACGAGGCGAACGGCCCGGGCGACGGGACGCCGACCACGGCGGTCGAGATCCGGACCGCCACCGTCGCCTGACACGCACGCAGCCCCGCGAGTTGTCCATCTCGACACGGCGAGTTGCGCATCCGCGCACGGCGAGTTGCGCGTTCGTGCACGGCGAGTCGTCCACCTGCGCACGGCGAGCCGGCGCGTCGCGCTCACCCGCGCGCCCGCGCCGCTCCGGCTCTACGGTGGCGCGGTGATCCGTTCCCAGCGCGCAGTCGCCGCCCCTGCGGCCGTCGTCCACGCCGTGCTCACCGACGTCCGGGCGTGGCGCCTGTGGTCGCCGCACATCGCGCGCGTCGAGGCCGCGCAGCAGGTGATCGACGGCGCAGGCTGGAGCGGCAGCGTCAAGCCGTGGTTCGGCCCGGCCACCCGCATGGACGTGACGTGGCGCGAGCCCGGCCGCGGGATCCGGTGGACCTCCGCGGCCGCCGGCTACCGGCTCGACTACGCGGACCTGATCGAACCCGACGGCGACGGGTGCACCGTCACGATGACCGCGCAGCTGCACGGTCCGGCCGGCGCGCTCGTCGAGGGGGCCGTCGCGCCGCTGTCGGCCTACGGGCAGCGGCGGCGCCTGGCCCGGCTGGGTGCGCTGGCGGAGTACATCCACCGCTGGGCCGGCGCCCGCGCGTGACAGCAGGCTGGATTCCGCGCCGTAGTAGGAGGGCCACGTACTTGCAGGAAAGCCACCTTCCTGCAACGACGTTGCGTGAAGGTGGCTTTCCTGCAACCGGGGTGCGGTGCCGTCAGGCCGCGGACGTCACCCGGTACACGTCGTAGACGCCCTCGACGTTGCGCACGGCGCGCAGCAGGTGGCCGAGGTGCTTGGGGTCGCCCATCTCGAAGCTGAACCGCGACACCGCCACCCGGTCCCGGGAGGTCTGCACGGACGCGGAGAGGATGTTGACCTTCTCGTCGGCCAGCACCTTCGTCACGTCCGAGAGCAGCCGGTGCCGGTCGAGGGCCTCGACCTGGATGGCGACGAGGAACACCGAGCCCGGTGACACCGCCCAGGCGACGTCCACCAGCCGCTCGGACCGCGCCTGCAGGTCACCGGCGTTCGTGCAGTCCGTGCGGTGCACGCTGACGCCCCCACCACGGGTGACGAACCCGAGGATCTCGTCGCCGGGCACCGGTGTGCAGCAGCGGGCGAGCTTCGTGTACAGCCCGTCCACGGTGCCGTCCGCACCGCGCACGACAACGCCGGCGTCACCGGCGACCTTGCGCTGCCGGACCGTCGACGGCGTCGCCCGCTCGGCGAGCTCCTCCTCCGCGTCCTCGACCCCGCCGAGCAGCGCGACCAGCCGCTGCACCACGTGCCGCGCCGACACGTGGCCCTCACCGACCGCCGCGTACAGCCCCGACAGATCCGGGAAGTGCAGCTCGCGCGCCAGCGCAGCCATCGCGTCGGCCGAGACGAGGCGCTGCAGCGGCATCCCCGTGCGCCGTCCCTCGCGCGTGATCG
Organism: Pseudonocardia sp.; assembly: GCA_029266775.1. Taxonomy (GTDB): domain Bacteria; phylum Actinomycetota; class Actinomycetes; order Mycobacteriales; family Pseudonocardiaceae; genus Pseudonocardia. Next base: position 15,293 of record JAQSWF010000009.1, read on the forward strand.
CGTCCTTGCCCGCCTCGATGGCCTCCTCGCGGCGCTCCTTGGCGAACCACTGCTTGATCTTGGTTTTCGCTCGCGGGGATGCGACGAAGGCGAGCCAGTCCCGGGTCGGCCCGGCAGTCTCCGCCTTCGATGTGAAGATCTCGACGACGTCCCCGGACTCCAGGCGGCGCTCCAGCGCCACCAGCCGACCGTTGACCCGGGAGCCGATGCAGCGGTGACCGACCTCGGTGTGCACCGCGTACGCGAGGTCCACCGGCGTGGAGCCGAGGGGAAGGGTGATCACGTCACCCTTGGGCGTGAAGACGAAGATCTCCTTGGCGGCCAGGTCGAACCGCAGCGACTCGAGGAAGTCGCCGGGGTCCGCGGCCTCGCGCTGCCAGTCCAGCAGCTGGCGCATCCAGCCCATCTCGTCGATGTCGACGGCCTGCGTGCGCGACGAGCCGCCCGCGTGCGCGCCGCGCGTCTCCTTGTAGCGCCAGTGCGCGGCGATGCCGTACTCCGCCGTGCGGTGCATGTCGTGGGTGCGGATCTGCACCTCGAGCGGCTTCCCGTCCGGCCCGATCACGGTGGTGTGCAGCGACTGGTAGACACCGAACCGCGGCTGCGCGACGTAGTCCTTGAACCGGCCGGGCATGGGCTGCCACAGCGCGTGCACCATGCCCATGGCGGCGTAGCAGTCGCGGACCTCCTCGACGAGCACGCGCACACCCACCAGGTCGTGGATGTCGTCGAAGTCGCGGCCCTTGACGATCATCTTCCGGTAGATCGAGTAGTAGTGCTTCGGCCGACCCTCCACGGTCGCCGCGATCCGCGCGGAGTCCAGCTGCTGGGACACCTCGTCGATGACCTGGTTCAGGTACGTGTCGCGAGACGGGGCCCGCGTGGCTACCAGCCGGACGATCTCGGAGTACTTCTTGGGGTGCAGGATCGCGAAGGACAGGTCCTCCAGCTCCCACTTGACTGTGGCCATGCCGAGTCGATGCGCCAGCGGAGCGAGTACCTCGAGCGTCTCCCGGGCCTTCTTCTCCTGCTTCTCCGGCGACAGGAAGCGCATCGTGCGCATGTTGTGCAGGCGGTCGGACAGCTTGATGACCAGCACGCGCGGGTCGCGGGCCATCGCGACGACCATCTTGCGGATGGTCTCCGCCTCCGCGGCATTGCCCAGCTCGACCTTGTCCAGCTTGGTCACGCCGTCGACGAGGTGCGCGACCTCCTCGCCGAAGTCCGCACGCAGCCGCTCGAGGGCGTAGTCCGTGTCCTCCACCGTGTCGTGCAGCAACGCGGCAACCAGCGTGGTGGTGTCCATGCCGAGCTCGGCGAGGATTGTCGCGACGGCCAGCGGGTGCGTGATGTAGGGGTCGCCGGACTTGCGCTTCTGCCCCTCGTGCCGGGCGTCGGCGACGTCGTACGCGCGTTGCAACAGCGCGAGGTCCGCCTTCGGGTGCAGCGCGCGGTGGACCGACGCGAGGGGTTCGAGCACCGGAGCGACGGGTCCCGCACGCTGCGGGGTCATCCGTCGCGCCAGTCGCGCCCGAACCCGACGGGTCGCCGAGGGTCGCTGGGTGGCCGGGTCGGGAAGAGCGGCAGGAGGGGCCGGGGCAGGGGACGTGGACCCGTTCCGAGGCGAGCCGGCGTCGGGGACCGGCCGCGCGGCCGGGTGCACGTCGGTCGCCGCCTGGTCGGTCATGCGGCGTCCCCCTTCCGACCCGGGCTCTTCATCCGGTTCAGAATAGTCCCGGCGGTCGGAGGGACGGGGCCGGGGAACGGAGCACGAGCGCCGCTCAGTAGGACAGCAGGGCGTGCACCGGGAACGGGCCGAGCCGCTCCCGCCCGCCCAGCGCCACCAGCTCGATCATGGCCGCGAAGCCGAGCACCTCGGCGCCGACGGATTCGACGAGCTCGCAGGACGCGGCGGCCGTGCCTCCCGTCGCGAGGACGTCGTCCACCACGAACGCGCCCGTCCCCGGCCCGACGGTGTCCGCAGGGAGCTCGAGCGTCGCCGTGCCGTACTCCAGGTCGTAGGTCCGCGAGGCGGCGACGCGGGGCAGCTTCCCCGCCTTGCGGACGGGAACGACGCCGGTGCCGGCGGTCAGAGCGACGGCCGAACCGAGGAGGAACCCCCGCGCCTCGACCCCGACGACCACGTCCGCCTCCCCGACGAGCGCGGCGAGCGCCACGGCCACGACCGTGAACGCATCGCTGTCGGCGAGCACGGGCGTGATGTCGCGGAAGACGACGCCGGGCTCGGGGAAGTCGGGGATGTCGCGGACGAGCGCGGCCACCCGCGAGAGGGCCTCGTCCCCGTCGCCTGGTGGCCCGACGCTCACCGGCGCCGCTTTCCCGTCGGCCGCCCGTCCTTGCCCGTCGGCCGTTCGCGGCTGCCACTCGCCCGGCGCCGGGCGGGTGTGGCGACCCGGGCAGGAGCGGCGGGCGCCCTCCGGTCCCGTTGGGAGCCGGCCGGCACCAGGTCGTCGACGTCGTCGAGACCGGTCGGGTCGTCGGCGGCATCGACGTCACCCGCCTGCCGGCCGCCGCCGGCCATCGCGGCAGCGGCACGGGCACGGCGGGCGGCCACTCGGCGCGCCTGGTCGCGCACTCGCGGGTCGCGAAGCTTGAGGTCGACCAGGATCGGCGTCGCGAGCAGCACCGACGACACCGCACCCGCGATGATGCCGACGATCTGCACGAGGGCGAGGTCGGCCAGCGTGCCGACGCCGAGCAGGCCGACGCCGACGACCATCAGGCCGAGGACCGGGAGCACCGCGATCAGCGAGGTGTTGATCGAGCGCATCAGCGTCTGGTTCAGCGCCAGGTTCGCGGCCTCGGCGTAGGTGCGGCGCGTCAGCCCGAGCAGGCCACGGGTGTTCTCCTTGACCTTGTCGAACACGACGACGGTGTCGTAGAGCGAGAAGCCGAGGATCGTCAGCAGGCCGATGGCGGTGGCAGGGGTGACCTCGAAGCCGACGATCGAGTAGACACCCATCGTCACGACGACGTCGTGCACGAGGGCGACGAGCGCGGCGACCGCCATGGCCCGCTCGAAGTAGAACGCCAGGAACACCGTGACCAGCACGAGGAACACGGCGAGCGCGATGAGCGCCTGCCGCGTGATCTGGTCGCCCCACGTGCCGCTGACGGCGGTATCGCTGATCGCGTCGGGTGAGGGCGTGCCGTTCTGTCCGAACGGTTGGAACATGTCGAACAGGGCCTGCTTGAGGGCCACGGTCTGCGTGGGGTCCAGCGGCTCGGAGCGGATCACGACGGCCGCGCCCGCACCCTGCCCGACCGTCTGCACCGCCGCCGGCGCCTGACCGACGGCCTGCCCGTAGACGTCCTCGACCTGCTCGACCGTGGCCGGTGCCCCCGCGCCGGCGGCCGGGAACTGGATCTGGGTGCCCCCCGTAAAGTCGATCCCGAGGTTGAAACCGCGAAACATGATCGATCCGACGCACACGGCCACGAGCAGCCCGAAGGCGACATACCAGGTCTTGCGTCTGCCGACGATGTCGAAGGCGCCGGTGCCGGTGTAGAGGCGGCTGAAGAAGCTCTGCTTCACCTCGTGTCGCCGCGACTGGCGGTAGGCCACCTCAGGCTCCCTTCGCCGCTGGGGCGGCCGCCCGACGACGGGCTGCGAGCCGTGCCACCGCACCGAGACCGGACAGGGACGGGCTGCTGAACACCCGGTTGTTGGCTGCGAGGGCGACAAGCGGATGCGTCACGAGGAAGACGACCAGCAGGTCGAGCACCGTCGACAGGCCCAGCGTGAACGCGAAGCCCTTGACCTGGCCCACCGCCAGCACGTACAGCACCGCCGCGGCGAGGAAGCTCACGGCGTCGGCCGACAGGATCGTGCGACGGGCCCGAACCCACGCCCGCGGCACGGCGGAGCGGAAGGTGCGGCCCTCGCGGACCTCGTCCTTGAGCCGTTCGAAGAAGATCACGAACGAGTCCGCCGTGATGCCGATGGCGACGATGAAACCCGCGACGCCGGCGAGATCCAGCGTGAAGCCGACCCAGCGCCCCAGCAGGACGAGCACGGCGTACACGACGAGGCCGGAGAGCACCAACGACAGGATCGTCAGCAGGCCGAGCACCCGGTAGTAGAACAGGCAGTAGACGAACACGAGCACGAGGCCGATGCCGCCGGCGATGAGGCCGGCCTGCAGGGAGGCGAGCCCGAGCGTGGCCGAGACCGTCTGCGCCTCGGACGACTCGAACGACAGCGGCAGCGACCCGTAGCGCAGCACACCCGCGAGGGCCTGTGCCTCCTCCTGGCTGAACTGCCCGGTGATCTGGGTCGGCCCGAAGATCGGCCCGTTGATCGTCGGCGCGGAGACGACCTCTCCGTCCAGCACGAAGGCGACGTTCTTGCCCACGTTCCTCGACGTGTAGTCGCCCCAAATGGCGGCGCCCTCGCTCTTGAACGTCACGTCGATGACCCAGCCGACACCCTGGGTGTTCTGCGAGGCCTGCGCGCTGTCGATCTGGGTGCCCTCGAGGAAGCTCGGGCCGAGCACGTACTTCTCGGTGCCCTCCTGGTTGCACGCGACCAGCGGCAACGTCGGGTCAGCGTAACCGCGAAGCGGGTCGGGGGCCGAGCAGTCCAACGCCGCGAGCGCCTGGGCCTGCACCTGCGGGTCCGTGCTCTGGCGCACCGCGCGCACCTGGTCGATCGCGGCGGCGACGTCCGGGTCGGCCGGCCGCAACACGGACCCGCCCGCGGGCGCCGGCGGCGGCGGGGCGGGAGTGGGCGCGTCCTGGGCGAACGCGACCGGGGCGACGTCCGCGTCGACGACGGGCGCGTCGGAGGTTCCCAAGGGGCCGGCACCCTGCGGCTGACCGGTCGGCTCTCCGACGGGCGGGGCATCGGGATCGGGCGTGACCGTCGCGTCCGGCACGGCCGGCACGGCCGGCGGGGCGCTGGGCGGGATCGCATTCGGGTCGGCGGGCGGTGCGGGCGCCGCGCTCACCGGCCCACCGATGACCTCGCGGAAACGCAGCTGCGCGGTCTGGCCGAGCGAGCGGGCCTGGTCGCCCTCCTCGCCGGGCACGGTGATCGTGATGTTCGAGCCGTCGAGCACGACCTCGGCACCGCTCACTCCCAGCCCGTTCACCCGCTGCTCGATGATCGACTGAGCCTGCAGGAGCAGGTCGCGCGGCGGTTCGCCGCCTGACAACGTGCGTGCGGTCAGGGTGACGCGGGTGCCGCCCTGCAGGTCGATGCCGAGCTTGGGGACGGGGCGGCCGTCGCCGGTGAGGAACACCAGCGCGTAGAGCGCGACGACGACCCCGGCGAACGCCGCCAGGTGGCGCCAGGGTCGAATGCGCCCAGGGGTGGATGCCACGTGCGTCTTCTGTCTTTCTTGTTCTTCCCCCGGACCGTGCGTCCCGAGGATGGGCCGGCCCGGACTACGGGCGGTGCGTGCCGTTCGCGTCGCCGGCCTGGTCGGCGGCCTCGGCGCGGGCCGCCGGGGCAGCCGGCGCCGTCGAACCGGCGGCGGGAGTGTCGAGGCTGGCGCCGTCCGAGCCGACCGCCGGGGCGACGTCGCTGCCGCCGTCGACGACCTTGTCGCGCACCGCGGCGCGCAGCCAGGTGGTCACCACGCCGTCGGCGATCTCGAGGTCCACCGTGTCCTCGTACGAGGAGTCGACCACCGTGCCGCGCAGGCCGGACGTGGTGGTGACGACGTCGCCCACCTCGAGCGAGCGCTGGAGCTGCTGCATCTGCTGCGCCTGCCGCCGCTGCTTGCGTCCCGACAGGAAGATCGGGATGAACAGCAGCAGGATGAGCAGGGGGAACAGCAGGCCACCGAGTGATTCCATGATCTCCGTCTCCGCGTGTCGGTGGGGCGAGTCTGCCAGCCGCCGCCCTAGAACAGCGCAGGTGGGGCCCCGGGCAGCTCCGGCGGCGTGATCCCGAGGTGCGCCCACGCCGTCGGCGTCGCCACCCGTCCCCGTGGCGTGCGGGCCAGCATGCCGGCTCGCACGAGGTAGGGCTCGCAGACCTCTTCGACGGTACCGGGATCCTCGCCGACGGCGACGGCGAGCGTGGACACCCCGACAGGTCCCCCGGCGAACCCGCGGACCAGCGCGGTCAGCACCGCGCGGTCCAGGCGGTCCAGCCCCAGCTCGTCGACGTCGTAGACGGCCAGCGCGTCTTGGGCGACCCGGCGCGTGACCGCCCCGTCCGTCCGCACCTCGGCGAAGTCGCGCACCCGCCGAAGGAGCCGGTTCGCGATGCGCGGGGTGCCCCGGGAGCGGCCGGCGATCTCGTGTGCGCCGTCGGGTCGCAGCTCCACCCCCAGGATCGCCGCGGCGCGCCGCAGCACCAGCTCGAGCTCGGCGGGCTCGTAGAACTCCATGTGCGCGGTGAAGCCGAACCGGTCGCGCAGCGGCCCGGTCAGCGCGCCGGACCGGGTGGTGGCTCCGACCAGCGTGAACGGCGCGATGTCGAGCGGGATGCTGGTGGCGCCCGGGCCCTTGCCGACCACGACGTCGACCCGGAAATCCTCCATGGCCAGGTAGAGCATCTCCTCGGCGGGCCGGGCGATGCGGTGGATCTCGTCGATGAACAGCACGTCGCCCGGTACGAGGTTGGACAACATCGCGGCGAGGTCGCCGGCGCGTTCGAGGGCTGGGCCGCTGGTGAGCCGGATGGCCGCGCCCAGCTCCACGGCCACGATCATGGCGAGGCTCGTCTTGCCCAGGCCGGGCGGGCCGGACAGCAGGATGTGGTCCGGTGGGTCGCCCCGGCGGCGGGAGGCCTCCAGCACCAGCTCAAGCTGCTCGCGGACGCGGGCCTGGCCGATGAACTCCTGCAGGCGGCGCGGGCGCAGGCTAGCCTCGACGTCGAGGTCGTCGGGCTCGGCGGCAGCACCGGTGATCGGCTCACTCACGCGCCCACCTCCGCACGTGCCTTCTCCGGCTGGCGCGGGTACTCCGCGGTCATCGCGAGCGCCCGAGGCGGGTGAGGGCGGCGCGCAGCAGGGTCGCGGCGTCCGCGGCCGACTGCTCGGCGAGCACTGCGTCCACCGCCTGCTCCGCGGGCTTGGCCGCGAACCCGAGCCCCAGCAGCGCCTCGACGACCTCGGCGCGCGGGCCCCCCACCGCCGGCGCGACGGGTGTGCGGTCCGGCGCGACGACCTTGTCGCGCAGCTCGAGCACGAGCCGCTCGGCGCCCTTGCGGCCGATGCCGGGCACCCGGGTGAGGCTCGCGACGTCGCCGTCGGCCAGTCCGGCGCGCAGAGCGTCCGGGCTCAGCACGGCGAGCGTCGCGAGCGCCAGCCGCGGCCCGACACCGCTGACTGTCTGCAGGAGCGTGAAGAGGTCGCGCTCCTCGGCGTCCGCGAACCCGAACAGCGTGAGCGAGTCCTCCCGCACGACAAGCGATGTCGCCAGCCGCGCCGGGTCGCCCCGCCGCAGGCGGGCAAGCGTGGCGGGGGTGGCGTGCACGGCGAGACCGACGCCGCCGACCTCGACGACGGCGTGGTCGAGCCCGATCTCGAGCACCTCACCTCGGACAGCGGCGATCACCGCTCCACCCTCCTACTCCCCCGCGAGTCGCCACGAACCGACGCGCGAGTCGGCACAATGCAGCACGCGAATCGCCACGAACTGACGCGCGAGCACACCGTCCAGCCCACCCCGCGCAGCGCCGTCACCGCTGCACCTCCGCGGGCCCGCCTCGCCGGCCGGACGCCTGCTGCGCAGCGGCGGCGAGCCGCGAGCGGTGCCGGCGCGCCAGCTCCGCCGACCGCTCGCGTGCCTGCGCCATCCGGTCCAGCATCGGGGCTCGCCAGCAATGGCAGATGGCGAGCGCAAGCGCATCTGCGGCGTCCGCCGGTCGGGGTGCCTCGCTCATCCCGAGGAGCCGAGTGACCATGGCCGTCACCTGTTGCTTTCCGGCCCGGCCCTCACCAGTGACGGCCGCCTTCACCTCGCTGGGCGTGTGGAAGGCGACCGGCAGCCCGGCGCGCGCGGCGAGCAGCGCGACCACGCCGCTGGCCTGAGCGGTGCCCATGACGGTGCGAACGTTGTGCTGGCTGAACACCCGCTCCACGGCGACGACGTCCGGCTCGAACGTTCCGATCCAGCGCTCGACGACTGCGCCGAGTTCGTACAGCCGTGTGGCCAGCGGCGCGTCCGCTGTGGTGCGGACGACGTCGACCGCGACGTATGACACATCTCGACCGCCGCGGGGCGCCCCGTCGACCACGCCGAGCCCGCAGCGGGTCAACCCGGGGTCCACACCGAGTACGCGCACCACGCTCCCCACCGTCGCGACGAACAGCCGTTCGACGGGAGGCTACCGGGAGGCCCGGCAGGGGCCCGGAGGCACGCCGGGGCTCAGCCGGAGGCGGCGCGTTCGGTCAGGCTGAACCAGTTCCCGGAGTCGTCGCGGAACACAGCCTCGGTGCCGTACGGCCGCTCGGCGGGCTCCTGGAGAAACACCACGCCGCGGCTCGACAGCTCCTCGTAGGTGGCCCGGCAATCGTCGGTCGCCATCACCCCGGTCCCGAGCGCGCCCTTCGCAACGAGCTCGCGCAGTTGCTCCGCGGTCGCCTCGTCCTGGCCCATCGCGCAGTCGGCCAGGATGATCTCGACGTCGGGTTGCGCCTTCGGGCCGACGGTGAGCCACCGGATGTCGGGCCCGCCGTCGCAGACGGGTGCCATGGCGACGTCGGCGCGAACCTCGAAGCCGAGCTTCTCGGTGTAAAAGTTTCTGGCGCTGGCCTGGTCCAGCACGTACACGGTCGCGTGCGACAAGCGATTGATCATGAGCGCCTCCCAGCGATTCGATCGGCACCGACGCTAGAGGGAGGGATCCCTCGCTCGCTTCTCTCGAATTGCGGTTCCGTCCGTGCCGAAGCGCGGGCGTCCCCATGCCATGACGAAGCAGCCGGGCACGGGCGCCGCGTCCCCGGCGTGCCGGCGGCGGTACTCGCTGGGCGGCATGCCGACGAGCTCGGTGAATCGGGCGCTGAACGACCCGAGGCTCGCGAAGCCGACGAGGTTGACAGATCTCGGTGACGGTGAGGTTCGCGTGGCGCAGCAGGTCCTGCGCACGCTCGACGCGCCGGCGGGCGAGGTAGGGCCCCGGTGTCTCGCCGTAGGCCTCCTTGAACCCGCGCGCGAAGTGGTAGCGCGAGAACCCCGCGGCCCGGGCCATAGCGTCCAGGTCGAGCGGTTCGGCGAAGTGCCGGTCGATGAGGTCGCGCGCGCGCCGAAGGTGAAAGACCGCGGGGACGACCGGTCGCGTCATGGGCCCATCCTGGCGGTCCTGCCTGCATCGGTGGCCCCGCGCTGCGCTTACCGGCTGACCCATGACGACTCGCGCATGAGAACCGCCGACTCGCGCGCTCAATTGTGCCGACTCGCGCGCCACTTCGTAGCGACTCGCGCGCCACTTCGTAACCCCTCGCGGGGTCACCGGGCGCTAGCTCGGGCGGTGACGGGGCCGGCGAGCCAGCCGGCCACCTCGCGGCGGGTGCGCAGCCGAACCACGGGCGGCCCGTCGTGGGACGCGAGCACCGCCCGCACCCGCGCCGCCGTCTTCGGATGGGTGCGCCACGCCCACCGCACAATGTGATCACGGTCGGTGAAGATCGTCCACAGCGGCGGCTCGAGGTTGCCGTTCCACAGCTCGACGCGACATCGCCGGCGCCGGACTGTCCGCGGAACGATCTGGCTCATCACCCGCAGCCGGGACAAGTCGAGCCACACGAGCAGGTCCGCCCGCGCGAGCACGAGGTGCCGTACCGCGGAGTACTGCCACTCGGTGACCCACTCGTCACCGGCCACGAACGCGGCGACGTCCGCGACGAACTCGGGGCGCGGTGTCCAGTCGGGGCCGTGGAAGAGGCCGTCGATGTCGATGTGCGGTAGCCCGAGCCGGACGGCGAGCGCCGCGGCGAGCGTGGTCTTGCCCGCGCCGGAGGTGCCGGCGACGAGAATCCGCCGGGGCCCGGTGGGCAGCGGGGTGTCCCACGCCAGCGGCTGCACCGGGGCATGGTCGAGTGGGCCCGACGCTCGTGTCCAGCAGCGGTGTTGCCGACGTCAGTGCGCGGCTTGGTCCCAGCTGCGCCCGTAGCCCACCGACACCTCCAGCGGCACCGACAGCCCGGCCGCCGCGCCCATCTCCCGGCGCACCAGCTCTTCGACCGACGACCGCTCGCCCTCGGCGACCTCGAGCACCAGCTCGTCGTGCACCTGCAGCAGCATCCGGCTGCGCAACCCGCCCTCGGCCAACGCCCGGTGCACATTCAGCATCGCGACTTTGATGATGTCCGCGGCGCTGCCCTGGATCGGGGCGTTGAGCGCCATCCGCTCGGCCATCTCGCGGCGCTGGCGGTTGTCCGTGGTGAGGTCGGGCAGGTAGCGGCGGCGGCCGAAGATCGTCTCGGTGTAGCCGTCCTTGCGGGCCTGCTCGACGACGCCGCCGAGGTAGTCGCGCACGCCGCCGAACGTCTGGAAGTAGACGTCCATCAGCGCGCGGGCCTCCTCGGTGGAGATGCGCAGTTGGTTCGACAGGCCGAATGCGGACAGCCCGTAAGCCAGCCCGTAGTTCATCGCCTTGATCTTGGCGCGCCGATCAGGGGTGACCTCGGCGGCGTCTACGTCGAAGACCCGCGCCGCGGTCTCGGCGTGGAAGTCGTGGTGGCTGCGGAACGCCTCGATGAGCGCCTCGTCCCCCGACAGATGTGCCATGATCCGCATCTCGATCTGGCTGTAGTCGACGGTCATGAGCTCCGCCCAGGAGAATTCAGCAGAGCCTTCACCGACGACGAACGTGTCCCGGATGCGCCGGCCCGCGGCGGTGCGGATCGGTACGTTTTGCAGGTTCGGCTCGGTGGACGACAGCCGCCCGGTGGCGGCGATCGTCTGGCTGTACGTGGTGTGGATGCGGCCGTCGTCCGCGACCGACTTCAGCAGCCCGTCCACCGTGACCTTGAGCCGGGTGGCGTCTCGGTGCACGAGCAGGTGCTGCAGGAACGGGTGCCCGGTGGCGTCGTGCAAGTTCTGCAGCGCGTCCGCGTCCGTGGTGTAGCCGGTCTTCGTGCGCTTGGTCTTGGGCATGTCCAGCTCGTCGAACAGGACGGTCTGCAGCTGCTTCGGCGAGCCGAGGTTGATCTCCTTGCCGATCACGCCGTACGCGTCCTGGGCGGCCTGGCGAACCTGCGCGGCGAACTCCGCCTCCAGCGCCGAAAGCGCCTCGACGTCGACGGCGACGCCCGCGGTCTCGAGGTCCGTCAGCACGAACAGCAGCGGCAGCTCCAGCTCGGCGAGCAGCCGGGTGCCGCCGCGCTGCGCGAGGTCTGCGTCCAGCGCGTTCGCCAGCTCGGCCACCGCCGAGGCCGAGACGATCTGCGCCTGCGCCCGCGCGGCATCGGCCTCCTGTTCGCCGCCGAGCAGCGACAGCTGACCGTCGTCAGGCTCGCCCTCCACGCGCAGCTCGCGGCGCAGGTAACGCAGCGCGAGGTCCGCGAGGTCGAAGCTGCGCTGCCCGGGGCGCGCGAGGTACGCGGCGAGGGCGGTGTCGCTGGTCAGCCCGCGCAGCACCCACCCGCGGGCGCGCAGGCCGTGCAGCGCGGCCTTGACGTCGTGCGCGGCCTTGGGAACATCCGGGTCAGCCAGCCATTCGCCGAGCGCGGCCTCGTCGTCCGGCAGCAGCGTGCGGACGTCCACGTACGCGGCCTGCGCGGCGCCGGCCGCGGCTCCGGCGGCCCTCGCCTCGAGCGAGGGCTCCCCCGCGGCGAGGGCGATGCCCTCGATGTCGCGACCGGCCCACGTCTCCAGCTGTCCGTGGACCGCGAGGCCGACGCGGCGCCCGTCCCGCGCGTGGTCGTCCAGCCACGCCCGCACCGTGCCGGGGGCGAGCGCGCCGCCCTCGACCTCGAAGCCCTCGTCCGCCTCCGGCTCCGCGCTGGTGAGCGTGGCGAAGAGGCGCTCGCGCAGCACGCGGAACTCGAGGTCGTCGAACAGCCGGTGCACGGCCTCGCGGTCCCACGGCCGGACCGCGAGATCCCCGGGCGCGACGTCCAGCGGGACGTCCCGGATCAGCTCGGTGAGCTGGCGGTTCAGGAGGACGTGGGCGAGGTTCGCGCGCAACGCGTCTCCGGCTCGGCCTTTGACCTCGTCGACGCGGTCCGTCAGCTCGGCGAGCGAGCCGAACTCGCGCACCCACTTCGCCGCTGTCTTCTCCCCGACCCCGGGGATGCTGGGCAGGTTGTCGCTGGGGTCGCCGCGCAGCGCCGCGAAGTCCGGGTACTGGGCGGGCGTGAGGCCGTAGCGCTGCATCACGGCGTCCGGGTCGATACGGCCCAGCTCGGAGACCCCGCGGGTGGGGTAGAGCACCGTGACGTTCTCCGACACCAGCTGGAACGCGTCCCGATCCCCGGTGGTGATCAGTACCTGGAACCCGTCGGCCTCCGCGCGCGTGACGAGCGTGGCGATGATGTCGTCCGCCTCGTAGTTCTCCGCGGTGTAGAAGGGGATCGCCAGCGCGCTGAGGACGTCCTTGATCAGATCCACCTGGCCGCGGAAATCGTCCGGCGTCGACGTCCGGTTCGCCTTGTACTCGGTGTAGCGCTCGGACCGGAAGGTGCTGCGCGAGACGTCGAAGGCGACGGCGAGATGCGTGGGGGCCTCGTCGCGCAGCAGGTTGATGAGCATCGACGTGAAGCCGTACACCGCGTTCGTGGTCTGCCCCGTGCCGGTGCGGAAGTTCTCGGCGGGCAGCGCGAAGAACGCGCGATACGCGAGCGAGTGCCCGTCGAGCAGCATCAGGCGCCGCTCGGCCACCGGGCGCGTGACGTCCCCGGCAGCCGTCTTCTTCGGCGCGGCTTTACGGGGGGTGGACGTGGTCCGGGACGGGGTGCGGGTGGCGGGGCTCATCAGGTCGTGAGTCTAGGACTGGCCACCGACAATCCCCGACGGCGCCGGGTCACGCCCTGCGCTCCCCGCACGCGCACTGCTACGCGTCGACCTCCTCCAGCACGGCGTCGGAGACGTCGAAGTTCGCATAGACGTTCTGGACCTCGTCGCTGTCTTCCAGCGCGTCGATCAGTCGGAACACCTTCCGGGCGGCCTCGGCGTCCAGCGGTACCTGCATCGAGGGCAGGAACGTGGGGTCCGCGGAGTCGTACTCGATGCCGGCCTCGCGCAGCGCGTTGCGGACGGCGACGAGGTCCGTGGCCTCGGAGACGACCTCGAAGCTCTCGCCGAGGTCGTTCACCTCCTCCGCTCCGGCGTCGAGCACGGCGAGCAGCACGTCGTCCTCGCTGAGCCCGCTCTTCGACACGATCACCACGCCCTTGCGGGTGAACAGGTACGCCACGGAGCCGGGGTCGGCCATCGTGCCGCCGTTGCGGGTCATGGCCAGGCGCACCTCGGTGGCCGCGCGGTTGCGGTTGTCGGTGAGGCACTCGACGAGGACGGCAACACCGTTCGGGCCGTAGCCCTCGTAGGTGATGGTCTGGTACTCGGCGCCGCCCGCGTCGGCGCCGGAGCCGCGCTTGACCGCGCGGTCGATGTTGTCGTTCGGGACGGAGCTCTTCTTGGCCTTCTGGATGGCGTCGTAGAGCGTGGGGTTGCCGTCCGGGTCACCGCCGCCCGTGCGCGCGGCGACCTCGATGTTCTTGATCAGCTTGGCGAACATCTTGCCGCGGCGGGCGTCGATGACGGCCTTCTTGTGCTTGGTCGTCGCCCACTTGGAGTGGCCGCTC
>JAQSWF010000172.1 GCA_029266775.1 Pseudonocardia sp.
AGGGCAGCGTCGTCGCGCAGCAGCTCGGCCCCGCTGCCGAGCCGCTCGCGGACAGCGCCTTCGTGGACGGCCTGCAAGCGGCGCTGCTGACCGGCGGCGGGCTCATGATGATCGCGGCGGTCTTCGCGTTCGTCGTGCTCCGACGGACGGGGGAGCCGGAGCCGATCGAGAGCGACGACCTGGTGGCCGACGTCGCACCGACCGAGCGGCCGCGTGCGGCGTAACTCCGTCCCCGGGGCCCTCCGCACTTCGGAGCCATACTGCTCTCTTCGGCGCTGGGGAAGAGCGTTGTGGCTCCGACGTGCGGCAGGAGGTGTACTTCTGGCGTGACGGACGACCCCGCCGAGCTGGAGCCGGGTGGCGACCCAGTCTGCTGGCTGCACCGGCTGTGCCCGGTGTGCAGCGCCGTCCCGACCACGGAGAGCCCGCGCCGGTGCTGGCGGTGTGGCGCACTGCTGCCGGCCGACCCCGACCCCGAACAGGCCGACCGACCGGCGAGCGGCGGTTGAACGCACCGGGCTAGGCGAGGCCGCCCGGTGTGATCGACAGGTCGAGTACGGTCAGAGGGCTCGCGGCCGCGGTCGGGTTCGCGGCGCCGCGCACGCGTCGCGCAGCGCCGTTGCCGGCCGGAAACGGGGGAGATCGATGGCGCTGCCGCTCGAGGACTACGCGTTGCTCGGTGACATGCAGTCGGCCGCGCTGGTCGGCGGCGACGGCTCGATCGACTGGCTGTGCCTCCCACGTTTCGACTCCGGGGCGTGCTTCGCCGCGGTCCTGGGCACGCCGGAGCACGGGCGGTGGCTGCTCGCGCCGCCCGGTGGGCAGCGAGCGACCGCGCGTCGTTACCGCGGCGACACGCTGGTCCTGGAGACCGACTTCACGACGGACGACGGCGCGGTGCGCGTGGTGGACTGCATGCCTGTGCGTCCGGATCGCCGCGACGGCGGGCGCCCCGATATCTTCCGCCGGGTCGAGGGGTTGTCCGGGCGGGTTCACGTCCGCAGCGAGGTGACGATCCGGTTCGGCTACGGGGACACCGTCCCCTGGTTCCGGGAGGTCGGCAGGCGGACGACGGCGTTCGCCGGACCCGACGCGTTGACCCTGGACGGCGACGTCGCGCACGTCCGCCCGGGCAATCACGGCAACGGAGGTGGGGACGGCGGCGGGGACGTAGTCGCCGACTTCACGCTCGGCGCGGGGGACACCGCCGAGTTCCGGATCACCTGGTCGACGCCGCGTGACCGGCCGCCCGCGCAGGTCGACGTCGGTCAAGGAATCGCCGCGACCGAGCAGTGGTGGCGCGAGTGGGCTCGCCGGTGCCGGTACGACGGGCCGTACCGCGAGGCCGTGATGCGCTCCCTGATCACGCTGAAGGCGATGTCGTACGGCCCGAGCGGCGGGATCGTCGCCGCGCCCACGACGTCGCTGCCCGAGAAGCTGGGCGGGGTCCGCAACTGGGACTACCGGTTCTGCTGGATCCGTGACGCCACCTTCACGCTGCTTGCGCTGCTCGCGGCGGGGTACGAGGCGGAGGCGGTGGCCTGGCGGGAGTGGCTGCTGCGCGCGGTGGCCGGGGCCCCCGAGCAGATGCAGCTGATGTACGGCGTGGAGGGCGAGCGGCGGCTTGTCGAGTACGAGCTGGACTGGCTGCCGGGCTACGCCGGCTCCCGGCCGGTCCGCGTCGGCAACGCCGCCTCGGAGCAGTTTCAGCTCGACGTGTACGGCGAGCTGATGGACGCGCTGCACCAGGCCCGCCGGCACGGCATTCCGCCGGACAACCAGGCATGGGACGTCCAACGAGCGCTCCTCGACTTCCTGGAGGCGCACTGGCGGGACCCGGACGACGGCATCTGGGAGGTGCGCGGCGGACGCCGCCACTTCGTGCACTCGAAGGTCATGGCATGGGCCGGGGTGGACCGCGCGGTGCGGGCAGTCGAGCAGTTCGGCCTCGCCGGGCCGCTCGACGACTGGCGGAAGCTGCGGGGCGACATCTTCGACGACGTCTGTGCGCGCGGCTTCGACACCCGCCGTGGCACGTTCACGCAGTACTACGGTTCGCAGGAGCTGGACGCCGCCGTGCTGCTCATCCCGGCGGTCGGGTTCCTGCCGGCGTCGGACGAGCGGGTCGGCGGCACCATCGCGGCGATTGAGCGCGAGCTGTGCCGCGACGGCTTCGTCCAGCGCTACACCATGACCGAGCACACCCAGCAGCTCGACGGGCTCCCGCCGGGCGAGGGGGCATTCCTGCCGTGCACGTTCTGGCTGGCCGACGCGTACGTGCTCGCCGGGCGTCGGGACGAGGGGCGTGCGGTGTTCGAGCGGTTGTTGCACCTGCGCAACGACCTCGGGCTCCTGTCGGAGGAGTATGACGTGGACGAGAAACGGCTGGTCGGGAACTTCCCCCAGGCGCTGAGCCACTTGGCGCTGGTGAACACGGCATGTGACCTCGCTTCGGACACCGGACCCAGCCATCGCCGGAGTGAAGCGTGATGGCTGCGTACTCGCCATGACTACAGGTCCGGTCACACCCGTCGACGCGCCGGACGCGGCGGCGGAGGCAGGCGAGAGGACGGCCGTGGCGGACGACGTCGAGGCGACCCTGCTGGCCGCGCGGGCGCTGGTCGCGATCAGCGCGCAGTCCGTGGCCGCCGTCGACGACATCGTGACCCCGCCGCAGCTCCGGGTGCTGGTCATGATTGCGAGCAGGGGGCCGCTCAACCTCGCGGCGGTGGCCCGCTCGCTCGGTGTGCACCCGTCGAACGCGACCCGCCTGTGCGACCGGCTCGTCGCGGCCCGGCTCGTCGACCGTCGCGACGACCCTGCCGACCGCAGGAACCTGCAGCTCCAGCTGACCGACGAGGGCCGGCGGCTCGTGAACGACGTCATGAACCGACGCCGTCAAGCGATCGCCGCCGTGCTGGAGCGCATGCCGGCGCTGCAGCGCACCGCGCTCGTCCCCGTGCTCGTGACCTTTGCCGAGGCGGCGGGCGAGCTGCCGGACGAGCACCTGTGGTCGCTCGGGTGGACCACCGGAGCCGCCGCGAAGCCCGCCGCCGGCGCCGTCCAGGAGTAGCAGCGGTCGCTCACGGCAGGTGCCCGCCAGCCCATCGCGCCGAGCGAAAGCGGCGTTGGCAAAGGTAGACCTTGCCAACGCCGCTTTCGCTCAGTCGGAGGGGCGTCAGGTGGTGGCCGCCGCACCGCCCGCCGCGTTCGCAGCCGGGGGCTCGGCGGCCTCGAGGTCGGGCTCGGCTTCCGGCTTGTCCTCGGCCGCCGGCGCGGCGTCCGGCGCCCGCTCGACGGCGAACGCCAGCGTGCCGTCGCGGACGTCCGCCGTCACCTCGTCCCCCGGGTTGATCTCGCCGCCGAGCAGCATCCGCGACAGCTTCCGGTCGACCTCGCGCTGAATCGCCCGGCGCAGCGGGCGGGCTCCGTACTCGGGCTGGTAGCCCCGGTTCGCGAGCCAGTCGAGGGCCGCGTCGGTCACGGTCAGCGTGACGTCCTGGGCGCGGAGGCGGCGTCGGGTCCGCTCGAGCAGCAACGCCGTGATCTGCCGCAGCTGGACGCGATCCAGCCCGCGGAACAGGATGATCTCGTCGACGCGGTTCAGGAACTCGGGACGGAAGTGCTGGCCCAGCAGCTGCATCAGCGGTTCGCGCAGCTCCTCGAGATCCCGGCCCGCGGTCGTCGCTCGGAGAATGCGGTCGGCGCCGATGTTGCTCGTCATGATCACGACCGTGTTGCTGAAGTCGACGGTGCGGCCCTGCGAGTCCGTCAGGCGGCCGTCGTCGAGCACCTGCAGCAGGGTGTTGAAGACGTCGGGGTGCGCCTTCTCGATCTCGTCGAGGAGCAGCACCGCGTACGGCGTGCGGCGCACCGCCTCCGTGAGCTGGCCGGCCTCGTCGTAGCCGACGTAGCCGGGCGGTGCCCCGACCAGGCGGCTGACCGTGTGGCGCTCCTGGAACTCGCTCATGTCGAACCGGATCATTCGGTCTTCGTCGCCGAACAGCGCGTCCGCCAGCGCGCGGGCGAGCTCGGTCTTGCCCACCCCCGTCGGCCCGAGGAACAGGAACGACCCGACGGGTCGGTTGGGGTCGCTGAGCCCGGCGCGGGCCTGGCGCACGGAGTCGGCCACCGCCTCAACCGCCTCGTCCTGCCCGACCACCCGCTCGTGCAGGTGCGACTCGAGCCGGAGCAGCCGCTCGCGCTCCTCCTCGGTCAACTGGGCCACCGGGATACCGGTCGCGCGCGAGACGACTTCGGCCACGTTCTCCGGCGTGACCTCGACGACCGGCGCCCGCCCTCCGGCCGCGGCCTCGAGATCCGCGCGTGCCGCGTCCAGCTGCGTCTTCAGCTCCTCGGCGCGCGGGTAGTCCTCGTCCGCGACGGCGCTGTCCTTCTCGCGCTGCAGGGACTCGACGCGCTCCTGGGCCTTGCGGGTGTCGGCGGGCATGGTCCGTGAGCGCAGCCGGACGCGGGCGGCGGCCTGGTCGACGAGGTCGATCGCCTTGTCCGGGAGGAACCGGTTGGTGATGTAGCGATCCGACAGCTCCACCGCGGCGACCACGGTCTCGTCGGGAATGCGCACCTGGTGGTGCGCCTCGTAGCGGTCACGCAGCCCTTCCAGGATCGCGATGGTCTCGTCCTGCGACGGCTCCGGGACGAGGATCGGCTGGAAACGCCGTTCGAGCGCCGCGTCCTTCTCAATGTGGCGGCGGTACTCGTCGATCGTCGTGGCGCCGACGACCTGCAGCTCGCCGCGCGCGAGAGCGGGCTTGAGCATGTTGCCCGCGTCCATCGACCCCTCGGCCGCACCTGCGCCGACGAGCGTGTGCAGCTCGTCGAGGAACAGGATGACGTCGCGCTCGGCCGCCTCGACCTCGTCGATGACGCCCTTGAGGCGCTCCTCGAACTCGCCGCGGTACTTGCTGCCGGCGACCATGCCCGCCAGGTCCAGCACTACGACCCGCTTGTCCCGCAGTGTGTCCGGGATGTCGCCGTTGACGATCCGCTGCGCGATGCCTTCCACGATCGCGGTCTTGCCGACGCCCGGGTCACCGATGAGCACCGGGTTGTTCTTGGTCCGCCGCGACAGGACCTCGAGGGTCTGCTCGATCTCGTCGACCCGACCGACGACCGGGTCCAGCCGGCCCTCGCGGGCCATCTCGGTGAGGTCGCGGCCGTACTGGTCGAGTGTGGGTGTGCTGGTCTGTTTCTGCTGGTCGTGTGGGCGGCTCGGCCGGTCCCGTGGGCCGCCGCGCCCCGCGCCCTGCGCCGACTGGACGGCTCCGGCCAGCGCCTGTCCGGCAGGGGTGTCCGGGTTGGCCGCGAGCCCCAGCAGGATGTGTTCGGGACCGACGTAGGACGCGCCCGTGGCGCGGGACTGCGCGTGCGCGTCGAGCAGCGCCCGCTTGGCGGCCGGAGTCAGCCCGAGCGGCCCGTCCCGTTTCTCGTCGTGGCCGGCCAGCGACTCCATCTCCGCGGCCAGCGCGTCCACGTCCACTCCCGCGCCCTCGAGCAGCTCCCCGGTCGCGGGCAGCTGCGTGGCCGCCCACAGGAGGTGCTCGACGTCCAGATCCGCGCTGCTCCACGCGTCGGCCTGGCGGCTGGCACGAGCCAGCAGCTCGCGCGCCTGGGCCGAGAGCAGCCGCGAGACGTCGACCCGCTGGACGGGGCGGGAGCGTCCGAAGGGGTCTGCTCCCAACGGACCGCGCCCGAAGAAGCTGTCGACGATGTCGTCGAAGGACCGGCCGAAGCCGGACGGGAACGGGTCGAGGGACACGGCGATCTGCACCTCCGGGTTGGGGTCAGAGCACGTCGGCCGCCTTCGCCGCCCGGCGCAGGCGAACGTCACAGGGTCTACACCACAGCGGCGACGAGCGCGACCAGTCATCGACGACGGGTGGCGACCGAGGCCGACTTTGCTGTAACAATCAACCGAACCGAGACGATGACGGTTCGCCGACGCCGGGCAGGGGGTTCGACGTCCTACCGCACGAAGGACGCTGGGGCTGACGCAACAACACCCGCCTCGATCATCCCGAGGCGGGTGTTGCCCTGCGGTCCCGACATCGGCCGGGCCGACCGGGCTCGGGAAGTGGGAGGGGAGTCACTTCGCGGGCCCGATCGACAGCTACTGTCGGGTACCGCCTGGCCGGCGTTACGTCGCGCAGGGTAGCTGCTCGTCCACGATCGCGGCGAGCGACGCGACAACAGGTCCGATGGTGCGGATCTGCGCTCGAACCCCGGTCGTCCGGCTCACCGTGCTCACCGGGCACGAACAGGCTCGCGCGCGGCGCCCTCACGAGCAGTGTTGCCTACCGGTTCGACTCCTCCAGCGTCTCGCCCGGAGCCTCGGCGTGCTCCAGCCCGAGCTGGGCGCGTGCGGCGGAGACGATGTGGTCGGTGGTGAAGCCGAACTTGGCCTGCAGCACCTTCATCGGTGCCGAGGCGCCGAACGTGCTCATGCCGATGATCGCGCCCCGCGGGCCGACCCACCGGTCCCAGCCGAACGTGGTGGCCTTCTCCACCGAGACCCGCGCGGTGACCGCGGGAGGAAGGACCTCGTCGCGATAGGACTGCGGCTGCTTGTCGAACAGCTCCATCGACGGCATGCTCACGACCCGCGCCGGGATGCCGTCCGCGGTCAGCTGCTCGTAGGCCTCCACCGTCATCGCGACCTCGCTGCCGGTGGCGACGAGGATGACCTCCGGCTCGGCGCCGTCCGGGGGGTCAGCGAGGACGTAGGCTCCGCGGGCGACGCCCGACGCCGGCGCGTAGCGGGTGCGGTCCAGCGTCGGCAGCGGCTGGCGGGACAGCATCAGCGCCACGGGCTCGTGCCGGATGGGCATGGTCACCCGCCACGCCTCGACGACCTCGTTGGCGTCGGCCGGGCGCAGGTCGATCACGCCGGGCATGGCGCGGATCGCCGCGAGGTGTTCGATCGGCTGGTGGGTGGGGCCGTCCTCGCCGACGCCGATCGAGTCGTGGGTGTAGAGGTGGATCAGTGGCAGCTCCATCAGCGCGGAGAGCCGCAGCGCGCCGCGCTGGAAGTCCGAGAAGATCA
>JAQSWF010000173.1 GCA_029266775.1 Pseudonocardia sp.
CGCGGCCGACATCAAGATGGCCGTCGACGCGATCGAGCTCGCCTACGAGCGGACGTTCATCACGACGTTCGCGATCGGCACGGGCGACTCCGACTTCACTCCGCTGGTGCACAAGCTGCGTGAGATGGACAAGCGGGTGATCGGGATCGGAGTGCAGTCGTCGACCTCGGCCTTGCTGCCGCCGGCGTGCGACGAGTTCCTCTACTACGACCGCCTGCCCGGGGTGGAGCCGGTCGCCGATCGGGGCAGGGGGCGTCGCCGGCCGGGATCGCCGAGCCCCGTCGAGGCGCTCGCCCCCGCCGAGCCGCCGACCGTGGCGCCCGCGCCGCCGGCGGACCCGGGCGACGACGCGGACGTCGGTCAGTTGGTCGCCCGCGCCCTCGCCGGGCTCCAGCGGAACACCGACGGCCCGGTGCTCGCCTCCCGGCTCAAACGAGCGATCCTGCGACGTGACCCGACCTTCGATGAGGCCGACCACGGATCCCGCAGCTTCACCGAATTGCTGCGCCATCTTGCCGGCCAGGGCGTCGTCGAGCTGGGTGAGGGCACCGCGCAGGGCGACCCGCAGGTGAGCTTCCCGTCGGCCAGCTCCCCGGCCGAGGACGCCTTCCGCCTCCTGGCCGACGTCGTGGCCGAGCTGGGGTCTCCGCAGCTCAGTGGCCTGAAAAACCAGCTGCGCCGCCGCCAGCCCGACTTCAGCGAGAAGCGCTTCGGGTTCCCCAACTTCCTGTCGTTCGTGCGCGCGGCCCGGGCGAGGGGCCTGGTCTCGATGGAGTGGGACGACGCGGTCGGCGACCACCGGCTGCACGCGGTCGCCGCCTGACCCCGCGGAGCGAAACACCGTCGGCCGCCGGGACGGAGCGGGGGATTTTACCGTCGTCTTGCCGCGCTCGGGTGTCCCGCTTGCTCTCGTCGGCGTAGCGTCCGCGGAGATCCGGTACACATCGGACCCAGGGAGACCAGCATGGACCTCCGCCTCGCGGTGTTCGAGCGTCTTGCCGGCGACGACGTGCTCAGACGACTCCTCGTGAACTACGCCGACCGGCTGGACGACCGGGTCGGCACGAATGGACCCGCGAGCGACACCTGCTACCTCACCGTGGAGTGGTCCGCCGGTGACCGCGCCGATGCTCCCCCCGACGCCGAGTCGGTGCTCGTCCGGGCACACATGCCCCGGTCTCGCGCCGAGGAGCACTGGTACCTCGACGTCGTGCTGCGCCGGCTGGACGCCGCACTGGATCTGGACGGGACGAACGGGCCCGTGCAGATCATGCGCAGGCGGACATCGACCGAGGTCATCGAGTCCGGCGCCGACACGATCTTCAAGGCCAGGTCCTACGACGTCGCTCTGCTGCCGGAGCGCAGTGCGCTGCCCTTCCCGGTCGATCCGGGAACGATTGGCTCCGCTCCTCCTGACGGCGCTACTCCGGGACGCCGCTGACCGTCGCGCAGCCCGGTGGGACGGATGCCGTTGCGCATTCGGCTCCCCGCCGACACGCCGATGACACTCGTCGCCGACCGCGGCATCCTGGGTGCCTTCCCGGCGCTGTGACAGCGCGAAGCGCGGAACGGAGACGGCCGTGCGCACTCGGATCGTCGTTCTCGCCGTCTGTGCCTCGGTTCTGGCCATCGGTCTGTTCGGTGTGCCGCTGGCCGTGGCGGTGCTCCAGTACGCCCTGCAGGTCGAGCGCAACCAGCTGCGCGGGGTGGCCGACGCGATGGCGATCGTCGTGGCCGGCGACGTCTACGACGAGGAACCGATCGGCGACCTCGGCCGCTACGGCTCCATCGACGTGGCGGTGTACGACGCCGACGGCGTGCTGCTGGGCGGTCGATCGCCGGCCGGCTCCCGAACACAGGTCGTCCAGGCCCTTGCGGGCCGGGTCGAAACCGGCACCCAGGACGACCACCTCGTCGTGGCGGTTCCCGTCACGCACGACGGCGACGTCATCGGTGCGGTCCAGGCCGCCGCTCCGCGCGGAACCGTCGTGCGAGCTGTGGCGCTCGTGTGGGCCGCGATGGCCGCACTCGCGGCGCTGGCCGTGGCCGCTACCTGGCTGGTCGGCCGGTGGCAGGCGCGGCGGCTGGCCCGCCCGCTCGAGGAGTTGGTCGGCGCTGCTCGGCGTCTCGGTGACGGCGACTTCAGCGTCCGGACGAGTCCGGGTGGCGTACCCGAGATCGACGCCGTGGGGTCCGCACTCAACGGCACCGCGCAGCGCCTCGACGAACTGCTCGCTCGCGAGCGCGCCTTCTCCGCCGACGCCTCTCATCAGCTCCGCACACCGCTCGCGGGACTGCGGCTGCGCCTCGAAGCTGCGCTCGAGCAGCCGGACGGCGACCTCCGCGCCGCGATCGGCGAGAGCGTGGTGGATGCCGACCGGCTGGAGGCCACCATCGAGGAGCTGCTCACCTTGTCCCGCGCCGAGCGGGTGGACCGCTCACAGCCCCTCGACCTCGCCGCGTTGCTCGAGGAGCTCTGCGCGGAGTGGAGCGGACGCCTGGCCCTTCAAGACCGCGACCTGGTCGTCACCGTCGATCACGGCGTGGCGGCGCCGCGTGCCCCGGCCGCCACGGTCCGTCAGGTGCTCGCCGTGCTCGTCGACAACGCGACGGTCCACGGCCGGGGCACGGTGGCCCTGACCGTCCGCGAGGCGGCAGACGCCGTGGCGGTCGACGTCGCCGACGAGGGGCCGGGGGTGCGCGATCCGGAGAGCGTCCTGTTCGCCCGTCGCCCCGAGACGGGCGACGGGCACGGCATTGGCCTGGCACTGGCGCGGCGCCTCGCCGAGGCCGAACACGGTCGTCTGAAACTGACCCGGCCGTCGCCCCCAGTCTTCACGCTCCTGCTCCCGCCCGCGTCGGGCTGGGCGGCAACGCCTGGTGTCACCGCTGCCACAGGAGACGGACATCACGGAGGGGTGTGCGGCGGGCCCGAGTCCCCGAGTTCGAGCCGGTACCCGTGACCCCTGATCGTGACGATCCGGGGCACCTCGGCTCCGGCCGCCGCGGCCGTCTCCGCGACCCGCCGGCGGAGCGCCGCCACGTGCACGTCCAGCGTTTTCGTCGAGCCGAACCAGTGCGCGTCCCAGACGTCGGACATGAGCGTCTCGCGGCGCAGCGCCACGTCCGGCTCCGCTGCAAGGCGGTCCAACAGGTCGAACTCCTTCGGACGCAGGTGCAGCTCCTGTCCGGCCACCGTAACCCGGCGCCGCCGCGCGTCGATGACCAGGTCGCCCAACCGGCGGACCTCAGGCGCCGTCGCGCCAGCTTCGTTGCGGCGCAGGTGAGCGCGCAGGCGCGCCTGCAACTCGGCCAGCCGGACGGGCTTGACCAGGTAGTCGTCCGCACCCGAGTCCAGTCCCACCACGACGTCCATCTCGGCCGACCGTGCGGTCAGGATGACGATGACGCAGCCGGGTTGCGCTCGCCGCAGCCGCCTGCAGACCTCGGTGCCCTCGAGGTCGGGTAGCCCCAGATCCAGCAGGACGAGGTCAATGGCGTTGGTGGTGGCGCGCGCGAGCGCGCACGCTCCCGTCCGCTCCCACGTGACGTCGTAGCCGTGGCCGTGCAGGCTCGAGGTCAGCACCGTGCCGATCGTCGCGTCGTCCTCGACGAGCAAGATCCGGCTGGCCATTTCTCCCTCGCACTCCCCGCGCGTAGGGCGGTGCTGTCGGTCAGCGGCCGTCCGCCAGTGCCTGCTCCACGTCGTTCAGGGTTGCCGCGACGGTCACCGCACACCGGTCGTCCGGGGTGCTCGCCGACTTGACCTCGCGGCCGGTGACCAGCAGCACCACGGTCTCTTTCCGGTTCACCAGGCCCTGTGCCACGGCGACGGCGAGCCCGGCCAGGGCCGCCGCTCCGGCCGGCTCGGCCCCGACCCCCGCCCGGGCGGCCAGCGACGCCACCGCACCGAGCAGGGCTCGCTCCGAGACCGCCACCAGCCCGCCGCCGCTGCCACGCACCGCGTCCAGCACCGCGTCGCCGATCGCCGGCCGCAGCACCGCGATGCCGTCCGCCACCGTTCCCGCGGGATTCAGCTCCTCGGCGACGGCGGGTATACCCAGCCAGGTCCGCACCAGCGGCTGGCAGCGCTCCGCCTGCACACCCACCAGGCGGGGCCGCCGCGTCGCGAGCCGGCACGCGATGAGCTCAGCGAAACCCTTGTCGAGCGCGACCAGCGTCGGGCCGTCACCTACCGGAGCGATCATCACGTCCGGGACCCGCCGTCCGAGCTGCTCCCACACCTCGAAGGCCACCGTCATCTTCGCGTCGAGGGTCACCGGGTTGACCCCGGTGTTGCGGTCGACCCAGCCGAACGTGCGGGCGGCGGCACGGGACAGGTCGACGGCGGCGGCGTAGCCGTCGGGTACCCGGAAGACCTGGGCGCCGGCCTGACACATCAGGGCGAGCTTGCTCGGCTGGCAGTCGGTGGACACGAAGATCACCGCTCGCAGCCCGGCCGCGGCCGCCCCGAACGCCGTGGACACAGCGGCATTGCCGGTCGATGCGGTGGTGATCGTGTCAATCCCGCGCCGCAGCCCGCCCTCGATCACGAGGGCCGTTGCGCGGTCCTTGTTGGACGCCGTCGGGCTGCGCGTCTCGTCCTTGATCCATAGGTGGGGCATGTCCGACGCCCGCCGCAGCGCCGGCACGGGCAGCAGCGGGGTGCCGCCCACCGGCAAGGGGTAGCGCACCGGGCCGTCGGGCACCGGCAGCAGCCGCCGGTACCGCCACATCGTGAACGAGCCGGGCTCGTCGCGCGGGATCGACCCGGGGCCGTGGTCGTATTCCGGTGTCCGCTCCAGCAAGTCGGTCATCGCAGGCCGCCGAGTCGGCCGTGTCGACGCACCTCATGGAAGAAGTCGTCCACGACCTGCAGCTGCCCCGCGGTCAGCACCAGGTCGTAGACGAGCTTGCCGACGGCGAGGTCGAGCACCCCGAGGCCGAACGGCGAGAAGATCACCGTCCGGTTCGGCGGCACCGTGACCCGGCCGTCGAGCACATCGGCCAGGGTGCCGGTGAGGAAGTTCCGGTTCCCGGTGAGCTGCTCGGTCAGGTGCGGCGATGTGTCGGCCTTGAGGCAGTGCTCGACGTCGTCCACGACGTTGATCGCGTCGAGCAGGATCTGCGGCGCGAGGTCGCGCAGCGAGACGTGCAGCACCACCGGGTGGTGGGCGAACCACGACACCGCGTGGACGTGCGGTCGGGCGGAGACGGTGGCGAACACGACCAGGTCGCTGGAGCGGATCAGCTGCTCCGCGGTGTCGTGCACGGTGATCCGCCCGGGTGTGCCCGCCCGCTCCAGATACCCGCGGAAGCCCGCGGCGCTGTCCGAGGAGAGGTCGTGCACGCCGACCTCGTCGAACGACCACCCCGTGCCAGCGAGGAAGGTGTGCACATAACGGGCGATGAGCCCGGTCCCGACGAACCCGACCCGGGTGGGGCGGGGCCGTGTCCGCGTCAGCTGGTCGGCCGCCAGCACGGCCGAGGCGGCGGTCCGGGTGGCGCTGATGATCGAGCTCTCTAGGCAGGCGAAGGGGTAACCCGTCACCGGGTCGTTGAGGATGAGCACCGCCGAGGCCCGCGGGATCCCGGCGGCCACGTTGGCCGGGAAGCTGGAGATCCACTTCAGCCCGTCGACGCGTACGTCGCCGCTGAGCGAGGCGGGCAGCGCGATGATCCGCGCCGTCGGCCGGTCCGGGAAGCGCAGGAAGTACGACGGCGGGTTCACCGAGTCCCCAGCGGCGTGCCACCGGTAGGTTGCCTCGACCAGCTCCACGACCTGCTTCTCGCGCCCCGCCAGCGTGCGCTGCACCTGCCCGCCCGGAACGACCGCGAACGGCGGCACGGTGACGGACGCTCCGGCGACGGTCATCGGCCACCCCCGTCGCTCGCGGTCGCTCCGGCGAGCCGCACCGGGTCGGCCATCCCGACGAGCACCTCCCTCGGCCCGGCGTAGGGCTCGCGGCTGTGCGCGGTGCGGATGTTGTCGATCAGCAGCAGGTCGCCGGGCTGCCACGGCTCGCGCACGGTGTGGGCCTCGTAGACGTCGTTGAGCACCGCCACGACGTCCTCGCCGATCGGGTCGCCGTTGCCGAAGTACGTGTTGAACGGCAACCCGTCCTCGCCGTAGACCTCCACCAGGTACTCGCGCACGTCCGGATCGAGCGTCCACTGGTTGAGGAAGGCGATCTGGTTGAACCAGGAGCGCCGCCCGCTGCGCGGATGGCGTACCACCGCCGGCCGGCGCTGCCGGGTGCGCAGCCCTCCGTCGGGTTGCCACTCGAACGCGATCCCGTTCGCCCGGCAGTAGGCCGAGACCGCGGCCCGGTCGTCGGTGCCGAACGCCTCGGCGACCGATGCCCCGATCTCGTCGGTGTAACTGCGGGTCAACAGCCATCCCTCGCGCTCGGTCCGGGTCACCAGCCCTGGTGGCAGCGCCTCGAGCACCGTCGGGCCATCGGCCACCGCGGTCGCCCCACCGGCCACGGGGGCGGTCAGGCACGCGAACAGCATCAAGCCGGGCACGTCAAGGGCGTAACTGAGCTCGTGGTGCATGCACATCGGCTGGTTCGCCGGCCACGGGGTGGAGGAGTACACCCCCTCGGTGTGCCTCTGCCGCGGGGCGAACGCTTCCCGCTCGGCCATCAAGCCGCCGGCCACCCGCTGGAACGCCGCCCGGACCTGACCGGCGTCGCGGAGCCCGAGGCCGCGCACCAGCACCGCACCGTGCTCGGCCACCGCTGTGCGCAGGCCGTCCCGGTGCTCCGCGACCCAGCCCGGGCCGTCGCCGGAGGCCGCGACCTGCAGTATCGCGGGCGAAGCCGGCCGGCGCTCCACGTCGAGCAGTGACGAGCTGAATGACGTCATCTCTGGCTCCTTCCCGGCGCGGTTTCTCGGTCTAGCACCTGGGCGGCGGCCTGCGGCACGGCCTCGGCAGCCCGGGTGCGCCTGCCGTCGAGCAGCTCGGCGAGGTCGGCCAGCACCGGGGTGTGGGCGAGGTCCTTCGGCGACACCGCCCGGTTCAGGGCGACCGCCAGC
>JAQSWF010000174.1 GCA_029266775.1 Pseudonocardia sp.
ATCAACGGGCCTTCGGCCCGAGCTTCGCCCCGGTGGTCACCTGATTCACACCTCAGCATCCTGCAGGTGGGGCACGTCGTGGCCCATTCGCGCGGAGAGCTCCTCCGCGACGTCCAGCTCGTCACGCGCCCGCCCGAGCTCGCCGGCGAGGAGGGCGGTCCACCCCGATGCCACCTGCGCCCAGGATTCGTGGGGCCGCGGAACGCCCGCCGCGTCCCACCGCCGCCCCATCAGGACCGCAGCCTGTGACGCGACGAGCTCCGCCAGGAGCGACTCCACTCCCTCCGTGGCGTCCACGGCGGCGAGGCTGCGAGCGGTCATCGTTGACAGGCGGCCCGTCGCGAGGTCGACGAGCGCGCCGACCTGGGCCAGCGCCGGTGGGGTGCACCCGTCGGCACCCACGATGTGGCGCACGCTCGCGGGCACAGCACCGAAGTCGCCGCGCAGGTAGAGCTCCGAGGCGTTCCGCATCAGGAAGCTGGCCGTCCACGCACGGTTTCCGGTGCGGCGGGAATGGTCGAGGGCGGAACCGAGCAGGCCGCGCTCCTCGTACCACTGCGCCGCCGCGCGGTGCAGCCCGTCGACCAGCTCCGGCTGCTCCCGGTCCAGATCCGCCCGCAGGTAGGAGCGCAGCAGGCCGTGCACCCGGTACTCCGGGTCGGTGGCCCCCGTCGAGGTGATCAGCGCTGTCTTTCGCGCGAGCCGGGCGAGCAGTGCACCGGCGTCGGCGCGCCCCGACAGCGTGACCGCCAACGAGACCGGCAGCTCGTCGGTGACGCTGACGACGCGGAGGAACCGCAGCACGCCGTCGTCCAGGTCGTCGAGGACCTCGCCGGTCAGGTAGTCCGCGATCGTCGGATCGGCGTCAAGGAGCCGTTCGAGGAACTCCCCGAGATCTCGTTCCTTCGCGCGCCGGTCGCGCAGCGCGACGACCGCCAGGCGGACCCCGACCGGCCATCCCTCGGTGCCGTCGGTCAGCATCCGTACCTGCGCGTCGGTGAGGTCGAGGCCGTGGAGCACGGCCAACCGACGGGTCTCCTCGACGGTGAACCGGAGGAGCTCGCTCCTGACCTCGACCAGTTCTCCGGCGAGGCGCAGCCGCCCGAGGTGCAGCGGCGGGTCGCGGCGGCCGGACATGACCAGGTGGAGGCCACGCGGTCGGCTCCGGACGAGGGTTGTCAGCTCGCGCAGTGCGTCGGCATCGACCAGCTCGTGCACGTCGTCGAGGACCAGGACGTGCGGCTGGGCGACGTCGTCGAGCACGTCCACGAGGGTCGCGACGACGTCGGGGTCGCGGCGCACCAGCATGCCGCCGAGCTCGTGTGCGCCGGCCGGGACGAGCACGCCCGCCGACGTCAGGGCGGCGACGAGGGCCGACCAGAGGCGCTGCCGGTCGTTGTCGGCGCGGTCGAGCGTCACCCAGGCCACCGGACGCCGCGTCACCTCCCGCCGAGCCCATGACGCGACGAGGAGCGTCTTGCCGAAGCCGGCCGGGGCGGACACCAGCGTGGCGGGACCGCGTGTCGCCTCGTCGAGTACGGCGTCCAGACGCGGCCGGGGGACGACGGCCGCCGACGGCCGCGGCAGCTGCACCTTCCGACGCGGCACGAGCACCAGCTCCGCGCTCGGTGTCATCGCTGCCCTATTCCGCTGCTGGCCGGGGCGTTGCGTGACGAGGAGAGCAGCCACGCGACGAACCGGTCAAGGACAACCCGTTTGAGGTGACGACGCGGCACCACGACCGGGTGAGGGTGGCGACGGAGCACCCCCCGCAGCCGGGCCGGCTGGAGGACGCCGTGGAGAACCGCCGATACGCCTTCCGGGTGGAGGGCGCGCTGTCGGCCGACGAGCGCTCGGCCCTCGTCGGGATGTACATCGAGGACGTGCGCCCGGGCCTGATCCTCACGAAGACCGTGCTGGACGAGGCGGAGCTGTTCGGCATCCTCGCGCAGCTGGCGCACCTCGGTCTGCACCTCGTCGATGGAGCCCCTACCCGATTGAGCCCTGCCCGACTGACCCCGAGTCCCGCAGGGGTGGTGCACAAGCTGGAACGCTCGACGGAGCTGCGGCGTTGCCCCCTGTGGCACACGATCCTCGCGCGCCTCATCGTCCTCGGCCACGTCCTCGATGCGCACACCTCCGCCGCGCGGCGGTCAGCCGGGTCGGTCGTCGCTCGTGGCGCGCCTGCGGCGGGCCCTGGCGACGTCGGCGGCGCCGAAGAGCAGCTTCGCGATGACTCCGACCGTGAGCAGCCGGAGCACCATCTGGACCGTGACGAGGATGCGAGCGAGTTCGGACACCGGGGTGATGTCGCCGAACCCGACCGTGGCGAAGACCGTGACCGTGAAGTACAAGCCGTCCGTGCGGCTGAGCCGCTCGCTGAAGGCGCCGGGCTGGCCGGCGTTGACGATGCAGTAGATGGAAGCGAAGATCACCAGCAGCATCGGGACCCCCACGGACAGCGCGTGCAGCGCCTGGAGCCGGGGCCGCGGTGAGCGGATGATGGTGCGGACCGCGAGACCGACGGCCATCACCAGCAGGATCGGGACGGCCGCGAAGAGCACGGCGGTCCAGTCGTTCAGGGGTCGGTCGAGCGGAGCCCGGTAGTAGAACAGCAGGACGACCGTCAGGATCACGACGGTGCGCACCGCGGTCACCACAAGGGCCCGCCCGACTCCTGCGGCGCCGGCCGCCGTGATGTCGTCATTCACAGGTCGCGTTGCACGAGGTGGTTCCTCCTCGCCGGTGAAACGGTGTGCTCGGGAGCCGTCAGGTAGTTGGGCTGCCGAGGCTGCCGTCCCGCGGTGCCGGCGGCCTCACCAGCAACGGGTGAATCCCGCCCGTGGTCGCCGGGGGAGCCACTCTGCGGACGGCAGGCGCCGATCACCGGCCAGGAGCGTCGCTCCGCCCGGGCCGTGACCGCGCCGCTGCACGCGCCAAGATGGGCGCCGTGCGCGCGTGGGTGGTGTCCGAGCCGGGCCCGATCGACAGCCGCCCGCTGCGGGTAGTCGAGCGGGCGGACCCCGAGCCGGGGCCGGGGGAGGTGCGGGTCCGCGTCCGGGCCTGTGGCGTGTGCCGCACCGACCTGCACCTGGCCGAGGGCGACCTGCCCCCACACCGCTCGGCGACCGTGCCCGGCCACGAGATCGTCGGCACGGTGGACGCCCGCGGGGCGGAGGCGGCGCGGTTCGACCTCGGCGACCGGATCGGGATCGCCTGGCTGCGGGCCACCTGCGGGCGGTGCCGGTGGTGCCGCAGCGGGCGCGAGAACCTCTGCCCGGCGGCCCGGTTCACCGGCTGGGACGCCGACGGCGGCTACGCCGAGCACGCCGTGGTGCCCGAGGCGTACGCCTACCGGCTGCCACCCGCGCTCGACGACGTGCACGCGGCCCCGCTGCTGTGCGCCGGCATCGTCGGCTACCGAGCGCTGCGCCGCGCCGAGCTGCCGCCCGGCGGCCGGTTGGGCATCTACGGGTTTGGGGCGTCGGCGCACGTCGCGGCGCAGGTCGCGATCGCACAGGGAGCGGCAGTGCACGTGCTCACCCGCTCCGCACCGGCCCGCGAGCTGGCGCTGAGCCTCGGCGCGGCCTCAGCGGGCCCCGCCGACGCCGGGCCGCCCGAACCGCTCGACGCGGCGGTGCTGTTCGCGCCGGCCGGCGAGCTGGTGCCGGTGGCGATGCGGGCGCTGGACCAGGGAGGGACGCTCGCCGTGGCCGGCATCCACCTCACCGACGTTCCCCGGTTGGACTACGCGCGCGAGCTCTTCCGGGAAAAGCAACTGCGCAGCGTCACCGCCAACACCAGGGCCGACGGGGACGAGTTCCTGCAGCTCGCGGCCGCCCTCCGGATCCGCCCGACCGTGGACCCGCGCCCCCCTCGACGAGGCCGACCACGTGCTCGCCGACCTCGGCGCCGACCGGATCACCGGCGCTGCGGTGCTGGTCGCCTGAGGGGGAGGGCGGCATGAGGTTCGGCGTACACCTCCCGGTGGTCGACTTCGGCGACGGCAGCGCGACCGTCGGCGACCTGCAGGAGTACGTCCGCGTGGCGCGGGAGCTCGGCTACGACACCGTGGGCGCGAACGACCACCTCGTGTGGCACCGGCCCTGGCTCGATGGGCTGACGGCGCTGGCGGCGGTCGCCGGACAGGCGGCTGGGATGACGCTGGCGACCACGGTCGCGCTGCCGACGCTGCGCCGTCCGGTCGTCCTCGCGAAGGCGCTCACGAGCCTGGGCGCCCTGCACGGCGGTTCGGTGATCGCCGGAGTCGGGCCGGGGTCGAGCCGGGCCGACTATGACGCCGTCGGCGTCGCGTTCGCGGAGCGATGGTCGCGCTTCGACGCCGACACGGTCGCGCTGCGCAGATTGCTCCGCGGGGACGGCGAGCCGCGCCTGGCGCCGCTCGCCGACCCGGTCCCGCAGCTCTGGGTGGGCAGCTGGGGCTCCGAGCAGCGGCTGCGGGCGATGGCCGCCACGGCCGACGGCTGGCTCGCCTCCGGGTACAACACCACTCCGGAGCAGTACACCGCGTGCCGCGCCCGCCTCGACGGCCACCTGGAGCAGGTCGGGCGCGACCCCGCGGCGTTCCCCGACCTGATCGCGACCGTGTGGGTGCACGTCACGCCGAGTGCCGCCGAGGCATCCGCAGTGCTCGGCGACGTCCTGGCGCCCACCCTCCGCCGCGACCCGCACGAGCTGGCCGCCCGCCTCCCCGTCGGCACCCCGGAGCACTGCGTCGCGGTTCTCTCCGCCTATGCCGAGGCGGGTGCGCAGCGGATGCTGCTGTGGCCGATCCGCGAGCCCGTCGCGCAGCTACGGACCTTCGCCGATCTCGTGGCACCGCACATCTCCTGCTGACACCGGGAGTTCGGGCGCTACGGTCGCGCCTCCAGGACGATGTTGAACGGGGTCTCGGCCGCGCGGCGGACTCGGGTGAAGCCCGCCTCTCGGACGACGTCGCTTATCGCGGCCTCCCCTGCCTGCGCCCCGAGCGCGTACCCGCCGTCCTGGGAGAGCGCGTTCGGCACGCACAGGTAGGTGGAGAAGCCGTAGTAGGCGCGGCCGACCGGGTTGAGGTTGTCCGCGACAGCGTCGCCCGCGTACGGCTCGACGATCAGCCACGTGCCGTCCGGCGCGAGCGCCTCGCGGACGTGCCGGGCCGCGCCCGCCGGGTCGCCCATGTCGTGCAGGCAGTCGAATGTCGCGACGAGGTCGTAGCCGGATCCGGAGAAGCCCTGTGCGGTCGCGACTTCAAAGGTCGTGCGGTCCTCGACGCCGGCGTCGGCGGCACGCTTGCGGGCGAGCTCGATCGAGGCTGCGTGGTAGTCCGAGCCGGCGAACGTCGAGTTCGGGTACGCCTGCGCCAGGAGCACCGTCGACGCCCCGAGCCCGCACCCGACGTCGGCGACCCGGGCGCCCGCACTCAGCGTGGCCGCCACCCCGTCGAGCGCGGGGATCCAGCTCGGCACGAGGTTCGCGAGGTAGCCCGGCCGGAAGAACATCTCGCAGCCCAGCGGAACGTCGTCGTGGTGCTCGTGCCAACCCATGCCGGCGCCGGTGCGGAAGGCGTCGGTGATCTGCGACTCGGCCCGCAGCGCGCCGAGCGCCAGCACGAACGCCCCGGGCACGTACACCGGGCCATCCGGATCGGCGAGCGCAAAGGCCTGCTCGGGCGTCAGCGAGAACCGCCCGGTGGCAGTGTCGAACTCGACGTAGCCGCCGGCCGCCTGCCCGCGCAGCCACTCCGCGACGTAGCGCGGGGTGGCACCGGTGCGGTCGGCCAGCTCGTCCGGAGTGGCAGGCCTCTCGGCCAGCGCCTGATAGAGGCCCAGCCGGTGCCCGATGACGATGCTGCCCGCGGCCATGGTTGCGCCGAGGTCGCCGACGAACCGGCCGAGGAAGTCGTTGAGCCTGTCCTGGTCCACGGTCATGTCTCCTCCTGGGTGTCCCGTGCCTGTGTGTCGGGGTGCCAGGACCCTCGCCGGGAACCGTTGTCGCAGCGTCAACCCACCGAGCTCGAGGAACTCGTCCGCGACGGCGATACATCGACGCTGGCGGCTGGCCCGTGCGCCGGGTTGGACGACGATTGGGCGCAGGCCGCGCGCGCTGAGCACCTCCGACGCTCCGTCGCGCTGCTCGACGGCCTCGCCGCCGCCGCGGCAGACCCCGCCGACGCTGCCCGCTGGTCGGCTCGACGCTGCGCGCTGACCCCGCTCGACGAGCCCGCTCACCGGGCTCTCCTCGAACGACTTGCCGCGGCGGGTGACCGGGCCGGCGCGCTCGTCGCAGGGCGGGACTTCGCTGTGCGCTTGCGTACCGAACTCGGCGTCGGCCCAACTCCGGCGACCCGGGCGCTGCTGGCGCGGCTGCGCGGAGCGCCGGCCGGGGCCGAGACCGTGGGCCGGTCCATACCGATGTTCGGCCGGGCGGCGGAGCTGGCCGCGGTCGTCGACGCCTGGTCCGCTGCGCGCACCGGCCACGGACGCGTGGTCCTGCTCACCGGTGAGGCCGGGATCGGTAAGACTCGGCTGGTCCGAGAGCTCGCGCGGCGGGCCGACAACGCCGGGGGCAGGGTCGCGGTCGGGGCGGGCGTGGACGTCGGCGGTGAGGCGCCGCTCGCGATGTGGCAGGAGCTGGCGCGCGCGCTGGTCGCCGTCGTTCCACAGCCACCGGAGACCGCCGAATGGCCCGCGGAGCTCGGCCGGCTCGCTCCCGACCTCGCCCGCGCGCTGGGCCGGTGCGGCCCACCGCCCGCCGTCGCGGCACCGGAGCTGGAGCGGCTACGCCTGTTCGATGCCGTGCTGCGGCTTGTCGAGTGGGCCGCGGCGGGGCGTCCTGTCCTGCTGGTGGCCGAGGACGTGCACCGCGCGGACCGCGCAAGCCTTGCTCTGTTCGCCCATCTCGGACGCCGGATCGCCGCGCTGCCCGTGCTGTTCGTTCTGACCCGCCGCGACCGCCCGGTCCGGCCCGACGCTGACGCTCTGCTCGCGGACCTCACCGGGCGCGGCCTCGCCATCACGGAGGTCGA
>JAQSWF010000175.1 GCA_029266775.1 Pseudonocardia sp.
GCTGTCGCGCCTGTTCCTGGGACGACTGTCGCACCGGCTCGGCCGGCGCCGGCTCCTGCTCGGCAGCGTGGCTCTCTCCGCGGCCGGCATGGCACTCGCGGTCGTGCCGATGCCCGTGTGGACGCTCGCCGTCGTGGTCGCCGCCATCGGGCTGGGCCTCGGCGCCGGGCAGCCGCTGACGATGTCATGGCTCGCGGAGTCGACGCCGCCGGGCTTGCGTGGCCGGGCGATGTCGCTGCGCCTCACGGGCAACCGCGTCGGCCAGGTCCTCGTGCCCAGCGCCGCAGGACTGCTCGCCGCCGGAACCGGGGCGGGTGGGGTTCTGGCGCTCACCGCGGCCGGCCTGGTCGCAGCCGGGATTGCCGCCCGGCGGCTGGAGATCCGACCCCCCGACCCGTCCGACACCTGATGTCAAGGAGAGCGATGACCAGCCCATCCGAAACCAACACTGTCGACTTCGCGACCGCCGATCTCGTCGACGAGCACGGCGACGCGTTGCAGTCCTGCGACCTGCAGTTCCGGCAGTTCGGCGCGCGGTCCCGGTTCGCCGGGCGCGTCGTCACGGTCGCATGTCACGAGGACAACGCCCTGCTCAAGTCGGTGCTGTCGGAGCCCGGGGAGGGGCGCGTGCTCGTCGTCGACGGCGAAGGGTCGCTGCACACGGCGCTGATGGGCGACCTGATCGCCGGCCTCGCGGTCGCGAGCGGGTGGTCCGGCGCGATCATCAACGGGGCGGTCCGCGACGTGGCCACCCTGCGGACGTTGGAGCTGGGCATCAAGGCGCTGGGGTCGAACCCGCGCAAGAGCGCCAAGACCGGAGCGGGAGAGCGGGACGTCCCGGTCACGTTCGGCGGCGTCACCTTCGGCCCCGGCGACGAGGTGTTCAGCGACGACGACGGGATCGTCGTGCTGCCCGCGGACGTTGCCCGAGGCCGCTGAACGGGACGGCCCTCCGTTGCAGGAAAGCCACCTTCACGCAACCAGGTTGCGTGAAGGTGGCTTTCCTGCAATGAGCGGTGCCTGCTACCGCATCGCCCGGTTGACCGCTGACACGACCGCCTTCAGCGAGGCGCTGACGATCGAGCCGTCCACGCCGACCCCCCAGAGCACCGTGTCCTCCATCGCGCACTCGACGTACGCCGCGGCGCGCGCGTCGTCGCCCGCCGACATCGCGTGCTCGTGGTAGTCCAGCACCCGGACGTCGAACCCGATCCCGGCCAACGCGTCGACGAATGCCGCGATAGGGCCGTTTCCGCTGCCGGTGATCTCGTGGATGTCGCTCTCCACGCGGACGGTGGCCACGATCTCGGTGGTGCCCTCGCCGTCGCTGGCGAGCCGGTGCCGGATCAGCTTCAGCGGGGTGGCGCGCTCGAGGTATTCGATGTCGAAGACGTCGCGCATCTCCTTGGGCGACACCTCGCCGCCCGCGCTGTCGGTGACCTGCTGGATCACGCGGGAGAAATCCACCTGCAGCCGGCGCGGCAGGTCCATCTGGTGCTCGGTGCGCATGATGTAGGCGACGCCGCCCTTGCCGGATTGCGAGTTGACCCGGATCACGGCCTCGTAGGTGCGACCGATGTCCTTGGGGTCGACGGGCAGGTAGGGCACCTCCCACCGGAAGTCCTCGACGCCCACCCCGTCGGCCTCGGCTTCGACCCGCATCGCATCCAAGCCCTTGTTGATCGCGTCCTGGTGGCTGCCGGAGAACGCGGTGTAGACCAGGTCGCCACCCCAGGGGTGCCGCTCGTGGACGGGCAGCTGGTTGCAGTACTCGACGGTGCGCCGGATCGCGTCGATGTCGGAGAAGTCGACCTGCGGGTCGATGCCCTGGGTGAACAGGTTCATGCCGAGCGTGACCAGATCGACGTTGCCGGTGCGCTCGCCGTTGCCGAACAGGCAGCCCTCGATCCGGTCCGCGCCGGCCTGGAAGCCCAGCTCGGCAGCCGCGACGGCGGTGCCGCGGTCGTTGTGCGGATGGAGCGAGAGGACGATTGCGTCGCGGCGCTCCAGGTGGCGGTGCATCCACTCGATCGAGTCGGCGTAGATGTTGGGCGTGGCCATCTCGACGGTCGCCGGCAGGTTGACGATCATCGGTGCGGCCGGGTCGGGCTGCCAGATCGCGCTGACGGCGTTGCAGACCTCGACGGCGTACTCCAGCTCGGTGCCGGTGTAGGACTCGGGGGAGTACTCGAAGCGCCAGTCCGTGCTCGGGTACTTCTCGCTGAAGCGCAGGACATCTTCGGCGCCCGTCTCGGCAATCCTGCGGATGCCTGCGCGGTCCGATCGGAACACGACACGCCGCTGCAGGATCGACGTCGAGTTGTACAGGTGGACGATCGCCCGCGGCGCGCCCTCGCAGGCCTCGTACGTGCGCTCGATCAGCTCGGGACGGGCCTGGGTCAGCACCTGGATGGTGACGTCGTCCGGGATCGCGTCGGTCGTGATGATCTCGCGGACGAAGTCGAAGTCCGTCTGGCTGGCCGACGGGAAGCCGACCTCGATCTCCTTGTAGCCCATGCGTACCAGCAGGTCGAACATGCGGCGCTTGCGGCCGGGGCTCATCGGGTCGATCAGCGCTTGGTTGCCGTCACGCAGGTCCACCGCGCACCACAGCGGCGCCGTGGTGATCCTGGTGTTCGGCCACGTGCGGTCCGGCAGCGCGACCGGCTCGACCACCTCGTGGAACGGTCGGTAGCGATGGACGGGCATGTCGGACGTGCGCTGCCGGTTCCACGCCGGTTGGCCGGCCGGAACGGGACCGGCCGGGGTGCGGACGCGGTGGGCGTCGGAAGCGGGGGGTGTCATCGAAGCTCCTGGTGTGGGGTGTGCCGGCTCGGACGTGACCGGCGCACGCGCCACCACCCGCGACGAGGGGCCGGTCGGTCAGACCCCGCCGCGGCGGCCAAGGAGCAGACGCGCCACGAGCCCGAGGGTAGCCCGTGACCCCCGGGCCCGGGCAAGGCGGGTGCGTGTGACACCACGTCTGGCCGCGGGAGATCTGACACGATGACGGCATCGGCCGGACCGTCTCCGGGGAGGGCGTGAGTGGCGAGAACCGTGGCCCGGGGCGCCGGCGCGGTGGCGCGGGCGCTGCGGACGATCGGTTACGCCATCGTGGCGGTTCTGCTGCTGCACGTCGTGCTGACGCTGCTCCAGGCGAACCCGGACAACGTCGTCGCCGCCCAGATCCGCCGCCTGGCGAACACGTTCGACCTCGGGATGTCCAACCTCTTCCTGGTCGACGACCCGCAGGTGGCCGTGCTGCTCAACTACGGCTCGGCCGCACTGGCCTGGCTGCTGATCACGCTCGTCGTGGTGCGCCTGACGCGGCGAATCGGCTAACGGCTCCCGACCCGGACGGTAAGGTGGTTCTCCGGCCGGCACCCGAGGGGCGCCGTCCAGACGACGCCGTGAACCAGGGGAGGTCGGCCGGTGGCCCTCGTCGTGCAGAAGTACGGCGGCTCGTCGGTCCAGGACGCCGACCGCATCAAGCGCGTCGCCGAGCGCATCGTCCGCACCCACAAGGAGGGCAACGACGTCGTCGTGGTCGTCTCCGCGATGGGCGATACCACCGACGAGCTGCTCGACCTCGCCGAGCAGGTCTGTGACGATCCTTTTGGCCACGCGCCCCCGCCGCGTGAGATGGACATGCTGCTCACGGCGGGTGAGCGGATCAGCAACGCGCTCGTCGCGATGGCGATCTCCGCGCTCGGCGCCAAGGCGATCTCCTTCACCGGCTCCCAGGCGGGCATGATCACTACCGCCCGGCACGGGAACGCGCGGATTGTGCAGGTCACCCCGCACCGGCTGCGCAGCGCGCTGGACGAGGGCAGCATCGTGCTCGTCGCGGGCTTCCAGGGCGTGAGCCAGGACAGCAAGGACGTCACCACGCTCGGCCGCGGAGGCTCGGACACCACCGCCGTGGCGCTCGCCGCCGCCCTGGACGCCGACGTCTGCGAGATCTACACCGACGTCGACGGGATCTTCTCCGCGGACCCGCGGATCGTTCCCGACGCCCGGCCACTCGCCGCGATCACCTACGAGGAGATGCTGGAGATGGCGGCGTGCGGGGCGAAGGTCCTGCACCTGCGCGCGGTGGAGTACGCGCGCCGCTACCAGGTACCGCTGCGGGTGCGCAGCTCGTACAACGAGAAGCCGGGCAGCCTCGTCGCCGGCTCCATCAAGGAGATTCCCGTGGAAGACGCGATCATCACCGGGGTGGCCCACGACCGCTCCGAGGCCAAGATCACCATCACCCGGGTGCCGGACACCCCCGGCATGGCCGCGCGCATCTTCCGCACCGTCGCCGACGCCGAGATCAACATCGACATGGTGCTGCAGAACATCTCGTTGGAAGGCGAGGGCACCACCGACATCACGTTCACGTTGCCACGGACGGACGGCCCGCGGGGCGTCGCCGCCCTGCGTGCCGTCCAGTCCGAGATCGGCTTCGCCGACCTCATCCACGACGGGAAGGTCGGCAAGGTCTCGCTGGTCGGCGCCGGGATGCGCAACCACCCGGGCGTCACGGCCACCTTCTGTGAGGCACTGTCGGCTGTCGGCGTGAACATCGAGACCATGAACACCTCCGAGATCCGGATCTCGGTCATCTGCCGCGAGGAGCAGCTCGACGACGCCGTCCGCGCACTGCACGCGGCCTTCGAGCTAGGCGGCGACGAGCTGGCGGTCGTGCACGCGGGAACGGGGCGGTAATGGCGGAGCAGCAGGGACTGGTCGTCGCGAACGTCGGTGCCACGGGCGCCGTCGGCACCGCGATGATCGACATTATTGACGCGCGCCCGAGCGTGCCGTGGAGCGAGATCCGCCTCGTGGCCTCGCCCCGCTCGGCGGGCAAGGTTCTGCGCGTGCGCGGCCAGGACATCACGGTCCAGGCGCTCGCCCCCGAGGTGTTCGACGGTGTGGACGTTGCGCTGTTCGACGTCCCGGACGACGTCTCGGCGCAGTGGGCACCGGTCGCGGCCGCGCGCGGCGCCGTCGCCGTCGACAACTCCGGGGCGTTCCGGATGGACCCGGACGTCCCGCTGGTGGTGCCCGAGGTCAACGCGGACGCCGCGGCGCACCGGCCGAAGGGGATCATCGCAAACCCCAACTGCACGACGCTGTCGATGATGGCCGTGATGGGCGCGCTGCACCGCGAGTTCACGCTCGAGGCGCTGGTCGTGGCGTCGTACCAGGCGGCGTCCGGCGCCGGGCAGAACGGGTCGGATCGGCTCTACGCCGAGCTGGCCGCGGTCGCCGGCAAGGAGGTCGGCGTGCGAGGAGGGGACGTCGCCGCGGCGCTGGCCGAGGCGGGGCTCCCGGCCGAGTCGCCGTTCCCGGCCCCGCTGGCGCTGAACGTCGTGCCGTGGGCGGGCTCGGTGAAGGACGACGGGTGGTCGTCCGAGGAGCTCAAGGTTCGCAACGAGTCGCGCAAGATCCTCGGCATCCCTGACCTCAAGGTGTCGGCGACCTGCGTGCGCGTCCCGGTGGTCACCACGCACGCGCTGGCCGTGCACGCGACCTTCGCCCAGGAGGTATCGGTCGACGCCGCGCGCAAGGTGCTCGCCGAGCAGCCCACGGTCGTGCTGCGCGACGACCCCGCGGCCGGCGAGTGGCCCACTCCCGCCGACGTGGTCGGCGGCGACCCCACCTGGGTGGGCCGGATCCGGCAGGCGCTGGACTTCCCGAACACCCTCGAGCTGTTCGTGTGCGGCGACAACCTGCGCAAGGGCGCCGCGCTCAACACCTACGAGATTGCGGAGACGGTGGCGGCCGACCTCGATTAGTTGTTGCAGGAAAGCCACGTTCATGCAATGACGTTGCGTGAACGTGGCTTTCCTGCAAGTACGGAGCGGATGGGAGTCGACAGTGCCGATCGAGCAGCTGATCGAGCGCTACGAGGCGGGCGGCGGGCACCTGGCCAAGGCGAACGCCGAGGGTCTCGCGGTGCCGCCTGCGCTGCACACCGTCGTGCTCACCTGCATGGACTCACGGATCGACGTGTTCGCGCTGTTCGGGCTCCAGCTCGGCGAGGTGCACGTGCTGCGCAACGCCGGCGGTGTGGTCACCGACGACGTGATCCGATCCCTGGCGATCAGCCAGCGCAAGCTGCAGACCCGCGACATCCTGCTCATGCAGCACGCGGGCTGCGGCCTGTCGACGTTCACCGACGAGGAGTTCTCCGAGGAGATCGCGAACGAGGTCGGGATGCGTCCGTCATGGCGAACGCACGCCTTCCGGAATCCCGTGCAGAGCGTGCGCCGTGACATGGCCCAGCTCCGCCACGACCCGTTCCTGCTGCCGGGTACCCGGGTGCGCGGGTTCGTGGTCGACATCGAGACGTTCGACCTCGAGGAGGTCTTCGTCGATGCCGGTGCGCCGTCGGTGGTCAGGACGGCAGCCGCAGGCGAGTGAGCACGGCCCGGTGGTCGCTGCCGGGGATGTCGCGCACCGCCACGGTCTCGGGGACGATGCCGCGGGTCACCAGGACGTGGTCGATGTGCGTGCCGGCCCAGCGCGGCCATGACGTGGGCCAGGTGCCGACCAGCCCCGCTCCGGTGCGCTCGGCGGCGTCGACGCAGGTGCCCATGGCTGCGCGGAGCGCCGTGTGGTCCAGGGTGGCGTTGAAGTCGCCGGCGACGATGGCCTCGCCGGCCTGACGGTCTGCGCACCAGCGCGACAGCGTGGCGAGATCGCTGTGCCACTGGGGGACGGCGCCCGGGGTGGGGGCGACGGCGTGGAAGGCGACGACCCTGAGGGCGCCGAGCGTCCCGCCGGTGACCTCGACCGACGGGAACGGCGTGGTCTCGTCGACGGTCACCGCCACGTCCCCGAGGTCCGCGCGGACGGCAGCAGTCACGCTCTGCACGTCGCGGCCTTGCTCGCGCGCGGTGTGCAGCCGGTACCCGAGCGGGGCGAGCAGCGGGGCGATGCGGTCCCGGTAGCGTCCGGCGGTCTCGATCAGCGCGACCAGGTGGGGTCGCTCGGTC
>JAQSWF010000176.1 GCA_029266775.1 Pseudonocardia sp.
CCCGGACGGTTCCGGCCCGTGACCACCCCGGGTGAGGACGGTCACGGGCCGGTGGTGCCGACATGGTGGCACGAGGCAGGCTTCGAGGTGAGAACGCGGCCAACGCCTGTCCTGTTGATCAACGCCGCAGTGGAGCAAGGCGGAGATCCACAGGCGGATGACGGCTCACGCCGCGGTCGGGATCAGAGGTCGCGGCTCCCCGGGTACGGCTCGCCACGCGACGGGCCGGTCGAGGGCGGGGTGGTGCTCGACGGCGTCACGGGCGGCGTCGCGCCGTAGCCCTGGTGCCGACCGTAGCCGGCGTTCGCCTCGTAGCCCTGCACCGAGCCGTTGCCGGTGCGGCGGGACGTGCCGGGCAGGCCGGCCGCGCTCTTGATCTTTCCGACCACCCCGTCGATCTGGCCCGAGTACCGGCCCTTGGTCTGCTTGTCGAGGAAAGACGCGGCCTGGTCGACGTACCGGCCCGCCTTGTCCGGGTTGTTCCGGGCGTAGGTGCGGCCGGCCTGGACGGCGGCCGCCAGCGCGGCCAGGTTCTTGATTCTCGGCATCTCGCGGAGTCCTCCGTGTTCGCGGGCGTGTCACGTCAACGCCCGGTGACCTTCGTGGGTTCCGGTTACCCGGCCCGATCACCGGACAACCCCCGACGATCACCGTCGCTGACGTGTAACAAACCCGGCACGCGCACGCCCGGATCGCCCCCGGGAGTGGCACCATCCCCGGGTACTCCCGCCCGCGTCCAGGAGGTTGTCGCCCGTGTCGCTCCCCCGCACAGCTCGCGCCGCGCTTTGTACCGCGCTCGTCGCCGTCCTCGCCGGATGTGGCGCGGGGGGCGACGGCAGTGGCGGCGGCTCCGCACCCGCCCCCGCCGAGAGCGCCGCGCCGACGGCCATTCCGACCGCCGCACGTGACGACGCGCTCGCCGCGCAGGTCCCGGAGGGCGTCTCCGCCGACGGCAAGATCGTCTTCGGCACCGACGCGTCCTACCCGCCGAACGAGTTCACCGCTCCCGACGGCACCACCATCGTCGGGATGGACGTCGAGATCGGCACGGCGATCGCCCAGAAGCTGGGCCTGGCCGCGGAGTGGCAGAACAGCGCCTTCCCCGGGATCATCCCGGGGATCGAGGGCGCCCGCTACGAGCTGGGTATGTCGTCGTTCACGATCAACGACGAGCGGGTGCAGACCGTCGACATGGTCAGCTACTTCTCCGCCGGTACCAGCCTTGCGGTGCGCGCGGGCAATCCCGACGGCGTCACCCCGGACAACCTCTGCGGCAAGGCCGTCGGCGTGCAGGCCGGTACCGTGCAGGTCGAGGACATCGCCGCCCGCAACCAGGCCTGCACCTCGGCCGGTCAGCCCGCCATTCAGATCACCGAGCTGCAGCAGCAGACGGACGTCACGCTCGCGCTCACCGCGAACCGGATCGTCGCGTTCCTCGCCGACTCGCCCGTCGTCGCCTATGCGGTGCAGACCACCGAGGGCGCGGTCGAAGCCGTCGGCGAGCCGTACGACACCGCTCCCTACGGCATCGCGCTCGCCAAGAACCAGGGACAGTTCGCCGAGGCCGTGCGCGGGGCCGTCCAGTCGCTGATCGACGACGGCACCTACTCCGCGATCCTGGAGAAGTGGAACGTGAGCAACGGCGCGATCCCCACCTCTGAAGTGCGCAGCAGCTAGCCGTGGCCGCGCCGACCGACGACACCACCGCAGGCGGAGCCCCGACCGGCAGGACGGGGTCCGCCCCGGAGCCGATCAAGGCGGTGCCGGTCCGGCACCCGGGGCGGTGGGTCGCGGTCGGCGTGCTCGCCGTGCTGGCGGCGATGCTGGTCAACACGATCCTGACCAACGACGGGTTCCGCTGGGACGTCGTCGGGCGCTACCTCTTCTCCGGACCGGTCCTGAACGGCCTGCAGAACACGCTGATCCTCACGGTGCTGTCGATGCTCATCGGCATCGTCGGCGGCATCGCGCTTGCCATCATGCGGCTGTCGCCGAACCCGCTGCTCAGCAGCGTCGCGGGGCTCTACATCTGGCTCTTCCGCGGTACGCCGCTGATCGCCCAGCTGCTGTTCTGGAACTTCCTCGCGGCGCTCTACCCGCGGCTGTCGCTGGGTATTCCGTTCGGGCCGGAGTTCGTCTCCTTCGACACGAACCAGCTGATCAACCAGTTCACCGCGTGCCTCTTGGGCCTCGGGCTGAACGAGGCCGCGTACATGGCCGAGATCGTCCGCGGCGGGCTGCAGTCGGTCGACCACGGGCAGAGCGAGGCCGCCGGGGCGCTGGGCATGTCGCGGGCCCAGACCCTGCGCCGCATCGTGCTCCCGCAGGCCATGCGGGTGATCATCCCGCCGACGGGCAACGAGACGATCTCGATGCTCAAGACGACGTCGCTGGTAGTCGTGATCGGCTACTTCGAGCTCATGACCTCCGTACAGCGGATCTACTCCGTCAACTTCCAGACGATTCCGCTGCTGATCGTGGCCGCGATCTGGTACCTGGCCCTG
Source organism: Pseudonocardia sp. (assembly GCA_029266775.1). Taxonomy (GTDB): domain Bacteria; phylum Actinomycetota; class Actinomycetes; order Mycobacteriales; family Pseudonocardiaceae; genus Pseudonocardia. Next base: position 2,505 of record JAQSWF010000176.1, read on the forward strand.
ACCTCGCTGCTCTCGGTCGGGCAGGGCTTCCTCGAGCGGCGCTACGGTCGGGGGATGAACCGCGGAGCCGAGGGGCCGCGGCTGTTGCCCCGCCGCCGGAACAAGGGGGAGAAGGCGCCATGACCCGGCCGATGGTGGAGGCCGTCGACGTCCACAAGCGCTTCGGGCACGTCGAGGTGCTGCGCGGGGTCGACATGACGGTGATGGCCGGCGAGGTGTCGTGCGTCATCGGCCCGTCCGGGTCCGGCAAGTCCACCTTCCTTCGCTGCATCAACCACCTCGAACGCATCGACGCCGGCGAGATGAAGGTCGACGGGCACCTCATCGGCTACAAGATGCACGGCGGGAAGCTGCACGAGCTGCGCGAGTCCGACGTCGCCAAGCAGCGCCGCGACATCGGCATGGTGTTCCAGCGGTTCAACCTGTTCCCGCACATGACCGCGGTGGAGAACGTGATGGAGGCGCCGTGCACCGTGCGCCGGACGTCGAGGAAGGCAGCCCGTGAGAGCGCGCTCGGGCTGCTGGAGCGGGTCGGGCTCGGGCACCGCGGCGACGCCTACCCCACGCAGCTCTCCGGTGGGCAGCAGCAACGCGTGGCGATCGCGCGTGCGCTGGCGATGGAGCCGCGGCTGATGCTGTTCGACGAGCCGACCTCGGCGCTGGACCCCGAGCTGGTGGGGGAGGTGCTCGACGTCATGCGCGAGCTGGCGCGCGACGGCATGACCATGGTCGTCGTGACCCACGAGATGGGGTTCGCGCGCGAGGTGGCGGACTCCCTGGTGTTCATGGACGAGGGCAAGATCGTCGAGGCGGGGGCGCCGCGCGAGGTGCTGTCCAACCCGCAGCACGAGCGCACCCAGGCGTTCCTGTCCAAGGTGCTGTAGCGACCCCTGCCGCGCCGCTACCGAGCGAAAGCGGCGTTGGCGAAGTTAGATCTTGCCAACGCCGCTTTCGCTCGGTTGGGGAACGGCGACGTGGTCACGGGCGGGCGCGGGCGTACAGTCGCAGGTTGCGGATGTCGTAGGTGAAGAGCTCCTCGACGTCGAAGTGCTCGCCCACCGCGGCCCGCAGCGACTCGGCGTCGAAGAGCGTGTGGTGAGCGTTCCAGATCCACAACGGAACGCCCCGGGCGTCCACACCCTGGTGCGCGGCCCGCTCGGAGTGCCCACCCAGGATCCAGTGGTTGGCCTCGGCCGTGTCGATCTCTCCGCGCACCCACTGCGCCGCGACGAACCGCGCGTCGGGCACTCCGATGTCCAGCCGCCCGCCAGGAGTGAGCACCCGCGCCCACTCGCGGAGGGTCTCGTCGATCAGCTCGTAGCTCTGGTGCTCCAGGACGTGGTTCGCCCGCAGCGCCGTGACCGCGCCGGTGGCGAAGGGCAGGCGGTCCACCCCGGCGCGCACCTCGACGTCGGGCAGTGCGAGCAGGTCGACGTGCACCTCGTAGTCCGGGTGCGGCTTCTCCCCCGCGCCGATCTCGACCCTCACGGCGACTCCGCCTGCGGTTCCTGGGACGCCGACGCCATCGCGTCGGGCCGGGGGATCGTCTTCACCACCTTCGCCGGACGTCCCGCGACGACGGTGTACGGCGCGACGTCCTCGCGGACCAGCGAGCCGCCTGCCACGACCGCGTGCTCGCCGATCGTGACCGGGCCGAGGACGAGGACGTGGCTGGCCAGCCAGACCCCCTCACCGATGACGACGTCGCGGCCGGACCGCGGGAAGCCGAGCTGGCGCTCGCGGCCGAACTTGTCGATGTCGTGGGTGCCGGTCAGCACCGCGACGTCGTGGCCGAAGAACGCGTCCTTGCCCACCGTGATCGTGCCCCCGGAGACGTTGAAGAGCGCGTTGTTGACCACCGCGGTCTCGTGGATCCTCAGCCGCGCGGCGTCGCCGTGCCAGCGGTGCCGGTAGAGCGCGTCGAGCTTGAGCGCCTCCACCTGTGCCGCGACCTGTTCGCGGACCTTCTCGGTGACCAGGTCGTCGAGCGGCCCTGCCAGGAGCCGGGTGATCAGGCGATCGAGCAGTCGCATCCGGAGACGTCCCCTTCCTCGGCGGCGCCGGCATGGTGGCACATCGGCGCCCCGGACAGCAGGAGGTCGAGCCTGCGCACGAGCGCGTCCGCGCCGAAGTGGCGGCGGGCCAGCTCCTCGTTGTGGTCGAGCAGCGTCGGGTCGGGCTCGGCGAGCCAGCGGCGCAGCGGCTCGGGCTCCGTCGGGGTGAACCACCGGAAGCCGAACGACGCCAGCTCGCGGGCCACCGGGAACGCGCCCACCGCGATCGGGCGCCGGTGCAGCGCCGACTCCACCAGCGGCAGCCCGAACCCCTCCCATGACGACGGCAGCACGACGATGTCGCACGCGGCGTACGCCGCCGCCATGGGCAGGCCACCGGGCAGCCCGCGCCGTACCGGCACGTGAGACGCCTCGAGAATCCGGTCGAGCGTCGGGGCGAAGCCGTCCTCGGACGGCCCGGTGAGCCAGTAGGTGCCGCCGAGCTCGCCGGCCAGATCGAGCCCCACTTCCACGTTCTTGCGCGCGATCGCGCGGGTCGGCTGCAGCACGAGCGGCCCACGGACCTTCATCAGCGCGCGCGTCCGGTCACGAAGCTCGGGGCGGGGTCGCTCGTCGAAGCCGTGGTAGACGGTCGTCGCGCTGATCCCGCGCCGCCGGGCGAGCGCGCGCCGGGCCTGCTCGTTGATCGTGACGTGGCGCCACGAAGGGTCGTCGGGCGGCCAGGCCGCGATCCCGGCGTACTGCTCGCGTTCCCATGGCAGGTCGTGGTGGCGCAGCACCGCGGGGCGGCCAGCCAGGTAGGCCGCCACCGCTTCGCCGACGCTCGGGTTCATCGGCAGCGAGCAAACGTTGTCGACGACGACGAGGTCGCAGTCGTCGAGCGCCGCGGCGAGCCGGCGGCGGGTCGGCGGTCGGCGCGCGCCGAGGGCGAGGCCGCGGACCAGGACGTCCGCCTGCCCGTCACCGGCCACCGTCCGCACTCGCACGCCGAGGCGGCGCAGCGCCGCGGCCCACTGCGCGGCGGCGACGGAAACGCCGTCGGCCATCCCCAACCGATAGGACAGGATCGCCGCGCGCCGGCCACGGTGCTCGGTCATGGAGCCGCATGATCGCCGCATTCCGCGCGCGGGTCGAGTCCTGGTGCGACATCCCACTCGTCCTTCTCCTGTGGAACACGCGCGAGGCGCCGCGGCGTGTCAGGCGCGAGCCTGCTGTGTGCCGTCCACCCCACCGCGCCCGCGCGCGTCGATCACCCGCGTCCCCGACGTGAGGGGCACCATCCGGCCGGATGCGTCCGGCGGTCTCGCTGGCACGACCGGCGCGCCGGCCCGCCGCAGGAGGTCCACCAACCCCGCCTCGGCGCCCGGCGCGACCGCGGCGACAAGACGCGGCGCTGCGGCCGCGAGCAGCGCCCGGTCCAGGCCGAGCCCGCCGGCGTCCAGCACGACGACGACGTCCGCGCGGTCGGACGGCGGAAGGTCGTCGAGCAGCCGTTCCGCGGACACCAGCCAGGCCAGTCCGGCGCGAACCGGTGCACCGTCGACGGATGTCCACGCTCGGGCGAGCGCCGGCATGCCCAGCTCAGCCGCCAGCGCGACCGTGCGCTGCCCGTCGCGCAGCTCCCACCGGGCGGCAGCCAATCCGTCCAGGGCGGCGGCATAGGCGGCGACGTCGCGCAGGCGCAGCGCGGCCACGGCACGGGCGTGCTCGGGGGCGGTCGCCTCGGGTGGCGCGAGGGCTTCCAGAACGTCGGCCAGCGAGTCGAGCCGGTTCCCCGCCTGCCGCCCCGAACCGTGCTCGTCGTAGTCCAGCACCACCGCGGCGACCCGCGCCGCGGCGGACACGTCCGGCACCGCGACCGGCGAGCTCGGATGCAGGAACAGCACGTCGTGGCGGAGCGCGCTGACCGACCGGGCCGCCGCGGCGACGTCGACGAGGACGGCCGACAGCGTGGCGAGTTCGTCGGGCCGACGTGGGGCGGGCACCCCCAGCTCGGCGCATGCGGCCTGGACGACCGCGAGCCGCTCGGCGAGCTCGAGGTCAGCCACGACGGACTGGAGCTGCGCGACGGTCTCGGGCACCGCACCGCCGACGCGCAGCATCCGGAGGACCGGCTCGGCGGCCCGCTGCGCGGCGGGCTTGAAGACGCTGCGCGGGCGACCGCCGGAGCGGAGGAACGCCAGGTAGTTCCCGATCGTGTCGGCGGCCCCACGGGGCAGCGGACCAACGCGACGCACCTCCGAATCCCGAGGGTCTTCCTCCGTGACCGCGAGGGCCTGGGCAGTCGCCTGGACGAGCCCGTCGAACGCCCGCCGCTGCCGGCCGTGGACGAGCTCGTCCAGAACGGGCGACGTCCAGGATCGGGCGTGCGAGCGGACGGCCGTCAACGACCGGTGCGCGCAGCGCGCGACCGACGTCAC
>JAQSWF010000177.1 GCA_029266775.1 Pseudonocardia sp.
GGCGACCCAAGATCGGGAGGCCCGGCGTCTTGCCTGGTCAGCTGGCGGTAGCGGTGGGATTTGAACCCACGGAGGCTTGCACCTCACACGCTTTCGAGGCGTGCTCCTTCGGCCGCTCGGACACGCTACCGCCGGCCAGCTTAGCCGACGACAGGGTCGCTTCCGGCTGGTAGGTGCCCCGCCGCGGCGAGCCCAATATCAACCAGTCACTCCACCTGTGGACATGCATGGGTCGCCGCGATGCAAGGCCGACACGTCCGCCAACGGCACCCACGCGGCGGTGTCCGTGCTGCCACCGACCTCGTGCCGCAGCTCGCCGCCCACGACGACTGCGGTGTAGATCACGCAAATCGCGTGGTGGTCGATGGTCCCGGTTGTCCGCTCGGGCAGCGTCCGGAGCGACTCGACGGTCAGCACGCCGCGCAGCTCCACCTGGTAGCCGGTCTCCTCCTCGACCTCGCGGACCGCGGCGTCGCGCGGATCCTCGCCGTGGTCGAGTCCACCGCCGGGCAGGGTCAGCGCGGCAGGTCCGGCGCGAGCCAGCGCGCCAGCAGCACGGCGCCGTCGCGCAGCACGACGGCATAGGCGCCGACCCGCACCACCGGTACGGGCCCGGTCACGGCGTCCGCTCGACGGAGTCGGTCCGGTGCAGGAGGAAGAACGACTCCATCAGCGCCGCGCACTCGGCCTCGAGGACGCCGCCGACGACCTCCGGCCGGTGGTTGAGGCGACGGTCGCGCAGCACGTCCCAAAGCGAACCGGCAGCGCCCGTCCGGGGCTCCCACGCGCCAAACACCACGCGCGCGACGCGGGCGAGGCCGATCGCGCCGGCGCACATCGTGCAGGGCTCGACGGTGACGGCGAGCGTGCAGCCGTCGAGCCGCCACTCACCGCGCGCCGCGGCCGCGGCGCGGAGTGCGAGCACCTCGGCGTGCGCGGTCGGGTCGTCGAGGGCCTCGCGGGCGTTGCAGGCCGCGGCCAGCTCGAGGCCGTCGGCGTCGACCACGACGGCGCCGACCGGGACATCCCCGGTGTGTGGCGCCGCGACCGCGAGCTCCAGGGCACGGCGCACGAGCCGCTCGTCCGCGGCCGCGATCACGTGACGTCGACGACCTCGGCCAGCGCGTCGGCGAAGCCGCAGCGGCGACCGATCGCAACCAACTGCTCGTCCGGATAGAGCTCGACCTGCGACGCCAGGACCTCCAGCTCGTCTGCAGGGAGGCCGAGGTCGGCGACGATCGCGAGGTCGCCCTCCGGCCAGGGCTCGTCGAGGGCCTCGTCGTCGGGGGGCAGGTCGATCCGCAGGAGGTCCAGGACGTCTGCGGCGACGTCATAATCCAGCGCGGCGCCGGCGTCGGACACCATCAGCGCCACCCCGCCGGGGGTGGGACGCAGCAGCACGAAGAACTCGTCGTCCACGTCCAGGAGACCGAGCACCGCACCGGTCGAGCGCAGGCTGCGCAGCTCGGTGATGGCGGCGTCCAGATCGACCAGCGCGTCCGGGTTCATTCGGGCGCAGCGCCAGCGGCCGTCTTCCCGAATGGCCGCCACAGCGAAGCCCGGAAGCGCATCACCCCGCACTCCCGGTGGCGCCTTCGCGCTCTGCACGGCCATCTGCTTACGGTAAAGCCCGGCGGCCGTATGGTCCACGTAAAGGAGATGGCACGCGGGGCCGGCAGGCTCGGGAGGTGTCAAGATCGGCACATGCGGTCGGCCGACCCCCAGCTCGCCGCGCTCGGCGAGGAGGCGCGCCGACTCCAGCCGCGCACGGTTGCCCTGCGGCGCGCGCTGCACCGTCGGCCCGAGCTGGGGCTTGTCCTGCCCCGTACGCGGGACACCGTCCTCACGGCGCTCGCCGACCTGCCGCTCGACGTGCACGAGAGCCGGACGGTCAGCTCGGTCGTCGGGGTTCTCGACGGCGGTCGGCCGGGGCCGACGGTGCTGCTGCGCGCCGACATGGATGCGTTGCCGCTGAACGAGGACTCGGGGCTGGAGTTCCGGTCGGAGATCCATGGCGCGATGCATGCCTGCGGACACGACACCCACGTCGCCATGCTCGCGACCGCCGCTCGCCTGCTCGCAGGGCGACGCGAGCAGATGGCGGGGCGCGTCGTGCTGATGTTCCAACCCGGCGAGGAGGGGTTCCACGGAGCTCGTCACATGATCGACGAGGGTCTGCTCGACCAGCACGGCCCGGGCGGCCGGCCGGATGCCGCGTTCGCCCTGCACATCAGCGCAACCCTGCCGAGCGGCGAGGTGCACACGCGCCCCGGCCCGCTGATGGCGGCGGCCGACACAATCAAGGTGCAGGTCAGCGGCCGCGGCGGGCACGCCGCGGCGCCCCAGGACGCGCTGGACCCCGTCCCGGCGGCGGCGGCGATGGTCGGCGCGCTGCAGATTGCACTCACCCGGCGGGTCGACCCGCACGAGCCGGCGGTGCTGACGATCGGCAAGATCGTCGCGGGCACGACCGGCAACGTCATCCCGGAGACGGCGCTGCTGGAGGGCACGTTGCGGACGCTGTCCGAGCCGGTGCGAGCGCAGCTCCACGAGGAGGTCCGGCAGGTGTGCCGGCACACGGCCCTGGCCCACGGGTGCAGCGCGGCCGTGGAGATCGAACCGGGCTACCCGGTGACCGTGAACGACGAGGAGGCCGCCGGCCGGGTGTTATCGGTGGCGGCCGAGGTGCTGGGCCACAAGCGGGTCGCCACGATGCCGACGCCCGCCACGGGCGCCGAAGACTTCTCGTATGTGCTGCAGCGGGTTTTCGGCGCCCTGGCGTTCCTCGGCGCGTGTCCGCCGCGGGTCGACCCCCGCACCGCGCCGCCGAACCACAGCAACCGGGTCGTGTTCGACGAGTCCGCGATGGCGGCCGGCGCGGCGGTCTATGCCGCGCTGGCGCTGGACGCCCTGCGGGAGTAGGCGCGAGGCGGGTGGCGCCACGAGGTACCGGCTGCCCACAGCAACCTGGCTCCGTGACGCGCACTGCGTCGGGCAGAGTGATCCCGGTGGACGACCTGCGCTCCCTCGGGATGGCGATCCGTTCGGGCCGGCTGTCGCCGGTCGAGCACGTCGACGACGTGGTGCGCCGGCTCGCCGGCGATCCGCACAACGCCGTCGTCGCGCTCGACGCCGAGCGGGCGCGCGCCGAGGCTGCCGCCCTCACCGAGGAGCTGACACAGGGACGGTGGCGGGGTCCGCTGCACGGCATCGCGCTCGGGGTCAAGGACCTCATCGACGTCGCCGGGATGCCCACGCGGTGCGGCTCGGCCGTCCTCGCCGACGCGCCGCCCGCGGCGGCCGACGCCCCCGCGGTCGCCCGTCTGCGCGCGGCCGGAGCGGTCGTGGTCGCCAAGCTGCACACCCACGAGTTCGCCTACGGACCCACCGGTGACGTCGCCGCGACCGGCCCGGCCCGCAACCCGCACGACCCCACCCGCATCACCGGCGGCTCGTCGTCGGGGCCCGCCGCCGCGGTCGCGGCCGGGCTCGTCCCGCTCGCCCTGGGCACCGATACCGGCGCGAGCATCCGCACGCCCGCCGCGCTGTGCGGGGTGGTCGGGCTCAAGCCCGCGTACGGTCACGTGCCGGCGGGCGGGGTGTTCCCGCTGGCGGAGACGCTCGACACCGTAGGCCTGCTCGCGGGCGACACCCACAGCCTCGCAGTGGCGTGGGACGTGCTCGACCGGGCCGAGGGCACGGGCGGCGGGATCCAGCCGCCTGGAGTCGCGGGTGTCCGGGTGGGCGTCCCGATGGACGACTACTGGCGGCCGGCGGACCCGGTGATCGCAGATGCCGTTGCCGCGGCGGTCGGCGCGCTCGAGAAGGGCGGGGCGCGGGTGGTCGAGCTGCGTACCCCCATGATCGACGAGCTAGCCGCGACCTACCCGGTGATCGTCGGAGCGGAGGCGTACGCGACGCACGCGGCGTGGTTCGCGGAGCGGCCCGGGGACTACCAGCCGGCCACCCGTGCGCGCCTGGAGGCCGTCGCCGGTCTGTCGGCACGCCAGTACGTCGACGCCCTGCGCACCCGCCGCCGACTCGTCCCTGCGCTGCGCGCGGCGGTCGACGGCGTCGACGTCCTGGTGCTGCCCAGCACGCGGCTGCGCGCGACGCCGATCGGCGCCGAGACCGCCGACGGCGAGCCGGTACGGCCCGCGATGCTGGCGCTGACGTCGCCCTTCAACCTCACCGGCTGGCCTGCGGTGTCGGTCCCTGGAGCGGTGGACGGGCTGCCCGCCGGCGTCCAGGTCGCGGGCGTGACGCTGGAGGAGCGGGGCGTGCTGCGGGTGGCAGCAGCGATCGAACGGAGCCCCTGCGCGTAGCCTCGGCCGTCGTGGCGGAGCGGGCGGTCTGCGTGGTCGGCACCGGGCTGATCGGCGGGTCACTCCTGCGCGCCGCGAACAAGGCCGGCCGCACGGTCTGGGGCGTCAGCGCGTCCGCCACGACGGCTGAGCAGGCGCGTGCCGACGGTTTCGACGTCACGCCGGACCTCGACGCGGCGCTGCGCCGGGTCGCTGACGCCGACGCTCTGCTGGTGCTGGCCGTCCCGCTACCGGCGGTCCCGGACGTGCTGGGCCGGGTGGACGCCGTCGCGCCGACCTGCCGGCTCACGGACGCGGTGAGCGTCAAGGTTCCGGTCGGCAAGGCCGTCGCGCGGCACGCCCGGCGTGCCAGGTACGTCGGTGGCCATCCCATGGCGGGGACCGCCGACTCGGGCTGGGCTGCGGGCACAGCCGAGCTGTTCGCCGACGCCGCCTGGATGATCGCCGCCGACGACCGGCTCGACCTGGACGTCTGGCGCGACGTCGCCGAGCTGGCCTGGGCGTGCGGAGCCCGGGTGGTTCCGGCCGCGACGGCCGACCACGACCGCGCGGTCGCCCGGGTCTCGCACCTGCCGCACGTACTCGCGGCGGTGCTCGCGGCCACCGGGGCCGGGGACGCCGACGACGATCTTGCGCTGGCCCTGGCCGCGTCGTCGTTCGCAGACGGCACGCGGGTGGCCGGCACCCGACCCGAGCTGGTCATCGCGATGCTCGAGGGCAACCGGGACGCGCTGCTCGTCGCCGTCGACGACGCGCTGGCGCGGCTCACCGCGGCACGGATCATGCTCGCGACGACCGGGCGCCCGGAGCGGCCCGTCCGAGCCGGTCACGTGGCGCGCCTGCGCTGGGCCTCCAGGCGGGAGCCGGTGGGGCACCGCGTGCGGCTGGACGGCCCGGCAGCGCTCGCCGCTCTGCGCAAGATCGGCCGACGCGGCGACATCGTCACCGGCTGGATGCCCTGATTTTCCCGACATCGCACTTCGGAGATGGGCAGGAGTGGGACGGGTCGGGGTGGGTCGGGGTCAGCGCGGGACGCGCACCCAGGTCGACGCCGGACCGGACTCGTACGGGGCGTCGCGGCGCTTGGCCAGCACCCCGGCCAGGCCCCGCTGCACCGTCGCGGCCCGCAGTGCCGGACCGTCGGTATAGATCGGGGACAGCGCGACGTGCGCGGCCCGGCCGAGGTCGAGCCGTTCGAGAGTGGCCCGGCGCTCGTCCTGGGGGCGCTCGAGCAGCGGGACGCCGTAGAGCCGCAGGACGTCCGAGAGCATGAGGGTCGCGGGCGGCTCGGGCGGACCTCCGCGGAGCCGTTCGCCGAGCGCCGCGGCGTCGGGCGCTCCGGCGGTGAGCAGGACGAGCGTCCCGTCGAGCACGACATCCGGGACGACATGGGTCAACCCGGCCAACTCGGGGAAGCAGGCTGTGACATCGTGGTCGTCGAGCGTCACCAGGCGTAACTGCCCGTCAGCGACCTCGGCCAGCACCCGCAGGCCGTCCCACTCCACCTCGTAGACCCAATCGGGACCAACGGGAAGGTCACCAGGGGTGGCGAGCATGGGCCGCACGCCGTCATGCTGGCATGAACACGCACTTCACGTGCGTCACACGGACGGGAGGTCGAGCCGGATGCGCGCGATGTGGAGCGGCGCCGTGTCGTTCGGGCTGGTGAGCGTGCCGGTCAAGGCGTACGCGGCGACGACCAACCACGACATTCGGTTCCACCAGGTGCATGCCGCCGACGGGGGCCGGATCAAGTACAAGCGGACGTGCTCGCTGGACGGCCAGGAGGTCGAGTACGCCGACATCGTCAAGGGCTACGAGACCGAAGACGGCGAGCTGATCACGCTGTCCGAGGAGGACCTCGACTCTCTCCCGGTGGCGACCGGCCACGAGATCGACGTCGTCGAGTTCGTCCCGGCGGACCAGATCGACCCGCTGCTGTTCGACAAGAGCTACTACCTGGAGCCGGACCCGAAGGCGGCCAAGCCGTACGCGCTGCTGCGCGAGGCGCTGGTGCAGACCGACCGCATGGCCGTGGTGAAGGTGGCGCTGCGCCAGCGCGAGACGATGGCGCTGCTCCGCGTGCGGGACAAGGCGATCGTGCTGCAGACGATGCTGTGGCCCGACGAGGTGCGCGAGCCGGACTTCGACATCCTGGACGCGGGCGTGGACCTGCGGCCGCAGGAGCAGAAGATGGCGGCGTCGCTTGTGGAGAGCCTGGGAGCGGATTTCGACGCCTCGCAGTTCCACGACGAGTACCGCGAGGCGGTCGCGGCTCTGATCGAGCGCAAGAAGACGACGGGCGATGCGCGACCGGCCCCGGTCGCCGCCGCGCCGGCCGAAGACGCGGGCGAGAGCATGACGGACCTGCTCACGGCCCTGCAGCGCAGCGTCGACGCGGCCCGGGCGGCGTCCGGGAAGCCCGCCGTCGACGAGGAACCGGCGCCGAAGCCGGCGCGGCGCGCGTCGAGCAAGAAGAAGGCGGACGACGAGAAGCCCGCCGCCCGCAAGCGCACTCGCAAGCCCGCCTGACCGGACCGAGCGAAAGCGGCGTTGGCAACGTCTAAGAGGACCCGGCGATTGATCGTCAGCGGAGTCGGCGGGTTGTGG
>JAQSWF010000010.1 GCA_029266775.1 Pseudonocardia sp.
GTTCCGTACCGATCCATAACTAACGCGTTAGCGAACCCGCCGGCGTACCATGACCTGCCGTTACGTCCGCCAGGTGATCACGATGTCGTCCGGGTTGAATGGCACCCGACCCACCCGCGGCTTGCGCAGCTCGACCGTGCACAGCTCGCGCACCACGCTCCGCTGCACGTCCGCCGCGGCCGCCAGGAACGCGTCACCTGGATCGGCGGCGGTGAGTACCGGGCTCAATGGCGAGCGCCGCAGCGACGCGCTCAACGCGCCTTGTGCTGCCTCCAGCCGCTCCCGCACTCGACCGGCCGAGGTCTTGTACCCGGGCCCGTCCAGCGTGCCGTCGGCGAGCAGGATGGCCAGGCTCTCCAGCCGCTCGGATAGGGTGGCCACCTCGGCGCGCAGCGTATCGACGTCGACTGCGTCCTCGTCGCGGGCGAGCAGATCGGCGAGGTCGGGCAGCCGCAGCCGCGCCGCGATCACCTCGCGCACCCACTCGTCGACCGGGGCGGCGTTGCGCGAGATGTGCCCACCCGGCCCACCGTCGCGGCAGCGGTAGATCGGCCTGGCGCCGCCGGTGCGGCCGCCGATAGACACCCGGACTAGCGAGCCGCACGGGCAGGTGGCGATGCCGGACAGCAACCAGGCCGGGGAGTTGCCGGTCTGGTGGTTGGCGGCGTTGTCGCTGAGGATCTGCCGGACCGCGCGGACATCGTCGGCGGTGATGGTGTGCTCGACGCCGGTGGTGTCGCGGCCAGACAGCGGCGGCCACTCGGCCTGCCCGATCGGCTGCCCGCGGTGCACCATGATCGCGGCGTTGGCCCAGCGTCCGAGGGCCTTTCGCACCGAGCGGCGGTCCCACGTGGCGGCGAACCGGGGCGGCACCGCGGAGCCGACGAACATGCGGTGCACGGCGTTGACCGACCGACCGTCGAGCAACATGCGCATGCCGCGGACTACCAGCTCGGCCTCGTGGCGCTCCAGCTCCAGCCGTCCCTCACGGGCGTAGCGCCAGCCGAACGGAGGCGCACCACCGTGGTAGCGGCCCGCCTCTCGGATCTCGGCGTGTTTGCGGGCGACCCGAGCAGCCTTGTGTTCGCTCTCGCCGCTGGCAACTGCGCCGAGCACCCGGGCGGTCATCCGACCGGACGGGGTGGCCAGGTCGATCAGCCCGGCCTGCACGGTGTGCACCGAGATGCCCCGGCGGTCGGCTAGTTCGATCCAGCGCTCTAGCTCCAGCGGGGAACGGTGCAGTCGGTCGGTGTGCCAGGCCAGCACGACGCGCGGGGCACCGGGCCGGTCAAGATCCCGGAGCATCTGCTCATACCCGGGGCGACGCTTGCCGGAGAAGGCGCTCAGGTCATTGTCGACGAACGCCTCGCCGACCACGGTCAGGCCGAGCCGCTCGGCCAGCGCACCGCAGTCCTGTTGCTGGCGGTCGACGCCAAGCCCGGCGCCTTCCCGGTCGCGAGAGATGCGGGCGTAGACGTAGGCGGATTGTGCTTGCTGACCTGCGGGTTTGTCGCTGCTGGCGGCCGCGGTGGGGAGCGTAGTGAAGGTCATACCTCTAGCTTGCCACAAACGTCATCCGGAGGACGCCGGCTTCGACGCGTTCTTCCGCTCCGACCACTACCTGGCGATGGGCGTCCCGGGCGAGCCCGGGCCCACCGACTCGTGGGTGACGCTGGGCGCGCTGGCTCGGGAGACGTCCCGGATCCGGCTCGGCACGATGGTCTCGTCCGCGACCTTCCGCCTGCCCGGCCCGCTCGCCATCGCGGTGGCGCAAGTCGACCGGATGTCCGGCGGGCGGGTCGAGCTGGGCCTGGGAACGGGCTGGTTCGAGGCCGAGCACCGGTCGTACGGGATCCCGTTCCCGCCATTGGGCGAGCGCTTCGACCGGCTCGCCGAGCAGCTCGAGATCGTCACGGGGCTCTGGAGCACGCCGGAGGGGAAGCGGTACTCGTTCTCCGGACCGAACTACGAGGTACTCGACTCGCCTGCGCTGCCCAAGCCGGTGCAGCAGCCGCACCCGCCAGTGATCGTCGGTGGCACGGGCAGGCGCCGGACTTCCGAGCTCGCGGCCCGGTTCGCCGCGGACAACGTGGCGTTCGCTCCGGTCGACGAGGTGGCCGACCGGTTCGCCCGGGTGGAACCTGCCTCTGCCGCGGTGGGACGCGATCCGGCGGAGCTGGTGCGGTCGGTGGCCCAGACGGTGTACGTGGGGCGCGACGACGCCGAGGTGACGCGGCGCGCGGCGGCGCTGGGCCAGGAGGTCGCGGACCTCAACCCGTTCGACCTTGCCGGGACCGTGGGTCAGGTCGTCGACCAGCTGGGCTCCTGGCAGTCGATCGGGGTCACGCGGTTCTACTTGCAGCTGCTCGACCTGTCGGACATCGACCAGGTGGAGCTGATCGCCGCGGAGGTGGCGCCGCAGCTGGCGTAGTTACCGCAGGCTGGCGTGGAGCCGCAGGTCCAGGCCGGCCGGCACGGACGCGCGCTCCACGACGTGCTCGGCCACCGGCAGCGCGCCGTCCAGCGCCGCGACGACGGCGGTGGCGGTGCGTGCGCGCAGCTCGTCCACGGTGACCTCGCGGTCCAGCTCGACGCTCAGCGAGGTGACCCCGGCGTCGGTGATCCCGCAGGGCACGATGCGGTCGAAGAAGGTCAGGTCGGGGTCGCAGTTGAGCGCGAACCCGTGCATGGTCACCCCGCCCTGGACGCGGACGCCGATGGCTGCGACCTTGCGCTCGGGCCGGCCGTCCCGGGCGGGGAGCCAGACGCCCGTGCGCCCGTCGACCCGCCCGGCGCCCTCGAGCTGCAGGCCGGTGACGACGGCGATCAGCGCCTCCTCCAGGCGGCGCACGAAGTCGACGACGTCCAGCGGCGCGAGCTTGACCAGCGGGTAGCCGACGAGCTGGCCCGGGCCGTGCCAGGTGATGAGCCCGCCGCGGTCGACGTCGACGACGGGCGTGCCGTCCGTCGGCCGGTCCGCGGGCCGGGTCCGCTTGCCGGCCGTGTAGACCGACGGGTGCTCCAGCAGCATCAGCACGTCCGGCCCGGTGCCGTCCCGCCGGGCCGCGGCGTGCGCGCGCTGGATGTCCCAGGCGGTGCGGTACTCGACGGTGCCCGGCTGGTCGACGCGGATCGGCTCGGCGGACTCGCGGCAGGAGCGCGCGACGTCGGACGTACCCATGCGCGCCACGCTACGCGCCGCCCCCGCCGCGAGTTGTCATGTCGGCACGGCGAGTTGCCCGTTCGTGCACGGCGAGTTGCCCGTTCGTGTACGGCGAGTTGTGCGTTTCAGCACGGTGAGTCTCGCGTTTCTGCGCGGCAGCTCGCCCGCTCGTGGCGCTGGACCGCGGCAGGTGCACCAGCCGCCTGTGCGCCGATGGACAACTCGCGTACCGAGGTGCACAACTCGCCGAGCACAGATGCGCAACTCGCCGTGCACAAATGGACAACTCGCGGGGGGATTAACGGCGGAGGTGGGTGAGGACGGCCTCGGCGGCGCGGCGGCCGCTGACGAGGGCGCCCTGCTGGGACGGGGTGTCGCGGTGGTCGCCAGCGACGAAGAGCCCCTCGCCCAGCGCGACGTCGCCGCGCAGCGGGCTGCCGGCAGGCAGGGCGGGCAGGGCCCGGGGGATCTCGGCGGTGTGCAGGTGAACCCAGTCGTCGGTCGGCACGCCGTAGAGGCGGGCCAGCTCGCGGCGCACCGTCGGCTCGGGCACCCGGTCCGCCGCGTCCGATCGTCCTGGGCCCAGGAACGACGACGACACGAGCGCCCGGGCGTCGGGGGAGTAGCCCGGCGCGGCCTCGGTCAGCACGACGGTGTTCGCCAGCGGCCCGCCGGTGCCGTCGAGGTGCAGTGTCGGGCCGCGGGCCGGTCGGGTGGGTGCGACGTGGTACAGCGTGGTCAGTGAGTACATCCGCGGCGCGGCCAGCCCGGGCACCAGCACGGCGGCGGTGACCGGGTCCGTCGCGACCACCACGGCACCTGCGGTGAACTCCTCGCTGTCGGTGCGCACGACGCCGGGCGCCACCGACTCCACCCGCCGGCTCAGCCGCAGCACTCCCACGGGCAGCCCCGCGGCCAGCTGCGCGGGCAGCTCGCCCATCCCGCCGCCCGGCACCGCGATCGTGCCGAGCGCGAACGACCGCCAGACGAGCCGGACGAACGCCGCGGACGTCGTCAGGTCGGCCTCTCCGAGCACCCCGGACAGGAACGGCCGCAGCACCCGGTCCAGCGCCGCACCGGTCACTCCCGACGCGGCGAGGTCTGCCCCCGCGCTGCGCCCGACCTGCGCCTCGACCCGGCGCGGGCCGGCCGCGAGCACCCGCGCCGTCCACGCCGCCAGCGCGACCTTGCCGCGCAGCCCGATCAGCGGGTCCACCACGGCGCCCGGAAGCTGCCCGGGCCGACGGCGCGGGTCGGCATAGCGGTGCAGCTTCCCGTCGGGGCCGCGGATGGCCGCCGCCGGCTCGAAGGCGCGCAGGTCCAGCCGGTCCAGGTCGGCCGCCGCCCGCAGCGCGGGGTAGGAGGTGTTCAGCACCTGGAAGCCGCGGTCGCAGCGGAACCCGTCGACGACGTCGGTCGCCACCCGGCCGCCGGGTCGGTCCGCGGCCTCCAGCACCACCACCTCGAGCCCGCGCCGGCAGAGCACCTGCGCCGCTCGGAGCCCGGCCAACCCCGCGCCCACCACGACCACATCGGGTCGTGAGGTGACCGACACGTCAGACCCGGTCGACCGCGGCGGCCAGCGCGTCGCGCACGGTCGGATGCCGGAAGGTGAATCCGTTCCCCTCGAGCACGGCCGGCACCACCCGCAGGCTGGCGAGCGCGAGCTCGTCGGCCGCCTCGCCAAGCACAAGCCGCATTGCGAAGGCCGGCGCGGTGAACACCGCCGGTCGATGCAGCACCTCTGCGAGCGCGGCGGTGAAGGCCGCGTTGGTCACCGGCTCGGGGCATGTCGAGTTCACCGGCCCGCGCAGCTCGGCGCGCTCGAGCACCGTCCGGAGTGCCCGGACGTGATCCTCGAGTGACACGCAGGACATGTACTGGTGGCCCGAGCCGAGTCGGCCTCCGAGACCCAGCAGGAACAGCGGCCGCAGGGGTCCGAGCAGTCCGCCGCCCGCGGCGATCACCCCGCCGGTGCGCATGTGGACCACGCGGACGCCCGCATCGTCCGCGGCTCGCGTTGCAGCCTCCCAGTCGCGAGTGATCTCGGTGAGGAGACCGGTTGACCCCGCCGGAGCGGTCTCGTCCACGGCCCGCCCGCCGGTGTCCCCGTAGTAGTGGATCCCCGACGCGTTAACCAGCACTGGTAGGTGGTGCTTGGCGGCCGCAGTGGCGAGAACCTCGGTGGGCACGATGCGGCTGTCGCGCATCGCCTGCTTTACCGCGCCTGACCACCGCTGTGGCTTCTGCGGGCTCCCACAGAGGTTCACCACGGCGTCGACGCCGTCGAACGTCCCGGGGTCGACCCGCCCGGCCGGCGGGTCCCACCCGCGCTCGTCCGGCGCCGCGGGCGCTCGCCGCACCAGGCGCAGCACCTCGTGCCCGGACGCCCGCAGGTGGGCGACCAGAGCCGTACCGATCATGCCGGACGATCCCGCGACGACGACGCGCACGCGAGGATCCTCGCCAATCCACTGCGGACGCGCGAGTCGACGCGCCCTTGTCCGTCAGAGACCCAGGTCGGCCTCGAACGCACCCTCCTCGAGCCGCTGGCGCACCGCCGTCACGAACCGTCCGGCGTCCGCGCCGTCGACGAGGCGGTGGTCGTAGGTCAGCGGCAGGTAGCACACCGAGCGGACGGCGATGACGTCGTCGCCGTCCGGGCCGGGTACGACCCGCGGCTCCTTGCTGATCGCCCCGGTGCCCAGGATGGCGACCTGCGGCTGGTTGATGATCGGCGTATCGAACAGCGCGCCCGAGCTCCCGATGTTCGTGATCGTGAACGTGCCGCCGGACAGCTCTTTCGGCCCCACCTTGTTGTCGCGGGTGCGCGCGGCGAGGTCTGCGATGTGGCGGGCCAGGCCGGCGATGTTGAGCTCGTCCGCGTTTGCGACGACCGGCACGAGCAGCCCGCGAGGGGTGTCGACCGCGATGGCCAGGTGCACCGCCCCGTGGTACGTGACCTCCTTGCTCTCCTCGTTGATCGACGCGTTGAGCTGCGGGTACTGCTTGAGCGCCTCGACCGTCGCCTTCGCGAAGAACGGCAGGAACGTCAGCTTCACGCCTTCACGGCGTTCGAAGTCGGCCTTCGCCTGCGCGCGCAGCCGCGCGATCCGCGTGACGTCGACCTCCTGCACCGTGGTCAGCTGCGCCGACACCCGCAGCGACTCGGTCATCCGCTGCGCGATGACCTGCCGCAGCCGCGGCATCTTCACCGTGCTGCCCGGCTCCGGGGCGCGGCGGGCGGGGGCGGGTGACTGGCGGGCCGGCTCCTCCTTCGCCTTCTGCGCGGGCGCCTCCTCGGCGGCCGGGGCCGCCGGCTCCTCGGCCTTCGGCGCTGCCTCGGTCTTCTCGGCCTCCGGTTCGGCCTCGGCCTGGCTGTCGGCCTTACCTCCCGCCGCCGCCAGCACGTCCTGCTTGCGGATGCGTCCCCCGACCCCCGAGCCGGAGACCGTCGACAGGTCGACGTCGTGCTCGGCGGCGAGCTTGCGGACCAGCGGGGTGACGTACGGCACGCCCGACCGGCCCTCGCCGCCGTCGCCCTCGCTCGACGGCCGCTCCGGCTGGTTGTCGGGGGTCTCCTGACGCTCGGCCTGCTCGTCCGCCTCGGCCGTCGCCGCACCGGAGCCGTTGCTCGACGGCTGGGTGGCCGGCTGCTCGGCCACCGGCTGCTGGCCCTCCGGAGCCTCGGCGTCGCGCTCCGCCTCCGGTGCGTCGTCGGTCGGCGCACCGCCGGAGTCAGACTGGTCGCCGCCGGAGTCGGACTGGTCGCCGCCGGAGTCGGACTCGTCGCCGACGGACTCCGACGGGTCGCCCACGATCGCCAGCTCGGCCCCGACCTCGACGGTCTCGTCCTCGTCGGCGGTGATCGAGAGCAGCGTGCCGGCCACCGGGGACGGGATCTCGGTGTCGACCTTGTCCGTCGACACCTCCAGCAGCGGCTCGTCCACCTCGACGGTGTCGCCGACCTGCTTGAGCCAGCGGGTGACGGTGCCCTCGGTGACGCTCTCGCCCAGCTCGGGCATGGTGACCGGCTGCCCGCCGCCCGAACCGCCCGACTTCCCGGTGTCCGATGCGCCCTTCCCGGTGTCCGATGCTCCCGAGTCGGACGACGTGTCCGATCCCGCGTCGGCGGCGGGCTCGGCGGCCTTGTTCGGGTGCTGCGGGGCCTCTTCCTCCCCCCCGCCCGGTTCGGCCCCGGCCTCGTCCTCGGCAGGAGCCTCGGCCGCGTCGTCGGTCGCGGTGTCGCCCCCGCCGTCGTCGGAGGCGGCAGTCTCGCCCTCGCCCTCGTCGGAGGCCGCGGTCTCGTCCCCACCCTCGTCGGAGGCCGCGTCGCCGCCCCCGCCGTCGCCGTCCGCCTCGTCCCCGATCACGGCCAGCTCGCCGCCGACCTCCACCGTCTCGTCCTCGGCGGCGACGATCCGCTGCAGCACACCCGCCGCGGGCGAGGGGATCTCGGTGTCGACCTTGTCCGTGGACACCTCCAGCAGGGGCTCGTCGACCTCGACGGTGTCGCCCTCCTGCTTGAGCCAGCGGGTGACGGTGCCCTCGGTGACGCTCTCACCGAGGGCGGGCATCTGGACGGTGAAGGCCATGGCGGGTCGAAGCTCCTGTGTCGGGCTGCACCGGTGCAGCCGGGCGGGCGAGGGGAGGCGCGATGGGATGGGTCAGCCGTGCGCGTGGAGCGGCTTGCCGGCCAGCGCGAGGTGCGCCTCGCCGAAGGCCTCGTTCTGGGTGGGGTGGGCGTGGATCAGCGCGGCGACGTCGCCCGCCTCGGCGTCCCAGTTGTAGACCAGCTGGGCCTCGCCGATCAGCTCGCCGACACGCGCGCCGACCATGTGGATGCCGACGACCGGTCCCGGCGTGCCCTCGCCGCCTTGCTTGACGAGCTTGATCGCACCCTGCGTCTGCAGGATCTGGGACTTGCCGTTGCCGGCGAGGTCGTACGTGAGCGTCTGCACCTCGCCGAAGCGCTCCTTCGCCTGCGCCTCGGTGAGCCCGACGGAAGCGACCTCGGGTTCGCAGTAGGTCACGCGCGGGATGCCCATCTCGTCGATCACCGGCGGGGCGAGCCCGGCGATGTCTTCGGCCACGAAGATGCCCTGCTGGAAGCCGCGGTGTGCCAGCTGCAGGCCGGGCACGATGTCGCCAAGCGCGTAGACGCCGTCGAGGTTCGTGCGCAGCCGCTCGTCGGCGAGGACGAAGCCGCGGTCCATCTCGACGCCGGCCTCCTCGTAGCCCTGGCCCGCGGTGTTCGGCCCGCGGCCGACGGCGACCAGCAGCAGGTCCGTTTCGATCTCGTCGCCCGACTCGAGCGACACCGTGACGTGCTCGTCGGTCTGTTTCGCGCCGGTGAACTTCACCCCGGTCTTGAACGCGATCTTGCGGCGCCGGAACGCGCGCTCGAGGAACTTCGACGCGAACTCGTCTTCGTTCGGCACCAACCGGGGGAGTGCCTCGACGACGGTGACCTCGGCGCCGAAGCTCTTGAACACCGACGCGAACTCGACGCCGATGACCCCGCCGCCGAGGATCACGATCCGCTCGGGCACGGAGTCCAGCCGGATGGCCTCGTTGCTGGTGATGATCCGCCCGCCGATGTCGAGCCCGGGCAGCGTCTTGGCGTAGCTGCCGGACGCGAGGACGACCTTCTTGCCGACGTAGCGGTCCGTCTCACCGTCTTCCTCGGTGACCTCCACGGCGTTCGGCGCGACGAACTTCCCGGTGCCCGCCACAAAGTTGATCTTCCGGCTCTTCACGAGGCCCTGCAGGCCCTTGTAGAGCTTGGCGACGACGCCGTCCTTGTACGCGTTCACGCCCGCCATGTCGATGCCGGCGACCGAACTCTTGACGCCGATCTTATCGCCCTCGCGGGCGGCGTCAGCGACCTCGGCCGCGTGCAGCAGCGCCTTGGTCGGGATACAGCCCCAGTGCAGGCACGTGCCCCCGACCTTGTCCTTCTCGACGAGCACCACCGACATCCCCAGCTCGGCAGCGCGCAGGGCGCAGGCGTAACCGCCCGATCCGCCGCCGAGGATCACCAGGTCCGCGTTGTGCTCGGGCACGTCCAACTCCTCGGGGTCGCTCTAGGTGGAGGTGACACGGTCATCCTGTCACTTCCCGAAATCGGACGGCCGGACTCAGGGGGAGAAAACCGGGTGCGGTACACGTTGGGCAAGCGGGTGGAAGGAGGGCAGATGGGCCTGTGGTCACGGCTGCGCGGCCGGAGCCGGCCGGGGACGCGGCGCAGCTCAACCGCGGACGACGAGGCGCACCTGCGCGCGTGGGCGGCGGCGCACGAGGGCGTCGAGGCCTTCGTGGAGCCGCGGACGGCGGTCACCGACACGACGGTCGTCCTGGTCGCCAAGGATGGCGAGTGGACCCGACGGCGGATCGGCAGCCCCGCGGCCGCGAAGAAGTTCGCGCGGTCGTTGCGGATGCCGATCTACGACGCGGAGATTGTCGGCTACCCGAAGCGGATGCGGGACCACGACGCGCGGCAGCGGGTGCTGCGCGACCGCGCGCGCCGACGCGACCTCGGGGCCTGAGGCCGCCAGATCCCGCTGCGGGCGAGCGGTCACCGGAGTGCCCGGACGGGCAGGCCGCCCCTCCGGTCGGAGAGTTCTGCGTGGTCGCGCGCCGCGGATAGCGTCGGGGAACCCGACCACCAGGAGGGCCGATGGCCAGGACAGGCTGGTTCGAGACCGTCGCGGAGGCGCAGCGCCGGGCACGGCGACGGCTGCCGCCCTCGGTCTACAGCGCGCTGCTCGCCGGGTCGGAGCGCGGCATCTCCTACGACGACAACACGGCCGCGTTGGGCGAGCTCGGGTTCGCCCCGCACGTGGCCGATCTGTCGGCCAGCCGGGACCAGGGCACCCGGGTCATGGGTCAGCACATCTCCCTGCCGGTGCTCATCTCCCCGACCGGGGTCCAGGCGGTCCACCCGGACGGCGAGGTGGCGGTGGCGCGGGCGGCGGCCGCGCGCGGCACGGCGATGGGGCTGAGCTCGTTCGCCTCCAAGCCGGTCGAGGACGTGGTGGCCGCCAACCCGCAGACGTTCTTCCAGACCTACTGGTCGGGCGACCGCGACGCGATGGTGCGCCGCCTGGACCGCGCGCGGGCGGCCGGGGTCGTCGGCCTGATTCTCACCCTCGACTGGTCCTTCAGCCACGGCCGCGACGGGGGCAGCCCCGCGATACCCGACCGCGTCGACATCAAGACGATGGCGCGGTTCGCCCCGGAGGTCGTCCGGCGCCCGCGCTGGCTGCTCGACTTCGCCCGCAGCGGCACGCTGCCCGACCTGACCCTGCCCAACATGGCCGAGCCCGAGCGGCCGGCGCCGACCTTCTTCGGCGCATACGGCGAGTGGATGCAGACCCCGCCGCCGTCTTGGAAGGACGTGGCGTGGCTCCGCGAGGAGTGGGGCGGGCCGTTCCTGCTCAAGGGGATCGGCCGGATCGACGACGCGCTGGCGGCCCGGGACGCGGGGGTCACCGCGATCTCGGTGTCCAACCACGGCGGCAACAACCTCGATGGCACACGCCCGCTCCAATCCGGATGCTGCCCTCGATCGCAGCCGCGGTCGGCGACGACGTCGAGGTACTGCTCGACGGCGGGATCCGGCGCGGCAGCGACGTGGTCAAGGCGCTCGCCCTGGGCGCCCGGGCGGTGCTGATCGGCCGGGCGTACCTGTGGGGGCTGGCCGCCAACGGCCAGGCCGGCGTGGAGAACGTGCTGGACGTCCTGCGCGGCGGCATCGACTCGGCGCTGCTCGCACTGGGCCATGCGCACACCGGCGACGTCCAGCGTTCCGACGTGCTCGTGCCCGAAGGCTTCGAGCGGGTGTTGGGGGCCGTGCCGGCCTGATCGGATGACGACTCACGACGACCGCGTTGCCCTGGTCACCGGGGCTGCCCGTGGCGTCGGCGCGGCGACCGTCGCCGAGCTCCGCGCCCGCGGGCTGCGGGTGGTCGCCGTCGACGGCTGCCGGGCTGCCGATGGCACCGTCGCCTACCCGCTCGCGAGCCGGGCCGATCTGGACGCGGTCGTGGGCGACGACGACGATGTCCTGCCGCATGTCGCCGATGTGCGCGACCCGGACGCGCTCGGAGCGGCCGTGGCCGCCACCGTCGACCGCTGGGGCCGGCTGGACGTCGCCGTCGCGGCCGCGGCAGTGGTCGCCGGGGGCGCGGCGCTCTGGGAGACCGACCCTGCGGTCGTGGACACGCTCTGGCAGATCGACGTGCTCGGCGTATGGCACACCGCCGCCGCCTCCGTGCCGCACATGCTGCAGGGGCCCGCTCCGGCCGGGCTGCCGGTTCGTGGCCGTGGCGTCGGTGGCCGGGCGAACGGGGCTGTTCCACCTCTCGGGCTACGGGATGGCCAAGCACGCGGTGGTGGGGCTGGTCCGCGGGCTGGCCGCGGACCTCACCGGCACCGGCGTGGTCGCCGTCGCGGTCTCACCCGGCGCGACCCGCACGCCGATGCTCGACGCCACCGCAGCGCTCTACGGGCTCGACGACGTCGTCGGGCTGGCGCGCAACGGCCTCGGTCGGGTGCTGGATCCGGCCGAGGTCGCGGCGACGATCGGGCACTGCGTGTCGCCCGCGGGGGCCGCGCTGCACGGGTCGGGGGTGGCCGTGGACGGGGGGTTCGGCGGATGAGACTCCTGCCCAATCGGGCAGGTCCTTCCCGCCCGCAGGACGGGCCGCACCTGCCGCCCCGAGGTTACCGTGAAGGCCGTTCGTCTCGGGAGGTCGCGTGACGTCGATGGTGCGCCGGAGCGGCGCGGCTACGAGCTCACGCCACCGCCGCCGGCTCCGTTGGTGAAGTTCCAGGCGCCCGAGATCGTCTTCGGCGTCGGTTCCCTCGGGGAAGCAGGCTTCGCCGCCGGACGACTGGGCGCGCGTCGCCCGTTCGTGGTGACCGACCCGGGCATCGTCGAAGCCGGCTGGGTCGACGAGCTGCTGGCGCGGCTGGAGGACGTCGGGCTCGCCGCCGTGGTCTGGACCGACGTCACGCCGAACCCGAAGGACCGGGAGATCCGGGCGGCCCACCAGCGCTACGCCGAGACCGGCTGCGACGTCATCGTCGCCATCGGTGGCGGCTCCTGCATCGACGCAGCCAAGGGCGTGGCGATCCTGAGCGGCAACGGAGGGGACATCCTCGACTACGCCGGGGTCGACCAGGTGGCCAAGCCGATCCCGCCGCTGCTGATGATCCCGAGCACGTCGGGGACGGGTCTCCGCCTCCAGGTGCGCGGCAGCGGCCCGGACCACCTCCTCGAGCAGCCCTCGCGGCCCCTCGACGGTGCGCACCAGCGCCCGGGAGATCGAGTCCATGGCGCGCACGGCCCGCTGCATTCGCTCGTCGGAGCGCACGTAGGCCCGGTAGTACGAGGTCTTCCCCGACCGGACCCCCGTCAGGGTCGCCAGGTCCGGAGCCGGGCCGGGCCTGGTCATCGGAGATACCTCTCGGGGGCGCCTACAGCGCGGCCCGGAAGAGGGTCTCGATGTCGCCCTCGGACGCCGACCGCGGGTTGGTGGCCAGGCAGGCGTCGTCGAGCGTGGTGTGCGCCAGCCGGGAGACGTCCGCCTCGCTGACGCCGAGCTCGCGCAGACCGCGGGGGACACCGACGTCGTCGGCGAGGCTGCGCACGTGCTGGGCCAGCAGCTCGGCGCCCTCGTCGCCGGGCATCCCGTCGACGGTGAGCCCGGCAGACCGGGCCAGCGCGACGAAGCGCTCGGGCGTCGCCCGGGCGTTGTAGCGGATGACGTGCGGCAGCAGCACGCCGTGGGGGGCGTCGAGCAGCCCGCCGACCTGGTGGCTCATCGCGTGCGTGGCTCCGAGGATCGCGTTGGTGAACGCCAGGCCGGCCTGCAGGCTCGCCTGCGCCATCTTCGAGCGGGCCTCGCAGTCGTCCGGTTCTTTCATGGACGATCCTGGCGCTGTCCGACGGGCAGCTCCCCGGGGCGCGGCCGCGGTTCCTGGCGCTGGGGGTCGAGGGTGACCCGACGACCGACGACGCCGGGCTACCCGCCTTCGCACGGCGCGAGCTCGGCGCCATCCGGGCTGGGCACGCACGAGGCAGCGACGACCACGGCCGGTGGGTCCGCGTGCCGATGTCGCTGTCCGGTCAGCAGGTCGGCAGCCTTGTCGGCCTGCACCGCCTGCCGGTCGACCCCGAGCCCGGCGACCTGTCCGTGCTGCGGATCCTGGCCAACCAGGCGGCGGTGTCGCTGCACACCTCCGAGCAGTACCAGGCCGGGCTCCACCTGCACCGCCGGGCTCAGCGGCTCTACGACGAGGCGCAGGCGCGGGCCCGCGACCTCGAGATCCGCACAGGGGAGCTGCGTCGGGCGGAGCACCGGCTGGTCCTGGCCCACCAGCGCGAGCTGATCGACACCGAGCGGCACCGGATCGCGCGGGAGCTCCACGACAGCGTCACGCAGTACGTCCTGTCGGCCGGCATGGCCGTCGAGGTGGCCCGCGGGGAGGCCGAGGGCCTCGGCCGTGGGGGCACGGAGATCGTGGAGCGGCTCGGCACCGCGAAACGGCTGTCGCAGGAGGCCGTCGAGCAGCTGCGTCGGGCCATCTACGCCTTGCACCAGCAGCCGGACATCACCAGTGACAGCGCCTCGTCGATGCGGTGCTTGGCGAACAGGTCGGTGATCTCCACCAGGTCGGCAACGAACGCGAACGTGCGCACCTGGCAGGCGATCGACTGAAGGCTGTGCACCAGGTGCAAGGTGAACTTCGACGTCATCCGCACCGACGGCGAGACGTCGCACAGCACCAGCAGCCGGGGCCGGTCGGCGACCTTGCTGACGGTCACCGGCCGGAAGGGGACGCCGTCGTAGCGCATGTTCGCGCGCATCGTGCGGCGGCCGTCGACGGTGCCCCGGGCCGCGACGCGCCGGCGCGGCCGCGGCGCGCCGTGCAGGCTGCGCAGCAGCCGCCGCAGCCCCTCCTCGAGCGCGGCGCGGTCCGCCTCGTCGACCACCTCGGCCTGCGCTGCCTCGACCTCGCGGGTCTCCACTTCGCGCTCTGCGGCCATCAGCCGCTCGAGGTGCTCGCGCAACCGATCCGGCAGGCTGTCGAGGAACGGGGCCAGTGCCGCGCGCAGCGCCGCAAGCGACTCGGTCAGCTCGGGATCATCCACCTCGTCCTCGTCGGGCAGCTTCTCGTCCAACCACGCCAGCAGCGCCACCGGCCGGTCGCCCTGCGCCGGCTGCTGGCCCGGCTGCCCGCCGACCTGCCGGTCGTGGTCGTGGACGACGCGTTCGCGCGTCCGGCGACCGTCGCGTCCGCAACGCAGGGCCGTCCGGTGCAGATCGTGCGGTTCGCCCGCAACCGCGGCCCCGCCGCGGCCCGCAACGCCGGCCTCGCGCGGGTGCGGACGCCGTATGTCGCGTTCGTCGACTCCGACGTCGACCCCGGCTGGTTGGCCACCCTGCGCCGGCACCTGGACGACCGGGCCGTTGCGCTGGTGGCGCCGCGCATCTGCGGTCCGGAGGCCGGCGTGGGCGACGGCTGGCTGGACCGCTACGAACGGGCCCGGTGGTCCGCGGCGTTCGCGCTGGCGCTGCTCGCCCAGCGGCGGTGGTCGGCCCCGGTCGCGGTGGCGACGGCGGCCCTCGCCATCCGGGGTGCGGCGCGCCAGCTGAAGCGCAGCGACCACCCGCTTCGCGCAGCGGCCACGCTCGTGCTCGAAGGCGCGGTGGCCACCCTCTGGCAGACCGCCGCCGCGCTGACCCGGCACTACTGGCCCGCCGCTGCGGCCGTGGCGTTGGTGTCGCGGCGCGCGCGGCGGGCTCTCGTGGCGGCGGCCGTCGGGGAGGCCGTCGCCGCCTGGTGGCGGATCCGCCCGGACCTGGACCCCGTGCGGTACCTCGTCGCCCACCGTCTCGACGACGCGGCGTACGGGCTTTGGCTGTGGGCGGGCGCCCTCCGAGCGCGCTCGGTGGCAGCGCTGACCCCGGCCTGGCGCGGTTTCGGGCGCAGGTGAGTCGCCGGCCAGCAGCGATCAGCCGTTCTCGGCGATGTCCGCCAGCACCGCCGCCAGCGTGCGCACGGGCACGCCCGTCCCGCCCTTGGTCGTGTAGCCGTACGGCCCGCCGGTGTGGAACGAGGGCCCGGCGATGTCGATATGTGCCCAGTGCAGCCCGTTCGGCACGAACTCGCGCAGGAAGACCCCCGCGGCGAGCATCCCGGCGTTCCGGCTGCCGGTGACGTTGGCGAGGTCGGCCACGCGCGAGTCCAGCTCGCTGCGGATGTGGTCGGGCAGCGGCATCGTCCATGCGTCTTCACCCACCTCGCGACCCAGCACCGCCACCCGGTCACGGAACACCTCGCTGCCCATCACGCCCGCCGTCCGCGTCCCCAGCGCGACGATCTGCGCGCCCGTCAGCGTGGACGTCTCGATCAGGTAGTCGGGCTCGTCCTCGGCCGCGCGGACGATCGCGTCGGCGAGGATCAGCCGGCCCTCGGCGTCGGTATTGAGCACCTCGACGGTCTTGCCACCGTACATCCGCAGTACGTCGGCGGGCCGGTACGCGGTGGCGGACGGCATGTTCTCGGCCATCGGAACGGTCGCGGTCACCCGGACGGGCAGGTCGAGCTCCGCCGCCAGCACCGTCGTGGCGATGACGGCCGCCGCCCCGGCCATGTCCGAGGTCATGTGGTCCATGTTCGCCGCTGGCTTGATCGAGATGCCGCCGGTGTCGAACGTGATCCCTTTGCCGACCAGAGCGACGGCCGCCCGCGGCGCCGACCCGCCGGACCAGCGCAGCCGGACGAGCCGCGGCGGGCGTGACGAGCCGCTGCCGACCCCCAGCACGCCGCCGTAGCCCCCTTCGGCCAGCGCGGCGTCGTCGAGGACCTCCACCTCGAGCCCGGCGGCCTCCCCGAGCGCCGCGGCCCGCTCCGCGAAGCTGGCCGGGTAGAGGTCGTTCGGCGGCGTATTGACCAGGTCACGGGCGGTGCGCACGGCCTGCGCCACCGCCGCTGCCCGCCGCACCGCCTGCTCGGCCCCCGGGTCGTCGGTGGCGAGATCCACGCGACCGACCGGGGCGCGGTCTTCGGACTTCTTGTAGGCGGTGAAGGTGTAGGCGCCGAGCAGGGTGCCCTCGGCCGTGGCGACGGCGGCGTCCGTTCCGGGCCACGACAGCGTCGTGACCGCGTGCCCGGTTCCGGCCAGTGCGCGGGCGGCGGTGCCCGACGCGCGTCGCAGCTGCTCGGTCGACGGCTCGCCGTCGTCCCCGTTGGCCTTACCCAGCCCCACGGCGACGAGCAGCGGGGCGGCCAGCGTTCCGCGGGTCGGCACCTTCACGACCTCGTCGGCGCGACCGGTGGCGCCGGCGACGGCGAGGAGCGTTGCGACGTCCCCGTCGAAGGCGGCGTCGACGGCGGCGGCTCCGGCGGCCAGCCGCGGCGGGGCGGTGCGGTCCCCGTCGTCGCCTCCGTTCGCACCGTTCGTCCGGGCCGGCAGGGTGCCGATCACCACGGCGTCGACGTCCGCCGTCGCGGCGGACCCGGTCCGGGTGTGCAGCTCCGTCACGTCAGCTCCTGACTCGAGAGGTGGGTGGTGGGCTCGCTGATCGGCGAGATCGCATCGAAATGCTAATGACATCGCCGTGCGCCTGATCCCGGCAGGTCCGGGTGCGAGGGTGGGGCGTGTCCTCCGGCGTCGCGCCTCGTCCCGGATTCGCCGACGCGGTGGTCCTGGGGTTGGCCGCCATGCTCGGCGCCGGCGTGTTCGGCGTGTGGGGTCCGGCGGCCGCCGCGGCCGGCTCCTGGCTGCCGCTCGCGGTCGTCGTCGCGGGCGTCGCGGCGCTGTGCGCGGCTGCGGCGGGCGCGGACGTCGCGCTGGTCGCTCCAGGGGGATGTGCCGTCAGCGGTGCGGCGCAGCTGTCCCCGGCGACCGCCCGGCTGGCCGGCGTGGCCTACCTGCTGGCCCGCGCCGCCGCCGCAGCGACGGCGGCGGCCGTCTTCGGCAGCTACGTCCTCCCGGCCCGGCCCCTCGTCGCCGCCGTCGGCGTCGTGGTGGTGGTCACCGGGCTCGCCATCGCGGGGGTCGCGTGGACACCCCGGGGCGCGTGGGCGCTCGTCGGCGGGGTCGGGATCGTGCTGCTGGTCGTCGTGCTGGTGGGGATCCTGGCGGCCGGCGCGGACCGGCAGGACGCATCGGCCGCGGCCCGCGTGCTCGCGCCTGTCGCGCCGGCGACGTCCGGGGCGCCCGGCGTGCTCACCGGCGCCGGCCTGCTGTTCTTCGCCTACGCCGGCTTCGCCCGGCTGTTCCCGCTGGGGTCGGCGCTGCGCGAGCCGCGACGGATGCAGCGGCGGGTCGTCGCGGTGACCCTCGGGCTCGTCCTGGTCGTCCTGCTCGCCGTGGCGGTCGCGCTCCTGGCAGGGCTCGGTGCGGAATGGCTGGCGACGGCACCTGCGCCGCTCGTCGCGCTCGTCGACACCGGTGGCGCGCCGGCGCTGGGTGTCCTGGTCCGCGTGGGGGCCGCCGTCGCGTGCGGATCCGCGCTGCTCGCGGTGCTCGCCGGGGGGTCGCGCACCGCAGCCGCGATGGCGGACCGCGGCGAGCTGCCGCGCGCGCTCGGCGTCCTGGGCCCGGGCGGCACGCCGTGGCGGGCGGACGTGGTCGGGGGGTTGGCGGCGGTGGTCGTGGTCGTGCTCGCGGGCCCGGTCGGCGCGCTGGCGGTCGCGGCGTGTGCGCTGCTCCTCCACTACACACTGGTCGGCCTCGCCGCGCTCATGCTGCCGGCCGACCGACGGAGCTGGCCGGTGTGGATGTTCGCGGCGGGCGCGGTGTTGTGCCTGCTGCTGGCGTTGCTGCTCCCGGTGCGGGAGTTGATCGCCACGGCGGCGGTGCTCGGCGTGCTGTGGGGGCTGGCGACGCTGCACGCCCGCCGCGTCGCCGGCCGGTAGGTTCTTCGCGGTGGACACCGCTTCCGGCGACCTGCGCACGAGCCCGTTGCACGACCGGCACGTCGCGCGCGGCGCGACGCTCGGGGCGTTCGGGGGCTGGTCGATGCCGCTGTCCTACCCGGACGGCACCGTCGCGGAGCACACGGCGGTGCGCGAGGCCGTCGGCGTCTTCGACGTCAGCCACCTCGGCAAGCTCTCGGTGACCGGGCCCGACGCGGCGACGTTCGTCAACCGCTGCCTCACCGCCGACCTTGGCAAGATCTCTGTCGAGCATGCCCAGTACACGCTGTGCTGCGCCGACGACGGTGGGGTCGTCGACGACCTGATCGTGTACCTTGCCGCCCCGGACGACGTGCTGCTGGTGCCGAACGCCGCGAACGCGCAGGCGGTGGCCGCGCTGCTCTCGGCCGCGGCACCGGCTGGGGTGCGGGTCGTCGACCGCCACGACGACCTCGCGGTGCTCGCGGTGCAGGGTCCGCGGTCGCGCGAGGTGCTCGGGGAGGTGCTGCCCGGGGCGACGGGTGTCGCTCCCGGACATCTCGACGACCTCGACTACATGGCGTTCGTCGACGTGCCCGGCACGGGTGGGCCGCAGGCGGATATCCGGGTGTGCCGCACGGGCTACACCGGGGAGCACGGCTACGAGCTGCTGGTGCCGGCGGGCGACGCCGGCGCAGTTTGGGACGCCCTCCTCGCGGCCGTCGAGCCGCTTGGCGGGCGTCCGTGCGGGTTGGCCGCCCGCGACACCCTCCGCACCGAGATGGGCTACCCGCTGCACGGGCAGGACCTCACCCGCGAGATCACGCCGGTGCAGGCCGGCCTGGGCTGGGCCGTGGGCTTCAGCAAGCCGGAGTTCTGGGGCCGTGCCGCGCTGGTCGAGGAGAAGGAGGCTGGGCCGGTGCGACGGCTGCGCGGGCTGCGCGCGTCCGGACGCGGCGTCCCGCGGGCCGGCATGGCCGTGCTCGACGCCGCTGGTGAGCCGGTCGGCGTCACGACGTCGGGCACCTTCTCCCCGACGCTCCGCACCGGGATCGCCCTCGCGTTGATCGACACTGCCTCCGGGGTGGCCCTCGACGACCCCGTCGCGGTCGACGTCCGCGGCCGCCCCCTGCCGTGCACCGTCGTCAAGCCCCCGTTCGTCCCGTCCCACGTTCGCTGACGCCGCCCCCGGCCCGCGCGCGCTCGCGAGTTGTCCACCTCCGCACAGCGGGTTGTGCATTTGTGCACGGCGAGTTGTCCGTCTGCGCAGGGCGAGTTGCGGTAGGTGCACGGTGAGTCGCGCATCTGTGCACATGAGTCGCGCGTCTGTGTACGGGCAGCCGGCCGCAGAGGTGGGCCCTCCCGCGCACCAGGGCACCGCCGCACAACTCGCCGTGGCGAGATGCGCAACTCGCCGTGCACGACCGGACAACTCGCGGCGTGG
Organism: Pseudonocardia sp.; assembly: GCA_029266775.1. Lineage (GTDB taxonomy): Bacteria > Actinomycetota > Actinomycetes > Mycobacteriales > Pseudonocardiaceae > Pseudonocardia. The sequence continues at coordinate 19,524 of JAQSWF010000010.1, forward strand.
CCGCGGGCGGATTCCCTCGGACGTCCGACGATTGCTACCCCACCGAGGCGCTACCGTCTGGGCATGAGCGCGCAGTTCTCCCGCACCTCCAACCCCGACCCGACGCCAGAGGCACGGCGGACGGAGATCCTCGCTGCGCCCGGGTTCGGTCGGTACTTCACCGATCACATGGCCACCGTCCGCTGGAACGCCCAGCGCGGCTGGCACGACGCCGCCGTCGTGCCCTACGGGCCGCTCGTGCTGGACCCCGCGTCGATGGTGCTGCACTACGGCCAGGAGATCTTCGAGGGCCTGAAGGCCTACCGGCAGCCGGACGGCTCCATCGCCTCCTTCCGCCCCGAGGCGAACGCGGCGCGCTTCCGGGCGACAGCGGCGCGGATGGCGATGGCGCCGCTCCCCGACGAGCTCTTCGTCGCCTCGCTCGCCGAGCTGCTCGACGCCGACCGCGAGTGGGTCCCGCCCGCAGGCGGCGAGGAGGCCATGTACCTGCGGCCCTTCATGCTGGCCACGGAGGTCGGGCTGGGCGTGCGGCCCTCGTCCGAGTACCTGTACTGCCTGATCGCCTCGCCGGTCGGCCCGTACTTCCCCGGCGGCGTCAAGCCCATCGACGTGTGGCTGAGCACCGAGTACACGCGTGCGGCGCTCGGCGGCACCGGGACCGCCAAGTGCGGCGGCAACTACGCGGCGTCGCTCCTGCCGCAGGCCCAGGGCGCCGAGCACGGCTGCTCGCAGGTGGTGTACCTCGACGCCGAGGAGCGCCACTGGGTGGACGAGATGGGCTCGAACAACCTGTTCTTCGTCTACGGCTCGGGCGACCAGATCGAGGTCGTGACGCCGGCGCTCACCGGCAGCATCCTGCCCGGCATCACCCGGGACTCCCTGCTCGTGCTCGCCAAGGAGCTGGGCTGCGAGGTCACCGAGCGCCGCATGTCGTGGGACGAGTGGCTCTCGGGTGCTGCCGACGGGTCGATCAGCGAGGTGTTCGGCTGCGGCACCGCCGCGGTGGTGACGCCCATCGGCCGCGTCCGGTATCACGGCGGCGAGGTCGTGATGGGGGACGGGCAGCCCGGCCCGGTCGGCCTGCGGCTGCGTTCCATGCTCACCGACATCCAGCGCGGTGCCGCCCCGGACACCCATTCCTGGATGCGCACCCTCGTTCCGGCCTGAAGCCGGTCAGCCGACGGAGAGGACGACCAGCGCCGCGGTGACCGCGACCTCGTTCGCCGCGCCCAGCACGTCGCCCGTCATCCCGCCGAGGCGCCGGCGGGTGTGGGCCGACAGCGCGACGACCACCGCCGCCGCGACGACCACCGCCGCGACGCCCTGCCACGGTCGCTCGGGAACCACGGCGAGTCCGGCGACGGCGAGCGCTGCCCACCAGGCCGGTGCCATCCACGGGGGCTGTGAGCCCGCCACCGTCGCGCCCAGTCCGGTCGAGCGCGCGGCCGGCAGGCCCCGTCGGGCGCACCAGGCGAACCCGGCCCGACCCGTCGTCGTCGCGAGCACCACCGCCGCGACCGTCAACCCCGGCGGCCGGTCTGCCAACGCGGCGAGCGCCGCGGCCTGCGTCCCGAGCACGACAAGAAGCGTCACCACCGCGAACGGGCCAGCGCCCCCGTCGCGCATCACCGCGAGCGCCCGCTCGGGCGGGCCGTAGCACCCCAACCCGTCCGCGGTGTCGGCCAGCCCGTCGACGTGCATGCCCCGCGTCGCCAGCGCGAGGAAACCGACCAGCAGCAGCCCGGCGACGGCCGTCGGCACTCCCAGCGTGAACGACCCGACGAGCAGCCCGCCCGCCGCCGCGCCCAGCAGGGCCCCGACGACCGGTGCCCACCGCAGCGCCCCCGCCGCCCGGGACGCGACATCGTCGCCGGTCACCCGGACCGGCAGCACCGTCAGCCAGCTCAGCGCCAGCACCAGCCCGCCCGCGTCACACCTCCGCCGGTGCGGCGGGGGCGATGCCGCTGTCCGCGGCGGTCGCGGTCTCGGCGAGCAGGCGGGCGGCCATCGGCAGCAGCGCGACGGCGGCCAAGGCGGCCGAGCCGTCGCCGAGCCGGACCTGCAGGTCGAGCAGCGGAACGAGGTCGAGGTGCGCGACGGCCAGCTCCATCGCCGGCTCGGACGAGCGCTGGGCCACCACCCACCACCGCCGCGCCCCGGGCGCCCACCGGTCCGCGACCAGCGCCGCGGCGCCGACCACGACGCCGTCGAGCAGAACCGGGGTGCGGCGGACCGCCGCCTGCGCGAGCAGGCCGGTGAGCACCGCGACGTCGACGCCGCCGGCGACGCGCACCAGCGTCAGCGGATCGCGGATGTGCGGGCGGGCGCGGCGCAACGCGTCCCGTACCGCGGCGGCCTTCCGCATCCACGTCTCGTCGTCGATCCCGCTGCCCCGACCGACGACCGCGACCGGCTCGGCCCCCGTGAGCGCGGCGACCAGCACCGAGGCCGGCGTGGTGGCACCCACCCCGAGCGCCGCGGGTACGAGGAGGTCCGCGCCGGAGTCGACCTCCTCGTCGGCCAGTGCACGCCCCACCGCGACCGCGCGCTCGGTCTCCTGCTCGGTGAGCGCATCGGCGCGGTCGATGCGCCCGCTGCCGGCGCGGACGTGGTAGCGCTCGTCCGGAGCCGGATCGGTCTCGCCGCGATGGTCGATGCCCACGTCGACGACCCGCAGCGACGCCCCCGCGGCCGGCGCCAGCACCGCGACCGGCGCCGTGTTCTCCCGAGCCGCGCGCACCTGCCGCGCGGTGACACCGGGCGGGTAGGCCGACACGCCGGCGGCGGCGATGCCGTGGTCCGCGGCGACGAGCACGACACGCGGCCGCGCGGGCGGGCGGGGCGGACAGCTGCCCTGCACCTCGGCGAGCCAGCATCCGAGCTCGGCGAGCCGGCCCAACGCGCCGGCCGGCACCGCCAGCTCGGCGTACCGCGCCACCGCGGCCCGGCGGGCGTCGGCGTCCGGTGCGGGAACGGGGGGCAGCTGCACGCCGCCATCCTCGCGTGACGGGCACCGGACCGCGTCGGTCGGGGCGCGCGCTACTTCAGCCGCATCGGCAGGCCCGCCACCAGCAGCAGCACCTCGTCACACACCGCCGCCAGCCCCGCGTTCACGGCGCCCAGCTCGTCGCGGAACAGGCGTCCCGCGCGCGTCGACGGCACCACCCCCAGCCCGACCTCGGCCGACACCAGCACCCCCGCACCCCGACAGGCCTGGACCCCGGCGACCAGGTCGTCGACGCGCTCGGCGACGACCGGGGGGACCGACGACCGCTCCCACGCGCCGGCGTCGTCCAACACGCCCGTCAACCAGGTGGCGACGTCGTCGACCAGCAGCGCTTCTGCCGGTCCGGCGGCCCGCAGCTGCGCAGGCACGTCGGGCTCCTCGAGGGTCGTCCACGCCGGCGGCCGGCGGGCTCTGTGCGCGGCGATCCGCGCATCCCACTCCGCGTCGCCGGGATGGCGACGAGCCGTCGCGAGATAGCGCACCGGTGCATCGGCGGGCAGCAGGCCCTCCGCGTAGCGGGACTTGCCCGAGCGCGTGCCACCGAGGACGAGGACCCGACGCGCGACGACCGGCTCGACTACGGGTTCTCCCCTCGCTCGACGCGGGGCTTCGGCATCCGCAGCCGGCGCGGCTGGCTCGCGCGCGTGAAGGCGTACCAGCCTGTAGGGAACCCGGCGATGTCTTCGTTCGGGAACCGCTCGCGCGCCTTTGCCGTGATCGTGCGACCCAGATATGTGCCCTCGGCGATCATCACGATGAGCATGATCATGCTGAACAGGCTCATGTACTGCTGGACGGCCGGCACCGGCACGAGCACCGAGGCCACGACGACCAGCGCGAGCGGCATGAACAGCCCGAGGAGGTGCGGCCGGGAATCGACGACATCGCGGATGTACGCCCGGACAGGCCCGCGGTCCCGGGCCGGCAGGTACCGCTCGTCGCCAGCGGCGAGGCCGGCGCGGCGCTGCTCGCTCTCGCGACGCCGCAGCTCCTTGCGCTGCTCCTTGTCCGGCCGGTTGGCCCGGGCGAGCTTCGAGGCCTCGCGCTGCGTGCGGGGCGGTGGCGGAGCCGGTCCGCGTCGACGGCCCTCGGCGTCCCGACGCTTGGGTGTCGGCCGGCCCTTGCCCGCCGGTCCGCCCGCGACCCGCACGGGCTCCGCCGGGGCGTCGTCGGCGGCGGAAGCCTGCGGGCGTGAACGGCGGAGCAACCTCACATCGACAGCCTAACCGGCGCCACCCCTGCCGCGGTCCCGCCGGACGGGACGCAACGTCTCCGTCTCGTCACGACCCGGCGGTCGCCGGCGCGGACCTTCGCTGTCGAGACCGGTGGCGCGGATCACCTGTGCGCGGCACCGTCGCGCTGTCGGACCCCGGGCCTACTATGGAGGGGTCTGAAGGGGAATACGACCCGCCCCGCGCCGTTGGGAGAACCATGACCGTCGAGAACCCCGTCGAGCACGTCGCCGCCGCGCCCACCGAGACGCACGGCGTCGAGCTCACCGACGCGGCCGCCGTCAAGGCGCGCACCCTGCTGGAGCAGGAGGGCCGCGACGACATGCACCTGCGCATCGCAGTGCAGCCCGGTGGCTGCGCCGGCCTGCGCTACCAGCTGTTCTTCGACGACCGGGAGCTCGACGGAGACCTGTTCCGCGACTTCCACGGGCTGCGCGTCGGGGTCGACCGGATGAGCGCCCCCTACCTGCTGGGGGCCGTGATCGACTTCGTCGACACGATCGAGAAGCAGGGCTTCACGATCGACAACCCGAACGCCGGCGGGTCCTGCGCCTGCGGCGACTCGTTCAACTAGGCAAGTCAGGCGCTCCGGCCGTGGACGCGGCCGGGGTCGCGGGGTGTCCGCTGGCGGTAGGCTGACCATCCGTGCCCATCGCCGTGTCTGCGTCCATCGCCACCGACCAGCTCATGCACTTCCCCGGTCGGTTCGCCGACCAGCTGCTCGCCGACCAGCTCGACCGCATCTCGCTGAGCTTCCTCGTCGACGACCTGGTGATCCGACCGGGCGGTGTGGGCGGCAACATCGCGTACGCGCTGGGCGTGCTCGGCCAGCGGCCGCTGCTCGTCGGGGCGGTCGGCGGCGACTTCGACGACTACCGGGCCCGTCTGGAGAGCTACGGGGTCGACTGCTCCGGGGTGCTGGTCTGCCCAGACGTGGGGACCGGCCGCTTCATCTGCACCACGGACGACGACATGCGCCAGATCGCCTCGTTCTACACGGGAGCGATGGCCCGCTCGCGCGACATCAGCCTGGTACCCCTGCTGGACCGCGGGCTGGAGCTGGTGCTGATCGGCTCCACGGACCCCGAGGCGATGCTGCGCCACACCGACGAGTGCCGCGCGCAGGGCGTGCCGTTCGCCGCCGACCCGTCGCAGCAGCTGGCCCGCATGGAGGGGCCGGAGATCCGTCGCCTCGTCGAGGGTGCCCGCTACCTGCTCAGCAACGACTACGAGTGGGAGCTCCTGCTGCAGAAGACGGGCTGGACGGACCGGCAGGTCGCCGACCGCATCGGCATCCGCATCACGACGCACGGCGAGAAGGGCGTTCACGTCATCGGTGGTGACCGCGCCGAGGTGAAGGTCGGCGTCGTGCCCGAGACCGGGAGGGTCGACCCCACCGGCGTCGGCGACGCGTTCCGCGCGGGCTTTCTCGCCGGCGTCACCGAAGGGCTGTCGCTGGAGCGCTCCGCCCAGCTCGGCTCGCTGATCGCGGTGCAGGTGCTCGAGACCGACGGCCCGCAGGAGTGGACCTGGGACAGGCCGCGCGCCCTGGAGCGACTGCGCGACGCCTACGGACCGGAGGCGGCGGACGAGATCGCCGCCGTGGTGCCCGCCTGACGGTCCCGCTCGGAATGAGCGAACGCGGCGTTCGCCACGTCTACCGGAGCCAACGCCGCGTTCGCTCGGAGGTGAGCACCGGCTACAGGCGGACGGGGTAGGTCGGCTCCGGGATCTCCGGCTCGATGCGTTGCTCGACGAAGATCCCGTGCCACAGGAGGAACACCAGCAGCGTCCAGATGCGGCGGCTGTGGTCCACCGGGCCGTCGCGGTGCGCGTCCAGCATCCGCTGCACGGCCGCGAGGTTGACCAGGTGGTCGGCCTGTGAGTCGCGGATGATCCCGCGTGCCCAGTCGTACATCTCGTCGCGCAGCCAGTGCCGGATCGGGACCGGGAACCCGAGCTTGCGCCGGTGCAGCACGTGTGCGGGGACGATCTCCTCCAGCGCCCGGCGCAGCGCCAGCTTCGTCGTCCCTTCTGCCACCTTCTCCGACCGCGGCAGCCCCGACGCGACTGCGAACACCTCCGGGTCGAGGAACGGCACCCGAAGCTCCAGCGAGTTCGCCATGGTCATCTTGTCCGCCTTGACGAGGATGTCGCCGCGCAGCCACGTGAACAGGTCGACGTGCTGCATCCGGGCCACGGGGTCCCACCCGGCCGACTCCGCGTAGTGCGGGGCGGTGAGGTCGATGTGCCCGCGGCGCGGGTCGTGGCGGCGCAGCACGCCGGCCAGCTGGTCGTCGCGGAAGATCCGCGCATTGCCGTAGTACCGCTGCTCCAGCGGCAGGGCACCGCGGCGCAGCAGGTCCTTGCCTCGCACCCCGTCCGGCAGCCGGCGCGACGCCTCGCCGAGCAGCCGGCGCAGCGCCCCCGGGACCCTCTCGAACGGGGCGAGCGAGAGCGGCTCCCGGTAGATCGTGTAGCCACCGAACAGCTCGTCTGCACCCTCGCCGGACAGCACGACCTTGACCTGCCGGCGGGCCTCGCGGGCGATGAACCACAGCGGCACCAGGGCGGGGTCGGCGACCGGGTCGTCGAGGTACCACACGATCAACGGCAGCGCGTCCATCATCTCGTCCGGCTTGACCGTGCGGACCACGTGCCGCACGCCGATCGCGGCGGCCGACTCGACGGCCACGTCCACTTCCGAGTAGCCCTCCCGTTCGAAACCGGTCGTGAACGTGATCAGATCCGGGTTGTGCTCCTTCGCGAGCGCGGCGATGGCCGTGGAGTCGATCCCCCCGGAGAGGAACGCGCCCACGGTCACGTCGGCCCGCATGTGCTTGGCCACCGAGTCGCGCAGCACGTCGGCGACGGCGGCGTACGCGGGCGGGCCCGTGCGCCCGGTGTCGGTGAACGCCGGGCGGAAGTACCGGTCCTGCTCGATCTCACCGCCGGGCCGCAGGGTGAACGAGCACCCCGACTCGATCCGCCGCACCGTCCGGTGCAGCGTGGCCGGCTCCGGCACGTACTGCAGGATCAGGTAGTGCTGCAGGGCGGCTTCGTCGAGGGCGACGGCGGTGCCGTCGGCGAGCCCGAGCGCGCCGGTCAGCTCCAGCAGGCTCTTCTTCTCGCTGCCGAACGCCGCACCCGCCGGACCCGAGGCGACGAACAGCGGCTTGATGCCGAACGGGTCGCGCGCTCCGAACAGCATCCGCTCCTGGGCGTCCCAGATGAGGAACGCGAACATCCCGCGCAGTCGCCCCACCCCGGCCGGACCCCAGTGGTGGTACGCGGCGACGATCGCCTCCGTGTCACCCTCCGTGGCGAACGTCGCGCCGTGCTCGCGCGCCAACTCCTCCCGCAGCTCGAGGTAGTTGTAGATCTCCCCGTTGAAGACGATCGTGTAGCGCCCGTCTGAGCCAGGAGAAGGAGACCACTGAAGCGGCTGGTGGGAGCCCTCGACATCGATGATCGACAACCGGTTGAAGCCGAGGACGACGTCCGCGTCGTGCCAGGTGCCCGTCTCGTCGGGGCCGCGGTGGCGGGCACAGCGCAGCGCGCCGGCGACGCGGTCCGCCCGCAGTTCCGCGTCCGCACCGGAGGTCAGCAGTCCCAGTAGCCCGCACACAGCACGCGAGTATGCCGACCGGACAGAGCGCCGCGCCGCGCCGCACCCAGCAGGCGTAGAAGCGGTCAACTCGGATAGGCTTCACGACAGGCTGTAGAAGCATCGTCCGGGCTGGTAGGACCGGCCCGGGACGGGCACGGCGAAGGTGGCGAGATGGACCAGGGGGCGCGGGAAGTGGGCCGAGCACAGCGCGGGACGGACCGCGGTGTCGGGCGCGCGCGGATCACGACTGCCGCGAAGCTGGCCTGCCTCGCTGTTCTCCTGCTGCCGCTGACCACCGGATGCTCGGTCGACGAGGTCCTGCGGTTCGGCTGGCCCGAAGGCGTCACGCCGCAGGCCGAGAACATGCGCACGCTCTGGACGTGGTCGGCGATCGCCGCGCTCGTCGTGGGCTTCATCACCTGGGGCGCGATGTTCTGGGCGATGATCTTCCATCGGAAGCGCAAGGGCGACGACGACGTCCCGCCGCGGCAGACGCAGTACAACCTGCCCGTCGAGATCGTCTTCACGGTCGTCCCGAC
>JAQSWF010000178.1 GCA_029266775.1 Pseudonocardia sp.
GCGCTCGTGGCCGCACCGGCCGCAGGCGTGGCCGGCGCGGACGGTTCAGCCTGCTCCGCGGTCGAGGCCGGCGCCGGGCGGGTGGGCTCGGCACTCGCGGGTGCAGCGGGCGCAGGCGCAGGCGCCGCCGTGGTTGCGGGCGCGGGCGCGGCGCTCGTGCCGGGCGAGGCGGTGGCCGGAGCGGGTTCAGCGTCGACCGAGGCAGGAGCAACCGGAGCCGGCACGGGAACGACGGGGGCCGGCACCGGAGCAGGCACGGCGGCGACCGGGGCCGGCACCCCGGCGATTGGAGCGGGCACGGCGACCGGGGCGGTCGTCGGGACAGCCCCATTCGGGACCGATTCCCCGGTGGTCGTCGTCGGCGCGGTGACCGACGGAGTCTCCGAGCCTCCGCCCACCAGCGGCGCGACGACACCGGACAGGGGGAGGCCGGAGGTCACCGGGTCGACGGTGCCCGCGCCGAGAGCGACGCCGAGGACGGCCAGGTACGCGGTGCTCGTGCCGGCGATGCCGACGGCGGCCCAGCGGAGGAGCCGGCGCCGGCGGCCGGTGCCGTCGACGAACACGGGCCGCGACTCGCCGGTCGGTATCGCTCCGAGCGTCGGGAAGGTGGGTGGGGACAGCGTCAAGGCAGTCTCTCTCGTGTCGTGCTGGGATCGGGGTTCAGGCGGCGTCAGCGAGGGTGCGGGCGAACGCGTAGCGGTCCTGGGCGATGCCGCTGCACGTGCTCTGCAGCGTGCCGTCCGGGCAGTCGCCGTTGTCGCGGCCGACGGACCAGAACGCGACCGACCCGGCCCCGCCGGCTGCGGCGTACTCGACGAGCCTCGTCGCGTCGTCGAGGGTGGTGATCGGGCCGGTGTCGGTGCGTCCGATCATGAACGTCAGGCCGAGGAGGCGACGCGCGGCGGCCTCGTCGAGGTCCGGCCGGACCTGCACGATCTGGGCCGCGATCCGGTCTGCGGCGGTCGTCATCGCGCCGGCCCAGTCCCCCGAGTACGGGAAATTCATGACCATCGCGTTGACCCGGACGTCGAGCCCTGCTGCCGCGGCCGCGCTGAGCGCTGCGACAGCCTGGTCCGTCAGGCCGCGCTCGGCGCTCTCCACCTGCAGGGTGAGCGTCAGCTCTGTGTCACGTTCCTGCTGCAGCCGGGCCAGCGCCTCGACGACGGTGGCGAGGGGAACGTCCTGTTCGACGTCGACCTCCAGACGACGGCTACCCGTGGCCTCGAGCACCTGGGCGTAGGCCCCGGCGAGCGACTCCGCGTCGGAGCACGCGTTCTCCAGGTAGGACCCGTCGGCGCCGCCGGACGCGACGGTCACGTCGCCCCCGGCCGCTCGCAGATCGGCGATCTCCGCGGCGAGAGCCGGGTCGTCCACGGTGCGGATGCCGCCCCAGCTCGGCCGGCAGGCGCCGGCATCGGACAGCACGAACGAGAGCACGAACTGCCGTAGCCCGGAGCCCTCCGCGGCCTGAACGAGAGTGGCTCGGGTTCCGGTGACGTCGACGTAGGCGGCGGTCGACGCGCCGTTCGACGCGACACCTCCGTCCGGGGACGGTGCTGGCGACCCGCACGCCGAGAGGGTGAGCGCACCGGCGACCGCGATCCCGGCGAGGCGGGACGCGGAAGAGACCGGCACCGCCGATCTACCCGGGAAATCGGATCGTCTCACAAGACCAGTCTCCTGACGGAATTCAGGCCTCGCCGCCACAGTCCGTGTGATGTTGACTGTAGTAACGCCGGTCCCGGTCAGACGATCGTGAGCTTCGGCGGCGACGGCGTCAGCTCGACGTGAGCGCGGAGGATCAGGAATCCGTCCCTTCGGGCACCTGGTCCTTGACGTCGTCGTAGCCGACTGTGGCAGGAGCCTCGGCCGGCGCGTAGACCACCTGAATGACACCCGTCGGGAACGCCTCGGTCGCCTGCACCTTCAGGTGGTAGGCGGTGTCGCCCTCGTCGAAGAGCCTGCGGCCCGCGCGTGCCGCGACCGGGTGCACCAGCAGGCGGAGCTCGTCGACCAGCCCCGCGGCAAGCAGCTGCTGCACGACGGAGATCGATCCGGGGATGAGGATGCCCGTGACAGCGGGGTCGGCCTTCAGCGCGGTGACGGCAGCGACGAGGTCGCCCTCGATCAGCTCGGAGTTGCGCCAGGCCAACTCCAGCGGCTGACGCGAGACGACCACCTTGCGCATGTCCCCGAGCTGCTTGGCGAACGGCGCGTCGTCCCCGCCCGCGGTCTCGCGGTCCGGCCAGGCTCCGGCGAAACTGTCGTACGTCTCGCGACCGAGGAGCAGGACGTCGGCGGTGTCGTAGTCCTCGCCGACGGCGCGGCCCATGTTGTCGTCGAAGTACGGAAAGTGCCAGTCGGGGTCGATCTCGGCCACGCCGTCGGCCGAGATGAACAGCGTCGAGATGACCTTCGCCATGGTGGTGGTCCCTTCAGGTCGGCGGGTGTTGATCGGTAGACCGTCGCCGTTCCGGTCGCCGACCTTAGCGGCCCTTCCGCCAGCGAGATCTCGGCTAGGTTGCACGCCCATGGATGCCCGCACCGAGCCGCCGTTCCGGGCCGACCACGTCGGCAGCCTGCTGCGCCCCCGGTCGCTGGTGCAGGCCCGTCACGACTTCGCGGAGGGCCGCATCGACGCCGCCCGCCTGCGCGCGGTCGAGGACGCCGCCATCCGCGAGGTGATCGCGTTGCAGGAGGACATCGGACTGCGCGCGGCGACCGACGGGGAGTTCCGCCGCACGTCGTGGCACATGGACTTCATCTACCAGCTCGGCGGCGTCATCCGCACCGACGACGAGATCGTGGTGACGTTCCGCAACGACGAGGGCACCGGCGAGTTCGTCGCCGCCGGGCTCGCCGTCCGCCAGCCGCTGCACCTCGATGAGCCGATCTTCGCCGACGACTACCGGTTCCTGGCCGGGCAGGTGCGCACGGCAATGCCGAAGATGACCCTGCCGTCGCCGAACATGGTCCTCTTCCGGAGCGGGACCACCGCCGTCGATCGCAGCGTCTACCCCGACCTCGACCAGTTCTGGGCCGACCTGTCCACCGCGTACGCCGACGAGATCCGCGCACTCGCCGCGTTGGGCTGCCGCTACCTGCAGCTCGACGACACGAGCCTGGCGTGCATGAACGACCCCGCCCAGCGGGCCGTGCTGGCCGCGCGCGGCGAGGACGGCGAGCAGACGCACCTGCACAACATCCGGCAGATCAACGCCGCGGTCGCCGACCGTCCTGCCGGGATGCGGATCGCCGTACACCTCTGCCGCGGCAACTTCCGCTCGTCCTGGGTGGCCGAGGGCGGCTACGACTACGTCGCCGAGGCGCTGTTCAGCGACCTCGACGTCGACGCCTTCTTCTGCGAGTTCGATGACGAACGCTCGGGCGGGTTCGCCCCGCTGCGCTTCGTGCCGCCGGGCAAGCAGGTCGTGCTCGGCCTGGTCACCACCAAACGTGGCCGCCTCGAAGACCCCGACGTGCTCAAGCGGCGCATCGACGAAGCCGCTCGGTACGTCCCGCTCGACCAGCTCAGCCTGTCCCCGCAGTGCGGGTTCTCCTCGACTGTGGACGGGAACGTGCTCAACCCGCATCAGGAGGTCGACAAGCTGCGGCTGGTCGTCAAGGTCGCGCAGGACGTGTGGGGCTGACTCGCGCGGCGACCGCGCAGTCAGGACAGCCGCCGCGTGCCGCCGCCCGGGGTCGTGAGGTAGGTCCCGCGCACCACGATGCGGCGCGCCCGGCACATCGTCGCGAGCACCTCCGCCCACACGCGATCGGCGGGAAGGATGTAGTCGGGCCCGAGGCGTTCCCGTACGAACACCACGGAGCCGGGGCCTGCGGCGGTGGCCGGGTCGGGCAGGACTCCCTCGAGGACGGAGCCGAGCCCGGTGATCACGCCGTCCGGCAGGCGCGGCAGGTCGTTGATGGGCTTCACGACGGGCGCCTGGCGACTGTCGCCGTCGACGAACAGCAGCCACAGGGTGCGGTCCCGCAGCGCGGGCCCGACCAGGGCCTCGACGCGGCGTTTGACATCGTCGTCGGTGAGCAGGGGCGGGGCGTCGTGGGGAGACGGAATCTTCGTCATGACGGAGAGCATCGCGACGCAAGCCGTCGCGCGGGGCCGTTTGGAGAACCTGGCGGCAACGCAGGGCGGACGCGCTGAGGGCGGCTCGACGCCCCGCTTGCGTGCACAACTCGCCTGCAGTTGCAGGAAAGCCACCTTCATGCAACCTGGTTGCATGAAGGTGGCCTTCCTGCATGTCCGGCTCACCCGCTCGGCGTCAGCGCGGGGGATGCAGGCGAGCCCGCTGTGTCGGCCGCGCGACTCATGCGCCGGCGACGTACCTCCGCGGCCAGAACCGCGATCGTCGCGGCCAGGAACACCACCTGGAGCAGGGTCCGCGGGAGCAGCGCCATTGCGGGCGAACCGCTGATCGTGAGGCCCGCGATCGCCGCGTAGACGTTCGCCGGGAACATCACCACCAGCAGCGCGGAGAGGCCACCGGCAGCCCACGGTACGGTCCGCCGCCAAAGCAGCCCGGCGGCACCCGCGAGCTCCAGAACACCGGTGACCGTGACGAGCAAGCCCGGTTCCGGTAGCGCGGGGGGAACCATGCTGATCAGGTCCTCACGCATTCCGACGAAGTGGGACATGCCCGTCACCACGAACATCGCTGCCAACCCGCCGCGCAGCGCCACGGGCCAGCTCCTCAGGCGACGCACCCCGGCGGCACCAGCCGCGCGCAGCGCCACCGTGACGACGACGAGGACAAGCAGTGGAGCCATCTCCAACCTCCCGAAGAGACAGTCTTGACACTGACAAGATGCATCTCGGGCGACAACTTGTCAATGGCTAGATCGACGGTACTCTTCTGGCGTGCCCGAAACCCGCCCCTACCACCACGGCGACCTGCGCCAGACGCTCCTGGCGGCCGCGGTCGACGCGATTGCCGAGTCCGGCCCGGCCCGCCTGAGCCTGCGCGAGTTGGCCCGGCGCGCCGGGGTGTCGCACGCCGCGCCGGCGCACCACTTCGGTGACAAGGCGGGCCTCCTCACTGCCGTGGCCGCGGAGGGCTACCACCTCCTGGCCGACGCCCTCACCGCAGCTCAGCAGGCAGGGGACTTCCTCGACACCGGTGTGGCCTACGTGCGCTTCGCGGTCGATCACCGCGCCCACTTCGAGGTCATGTACCGCCCGGACCTCTACCACCCCGACGACCAGGCGGTCGCTGCCGCGCGACAACGCGCCGCGGATGCTCTCTACGGCGGGGTCGGCACCGTCACGGACACCCGAACCGACTCCGGCATCGCCCTCGCCGGCGCTGCCGCGTGGTGTCTCGTCCACGGCTTCGCCACGCTGTGGCTCAACCACGCGCTCCCCGCCGGGCTCGGCACAGACCCCGAAGCCGCGGCGCGGGCCGTCGCGGCGGTCCTGTTCCAGGGCCCTGATCAGCCGCAGGTTGGCGGATGAGGTCGGCGGGGCCTGATCGTCCGCACAGGACAACGGCCCGGCTCGGCGTTGTCCGTCGATGACAGCGCTTTCACAGCGCCGGCCCACTACCGTCGTGGCCCGTGGTCGAAGGCTCGCGACCCGGCGGTGCGCTGGGCATGATCGTGTTCCCGCCGACCTGAGTCGTCAGCCGAGCCGGGTGCCCCTCCCCCGCCTCGGTGATCCCACCCTGAGCGCTCCCGGCGTTGCGGAGGTCACAGTGCCGCGAGCGGTCATGCTGGCCGATGGAGCGCGCAGACAAAACTGCTCGACGGCCTTGTCCGCTTCGGATAGCGCCCGAGGAACAACAGTGCTGTCGTCTTGCGAGTCGGTCTAGTAGCCCGTCGCGAGCACGTGGTCGAGCGCGTCGACGAAGAAGTCCGCACCCGCGCGGTCCAGCAGCAGGGGCGGCTTGATCTTCAGCACGCACAGCCGGTCCCCCGTGGCCTGCAGGATCACACCGAGGTGCCGGAGCCGCTCGCAGATGCGGTCGGTCTCCTCCACGGCCGGCTCGAGCGTCTCGCGATCGCGGACGAGCTCGACCCCCAGGTAGAGACCGGAGCCGTGGACGGTCCCGATGATCGGGTGCATGTCGGCGAGTGCCTGCAGCCGGGCCATGAGGTGAGCGCCGACATCTCGGGCGTTGGGTTGGCCTGCAGGTTCCTCTCCCCAGGCGTTGAGCACGACGCTGCCCACCACGCTCGACACGGGGCTTCCGCCCGCCGAGGAGAAGAAGTAGCCCTGGGTGCGATACCGGTCGGCCACCGGCTCTGAGGTCACCACGGCGCCGAGGGGGTGGCCGTTGCCCATCGCCTTGGCCACGGTGACGATGTCGGGCACCACGGCCTGCTGCTCGAAGCCCCAGAACCACCGCCCCAGGCGCCCGTACCCGACCTGCACCTCGTCCGCGATGCACAGGCCCCCGTGCCGGCGCACCTGCGCGTAGACCGTCTCCAGGTAGCCATCGGGCAGCGGCATCCCCCCGGCGTTGCCGTAGTACGGCTCGCAGATGAACGCCGCGGGCGCGCGACCGGTTTCCGCGAGCCGCTCGATCTGCGCGGCCGCGTCGCACGCGTACTTCGTGGCGTCCAGGCCTCGGTACTTCCCGCGGTAGCTGTTGGGGGCGTCGACGACGTGCACCCAGGAAGGCCTGGTGGACAGCGCGGTGGGGTTGTCCGCCACCGAGGTCGACACGGCGTCAGTGGCGTAGGTCCAGCCGTGGTAGGCCTCCCCGACCGCGACGACGTCGGTCCGGCCGGTGGTCGCCATAGCAAGCCGGAGGGCGAGGTCGTCGGCCTCGGAGCCGGAATTGACCAGGAACACCGTGTCGAGCGGCGGGGGCAAGGTCGCGGCGAGCTGCTCGGAGAAGGCGACGACCGACTCGTAGACGAACCGCGAGTTCGTGTTG
>JAQSWF010000179.1 GCA_029266775.1 Pseudonocardia sp.
GTGTTCCAGCAGCTGCCGGCCAACCTGAGTTCACCCGGATGTCAGCTCTGCCACTGCCCCAAGCGCACGCCGTGGGTGACAATCGGCGCGTGGCTGACGACGCGAACCGCACCGGTCCCTCCCCGACCTCCCGGACCGGACGACGTGCCCGCGCGGCCGCCCGCAGGACCGCCGGGGCGGCGGCGACCCTCGAGCGCGACCTCGACATCGCCGCGGACGCCGACGACCCCGCCGTGTTGCCGCCCGCGCCGCCGACCGAGCGCACCACAGCGATCATGCCCGCATCTCCCACGGACGCCGCCGTTCCGGTGTCCCCGGCCGCACGGACCCGCGAGCCCGCGTCCAGCCTGCCCGACGACCGCTACCTCAACCGCGAGCTCTCCTGGCTGGACTTCAACGCCCGCGTGCTGGCGCTCGCCGAGGATGCCAGCCAGCCACTGCTCGAGCGTGCCAAGTTCCTCGCGATCTTCGCGTCGAACCTGGACGAGTTCTACATGGTCCGCGTGGCCGGCCTGAAGCGCCGCGACGAGGCGGGCCTCGGCGTGCGCAGCGCGGACGGGCTCACCCCGCGTGAGCAGCTGGCCCGCATCGCGAGCCGGACACAGGCGCTGGCGGTCGCGCACGCCCGGGTGTTCCTCGACGAGGTGTGCCCGGAGCTGGACAAGGAGAACATCCGGATCAACCGGTGGTCGGCCTTGACGGACGGCCAGCGGGCCAAGCTCTCGGCCTACTTCACCGAGACGGTGTTCCCGGTGCTCACGCCGCTGGCGGTCGACCCGGCGCACCCGTTCCCCTACATCTCGGGCCTCTCGCTGAACCTCGCCGTGACGGTCCGGGACCCGGAGGGCCGCACCGAGCGGTTCGCGCGGGTCAAGGTGCCGAACAACGTGCCCCGGCTCGTCCGGGTGGCGAACGAGGACCCCGACGACGAGTCGATCACCTTCCTGCCGATCGAGGATCTGATCGCCGCGCACCTGTCGGAGCTGTTCACCGGCATGGAGGTGACGGAGGTCCACGCGTTCCGGGTCACGCGCAACGCCGACCTCGAGGTGGAGGAAGACCGCGACGAAGACCTCCTGCAGGCGCTGGAGCGCGAGCTGGCCCGGCGCCGGTTCGGGCCGCCGGTGCGGCTCGAGGTCGTCGACACCATGAGCGAGCACGTGCTGGAGCTCCTGCTGCGCGAGCTGGACGTCGACCCGCACGACGTCGTCACCGTGCCCGGCCTGCTCGACCTCACGGCGCTGTGGCAGATCCACGGCGTCGACCGCCCGGACCTCAAGGACGAGCCTTTCCGGCCCGCGACGAACGTCGCCTTCGCCGACGGCGAGACCGCCAAGAGCGCCTTCGCCACGCTGCGCGATGGCGACGTCCTCGTCCACCACCCGTACGACTCGTTCTCCACCAGCGTGCAGCGCTTCATCGAGCAGGCCGCGGCCGACGAGAACGTCTTGGCGATTAAGCAGACGCTCTACCGCACCTCGGGCGACTCCCCCATCGTGGACGCGCTGAAGGACGCGGCGGCGGCGGGCAAGCAGGTCGTCGCGCTCGTGGAGATCAAGGCGCGGTTCGACGAGATGGCCAACATCCGCTGGGCGCGCGAGCTGGAGCGCTCGGGGGTGCACGTCGTCTACGGGCTCGTCGGGCTGAAGACGCACTGCAAGACCTGCCTGGTGGTGCGCCAGGAGGGCAGCCACATCCGGCGCTACTGCCACATCGGCACCGGCAACTACAACCCGAAGACCGCCCGGCTGTACGAGGACCTCGGGGTGCTCACCGCGGACCCGACGATCGGCGCGGACCTGACCGACCTGTTCAACTCGCTGACCGGCTACTCGCGCCAGACCGCGTACCAGAGCCTGCTCGTCGCTCCGTACGGCGTGCGGCGGGGCATCATCCGGCGGATCGAGGACGAGATCGAGGCGCACCGCGAGGGCAAGGCCGCCTGCGTCCGGATCAAGGTCAACTCGCTGGTGGACGAGCAGGTCATCGACGCGCTGTACCGGGCGTCGCAGGCGGGGGTGCCGGTCGACATCGTGGTGCGCGGGATCTGCGCGCTGCAGCCGGGCCGCGAGGGGCTGAGCGAGAACATCCAGGTCCGCTCGATCCTCGGCCGCTTCCTCGAGCACTCGCGGATCTTCCACTTCGGCGCGGCGGACGAGTACTGGATCGGCAGCGCGGACATGATGCACCGCAACCTGGACCGGCGGGTGGAGGTGCTGCTGCGGGTGACCGACCCGAAGGCAGCCACGTACCTGCGCGAGGTGGTCGACTCCTGCCTCGACCCGGCGACGCGGTGCTGGACGCTCTCCCCCGACGGCTCGTGGTGGCCCTCCCCCGCACCGGACTCCGGCGTATCCCCCGTGCGCGACCACCAGGCCGAGATGATGTACCGGCACTCTCGCGCGGCCGCGCGCGCGGCGGCGACCGCAGAGTGAACGACCAGCCCCGCGACGATGTCCTGGCCGCTGGAGCGGTGCTCTGGCGACCTGGTGTGGAAATCGCGGTCGTTCACCGCCCGCGCTACGACGACTGGTCGCTACCCAAAGGCAAGCTCGAATCGGGCGAGTCGATGGAGCAGGCCGCGATCCGCGAGATCCGGGAGGAGACCGGGGTGAGCGCGCGGCTCGGACCGTGGCTGTGCGACGTCCGGTACACGGTCGTGGAGGGCCGCAAGCTGGTGCGCTACTGGTCGGCGCAGGCTATGGAGTCGTCCGACTTCGTCCCCGGCCGGGAGATCGACGAGCTGCGCTGGGTGACACCGGAGGCGGCGACGGGCCTGCTGTCGTACGCGCGGGACGTGAAGGTCGTGGAGCGGTTCGGCGAGCTGGGACCGCCGACGTCGGTCGTGCTGCTGGTGCGGCACGCCAAGGCCGGGAGCCGGCAGGACTGGCGGGACGACGACCTGCTGCGCCCGCTGTCCCCCAACGGCCGGCAGCAGTCCGACGAGCTCGCCAGGCAGCTGGCGCTGTTCGGGCCCGACCGGATCGTCACGGCTCCCCCCGTGCGCTGCATCGACACGGTCGGTCCCCTCGCCCACGCGCTGGGCCTGTCCATTGACGAGGAGCCCCTGCTCGGCGAAGACGGCTACTGGGACGACCCCGCCGCCGGCCAGGCGCGGCTGTACGAGCTGGCCGCACAGCCCGGTGTCACCGTGATCTGCAGCCAGGGTGGCGTGATCCCGGACGTGGTGGAGGCGGTGGCGAAGGCAGCCACCCGGCCGGTGGCGGTCGACCCGGACGACGTGCCGGCGAAGAAGGCGAGCACCTGGGTGCTCGGGTTCCGGGCCGGGGCGCTCGTGTCCGCGGACTACGTCCCCCAGCCGGGCTGACCGAAGCCCAGCGCTCCTCACGGCGCCAACCGCGCACCCGGCCCGGCGGAGCCACCCGGTGACCGCGCAGTCCTCGAGCGCGAGAAGATCGCGTGGTGGTTTGGCGGTCGGTTCGACGCGTGCTCGGTGGCGCCGCAGCAGTGGTGGCGATGGCGGCGTGCAGTGCATCCCCTGTCGAGCAACCCACTGCAGTCACCCGGAGCGAGCCGTCGCCGCAGCGTCCCGTGGTCGAGCTGCGCTACGACGTTGCGGACGACCTCCGCACCGTCACGGGCCGCGAAGCCGTGGTGTTCACGCCGGACCAGCCCATCTGCGAGCTGGTGTTCCGCGCCTGGCCCAACAAGCCCACGACGGCGGACGACGGAACCTCGTTGAGGATCACCGACGCCCTCGTCGACGCCCGGCCGGTCCAGGCAGCGATCACACCCGGCGGGGCTCCCGAGGGTGCGCCCGGCACGATCGTGACGCTGCCGCTGCCGGCGTGCAGCGACGCCGGGACCGAGGTGCGGGCCGAGCTCGGCTTCACGCTGGCACTCGGGGAGGACGCCGGCGAGCGCGTGGGCCACACGCCGTCGGCCGAGCTCGCCTGGTTCGGCACGGCCTTTCCGCTGCTGGCATGGGTGAGCGGGGAGGGCTGGGTACGGGATCCGGCCGTCGATCTGGCGGGTGAGACGGTGACGAGCGAGGACTTCACGCTCGCCGAGCTCGCCGTGACTGCGCCGCAGGCATACCGGGTGCTCGGCACCGGAAGCGACGCGGGCACGGGGCCCGGCGCGAGGTCCGGAACGGTCGAGCACCGGTTCCGGGCCGATGCCGTGCGCGACGTCGCCGTCTCCGTCGGTCGCTTCACCGTGGTCGAACGCGACGTCGGCGGCGTCCGCTACCACGTCGGCGTGCCGGAGAGCGGGAGCCGGCTGTCCGCGGACGAGTGGGCGGACGAGCTCGAGAACGCAGTGCGGCGGCTGCAGGACATGCTGGGCGCGTACCCGTACACCGACCTGTGGGCGTCGATCCTGCCGGCGTTGAGCGACGGGGTCGAGTTCCCAGCCGCCCTCCAGTTCGGCGACGTCAACCGCCGGACGATGCCCGCGCTCGTGGCGCACGAGGTCGCGCACATGTGGTTCTACGGCCTCGTCGGCAACAACCAGGCGCGCCATCCCTGGATCGACGAGTCCTTTGCCACGTATGCGCAGGCGCGGGTCGCCGGGCAGGAGGACGACTACGCGATGTCCGACATCGACGGCCGGCTGCGGGGGCATCTCGGCGAACCCATGCCGTACTGGGCCGCGACCGGGAACTTCAACCGGTACGTCACCGGCGTCTACGACCAGGGTGCGGCCGTGCTGCTCGAAGGGCGCCGCCGCAGCGGAGACGAGGCCTTCGACAGTGCCTTACGCGCCTACATCACCGCCAACGCCCACCGAGTCGCGGGTCCGGCTGACGTCGCTGCCGCGTTCGGGCACCTGCCGGAGGTGATGGCCCTGCTCCGTCGCTCGGGCGCCCTACCGCAGTCCTGATCCGGGCGTCACTTCTTGCCCTTCTTGCCCTTCTTCCCCTTGTCGCTGTTCTTGCCGCTGTCGTTCTTGGGAGCGGAGGCCTTGGCCTTCTTGCCCTTGTCCTTGCTGCCGGCCTTCGTCGTGCCCTCCTGCGCGACGTCCGGGACGGCGGTCGCGAGCGCCGTTGTCGGGACCGCGACGGCATCCACCACGCCGTTGAGCGAGCCGTTCGTGTCACCCGCGGTGCGGCTTCCGCGGCCCCGGCGCGGCGCGGGGACGTCGGCGGCCGCCTCGGTCGTCCCGGCGACGGCCTGCCGGAAGCCGGTGCCGGGCCGGAACGCGGGAACGGTCGTCGCCGGCACGGCGACGCTCTCCCCGGTGCGAGGGTTGCGGCCCAGCCGTGCGGCGCGGGCGCGGCTCTCGAAGACTCCGAAACCGGCCAGGGAGACCGACTCTCCTGACTGCACGGTGTCCACAACGATCTCGAGGATGGCGTCGACGGCGCCGGCGGCGGTGCGGCGGTCGCCGAGGCGATCGGACAGGGCGTCCACGAGTTGGGACTTGTTCATGCCGGCAGACGGTAGGGCCGATGGCTGTCCGGCACCAGTCGGAACCCGTTGCCGCGCAACGTGCCGCCCGGAAATTGCAGGAAAGCCACCTTCGTGCAACCAGGTGGCATGAAGGTGGCTTTCCTGCAATCGGGGATCAGCCGGCGGTCGTCGGGTGGTGGGTGGGGCGGGCGGCTTCGTACGCCGTGATGTCGTCGGCGTGGCGCAGGGTCAGGCCGATGTCGTCGAGGCCTTCCAACAGCCGCCAGCGCGTGTAGTCGTCGATCTCGAACGGCACGGTGACGTCCACGGCCTGCACCGTCTTGTCCCGCAGGTCGACCGTCACCTCGGTGCCCGGGCGTTCGTCGAGGATCTTCCACAGCAGCTCGACGTCCGGCTGCGCCACCTGTGCCGCGACCAACCCGCCCTTGGCGCAGTTGCTGCGGAAGATATCGCCGAAGCGGGAGGAGATCACCACGCGGAAGCCGTAGTCCTGCAGCGCCCAGACGGCGTGCTCGCGCGACGAGCCGGTGCCGAAGTCCGAGCCGGCGACCAGCACCGAGCCGCGGGAGAACGGCTCGACGTTGAGGACGAACGACGGGTCCTGCCGCCAGGCGTGAAACAGGCCGTCGTCGAACCCGGTTCGGGTGACCCGCTTGAGGAACACCGCCGGGATGATCTGGTCGGTGTCCACGTTGGACCGGCGAAGCGGAACGCCGATGCCCGTGTGGCTCGTGAACGCATCCATCTCTGATCCTTTCTGGCTAGACCAGATCCTCCGGGGACGACAGCGTGCCGCGCACGGCGGTGGCGGCCGCGACCAGCGGGGAGACGAGGTGGGTGCGCCCGCCCTTGCCCTGGCGGCCCTCGAAGTTGCGGTTCGACGTCGACGCGCACCGCTCGCCCGGGGCGAGCTGGTCCGGGTTCATACCCAGGCACATCGAGCAGCCGGCGGAGCGCCACTCGGCGCCCGCGCCGAGGAAGACCTCGTCCAGGCCCTCCTGCTCGGCCTGCAGCCGCACCCGCATCGAGCCGGGCACCACCAGCATGCGAACGCCCTCGGCGAGCTTCCGGCCGCGCAGGATGCCGGCGACCGCGCGCAGGTCTTCGATCCTGCCGTTCGTGCACGAGCCGACGAAGACGGCGTCGACCGCGATGTCCCGCAGTGCGGTGCCCGGCCGCAGGTCCATGTACTCCAGCGCACGCTCGGCGGCGGCGCGCTCGGTCTCGTCGAGGATCGCCTCGGGATGCGGCACCCGCTCGGACAGCGGCAGGCCCTGGCCCGGGTTCGTGCCCCAGGTGACGTACGGGGTGAGCGCGTCGGCATCGATGTCGACCTCGGCGTCGAACACCGCGTCGTCGTCCGTGCGCAGCGCACGCCATGCGGTCACGGCCTCGTCCCAGGCCTCGCCGGTCGGCGCGTGGTCGCGGCCCTTCAGGTAGGCGAACGTCGTCTCGTCCGGAGCGATCATGCCCGCGCGGGCGCCCGCCTCGATCGACATGTTGCAGATCGTCATCCGGGCTCCGGGGCGATCAGGCCAGCGCGGGCGCCCGCCTCGATCGACATGTTGCAGATCGTCATCCGGGCCTCCATCGAGAGGTTCTCGACGACGTTGCCCCGGTACTCGAGGACGTAGCCCTGGCCACCACCCGTCCCGATCTTGGCGATGATCGCCAGGATGATGTCCTTGCTGGTGACCCCCTCCGGCAGGCGGCCGGTGGAGGACGTCACGTTGATCGCCATCGTGCGGAAGGGCTTGAGCGGCAGCGTCTGCGTGGCCAGCACGTGCTCGACCTCAGAAGTGCCGATCCCGAATGCCATCGCGCCGAACGCGCCGTGCGTCGAGGTGTGGCTGTCGCCGCAGACGACCGTGAGGCCCGGCTGGGTGAGCCCCAGCTGCGGGCCGATGATGTGCACGATGCCCTGCTCGCGGTGGTTCATGCGGTAGAGCGGGATGCCGAACTGGGCGCAGTTCTTGCGCAGCGTCTCCACCTGCAGGCGCGAGACCGCGTCGGCGATCGGCAGGGTGGTGTCGACGGTAGGCACGTTGTGGTCTTCGGTGGCGACGGTGAGGTCGGGCCGGCGTACCGGCCGCCCGGCGAGGCGGAGCCCGTCGAACGCCTGGGGGCTGGTGACCTCGTGCACGAGATGGAGATCGATGTAGAGGAGGTCGGGCTCCTGGCTCTCACCCCGCCGGACCACGTGCCGGTCCCAGACCTTCTCGGCCAGCGTGTTTCCCACGGCCGTCTCCTCGACATCTCACTATTCGGGAAGTTAGTATTGCTCCGTGGGACAGTCTAGCGGCATCGGCGTGTTGGACAAAGCCGTCGGGGTGCTGCGCGCCGCGGCGGTCGAGCCGTGCGGGCTGTCCGAGCTCTGCCAGCGCACCGGGCTGCCGCGCGCAACCGCGCACCGCCTCGCCGTCGGCCTCGAGGTGCACGGCCTGCTGCACCGGGGTGCGGACGGCCGCTGGCGGCCCGGTCCCGCGCTGGCCGAGCTGGCCCACCGCGGGGTCGACCCGCTGCTCGAGGCCGCGGCGGCCGTGCTGCCCCGCCTGCGCGACATCACCGGCGAGAGCGTGCAGCTCTACCGCCGCGACGGCACGCACCGCATCTGCGTCGCGGCCGCCGAACCGGCCAGCGGGCTGCGGGACACCGTGCCGGTCGGCACCCGGCTGCCGATGAGGGCCGGCTCCGGGGCGAAGGTCCTGGCAGCATGGGCGGATCCGGCCACCCAGCGCGCCCTGCTGGCCGACGCCGCGTTCACCGAGCGGGCGCTGGTGGACGTGCGTCGCCGGGGATGGGCGCAGAGCGTCGCCGAGCGGGAGGCCGGGGTGGCCAGCGTGTCGGCGCCGGTGCGCGACGGTTCCGGCCACGTCGTGGCTGCGGTGTCGGTGTCCGGCCCGGTCGACCGGATCGGCCGGCGGCCGGGGGTGCGCTGGGCGGCAGACCTGCTCGCCGCCGCGGAGGCGCTGCAGCACCGGCTCTGACGTCCGACCGCCCGCCGCAGGCGGTCGTTCACCCGTCCCCCGCGACGCGGTCCCTCCCCATGCCGCCGCTACCGTGCCTCGCAGCCGGACGCAGCGACCCCCGGATCGGCGACCCTCGACGCAGCGACGGAGAGCGATGACCTACTTCCTCGGGATCGACGTGGGCCGGGCCCACACGGTCGCCGCCGTCGCGCGGCCCGGGGGAACGATCGCCACCGTCGACCTCGGGGACGGCGACGCCGTGGCGTCCGTGTTGCACCTGGGCATCGACGGCGCCGTCGCGGTCGGTGAGACCGCGGAGTGGTGGGCGCTGACGGAACCCGAGCGGGTCGCGCGCGCGTTCGCGGGCCGGGTCGGCGACGTGCCGGCGGTGGTGCTGGCCGGCGAGCCGTATGACGCGGAGGAGCTCACGGCCTGGCTCGTGCGCTGGGTCGTGGACCGGGTCGCGGAAAGCGAGGGCGGCGCGGCGACGGCGGTCGCGGTGACGCACCCGGCGTGCTGGGACCCCGACCGCGTCGGGCGGGTGGCCACCGCTCTGGCCGAGCAGGACCTGCAGGTCACGTTCGTCAGCACACCCGTTGCGCTGCTCGCCGCCGACGAGCCCGACCGCGCTGTGGCCGTCGTCGACGTCGGCGGGGACGTCGCGGTCGTGCGCACTGCAGCGTCCGGGTTGCCGGCCACGGTGCTCGGTACGGCGACGGGCCCCGAGGTGGACGTCGACGATCTCGTCGTCGAGCTGGCGCGAAAGGCGCTGCCGGATGCCTTCGCCCGGGTCGACGCGGCCGAGCCCGCCACGGCCGCCGCGCTCGTGCAGCTGCGGCGGTCGTGCGCGGCGGCCGCGCAGGCGATGGCCGTCGAGGCCGAGGTGACCGTCCCGGTGTTGCTGCCGGACGCCGAGGGCATGGCGGTGCTGCGCCGCGCCGACCTGGACCGGCTCCTGCGCCCCCGGGTCGAAGAGGGCGCGGCGACGCTGACCCGGACCGTGTCCGCCGCCGGACTGCGACCGCGCGAGATGGCGGCGGTGAAGCTGGTCGGCGGTGGTGCGTGGGCTCGGCTCTTCGCCGACGTCGTGCGCGACATGCCTGCGGCAGCCGTGGCTCGCGATGCGGTCGCGCGGGGTGCCGCCCTTGCGCTGCAGGCATCGCACGACACCGGCGCCCTCCCGGTTGTCTCGAACAACGACGAGACGGCCGTCGGCGGCGGCGCCCACCGCGACCAGATCCGGTTCATCGCCGGCCTCGGCGCCACCAACACTGCCGGCCTCCTGTCGGGCTACACGCCGGCCCACGGCACCCCGGCGGTTCCGGCCGAGGTGGCTGCCTCGGAGCCGGTTCCGCCGGCCCAGGTTGCCGGGCGCGATCCCGTGGTGCTGGTGAGCGCCGGCGGCCTCACCGCCGCGCTCGCCGTCGTCGGGACGATCTTCCTGTGGCCCGCGCCAGGCACCGCCGACAGCGCGACGATCCGGCCACTGGTGCCGGTCGCGCCGGTCGCCGCGCCGAGCGAGCCGGCGGTCACTCCCCCTGTCACGCCGACGGTCGTCGAACCCTCCGCGCAACCCCGCCGCACCCGTGACCCGCAGCGCATCCGACGTCCTCAGGTGGCGCCGGCGCCCTCGGTCGTCCCCACTGTGCCGCCGACCGTCCCGCCCTCGGGCTCGGAGGCGCCGACGGCCTCGCTCCCGCCGGAGACGACGCCCTCGAGTCCGCCGTCCGAGGATCAGTAGAACTGAGCGTCGAGACGACGCCGCCGGCCTCGGGCGTATGCCCGGGCCGGCGGATGTAGCCCCGACGGGATTCGAACCCGCGCTACCGCCTTGAGAGGGCGGCGTCCTAGGCCGCTAGACGACGGGGCCGCGGCGCAGAAATCCGGTGACTATTGCCACCTCGATTTCCGCTGGGGTACCAGGACTCGAACCTAGACTAACTGAACCAGAATCAGTCGTGCTGCCAATTACACCATACCCCAATGGAGCGACCGTTCTGGGGGCCGCGTCCTGCCTAAGCCACTCTAGCCGAGCGTCTCGGCCCGCTCCACACCGGCCCGCAGGCGCCCTAGCGTGCGTTCGCGGCCGAGGAGCTCCATCGATTCGTAGAGCGGGGGCGACACGGTCCGCCCTGTGACGGCGACGCGAAGGGGGGCGAACGCCGCGCGCGGCTTGAGCCCCAGCCCGTCGACCAGCGCCGCCTTCAGCGCCGCCTCAATCTCTGCCGCAGACCAGTCGTCGAGCTTGTCCACGCTGGTCAGCGCCGCTTCGAGGACAGGAACGGCGTCCGGGACGAGGGCGCGCCGCGCGGCGTCGTCGTCCGGGGCGAAGGTGTCGTCGACGAACAGGAACCGCAGCATCCGGGCGGCGTCGGAGAGCACGGCGCTGCGCTCCTGCACGAGCGGCGCGGCAGCCTGGAGCAGGGGCCGCTGTGCGGCGTCGACGGTGTCGCTCATCACGGGGGGTCGACCCTCGAGGTCGGCGACGACGTAGGGCTCGAGCCGCCGGGCGAAGTCGTCGGGATCGAGACCGCGCAGGTGCGCGGAATTGATGGCGTCGGCCTTTTTGAGGTCGAATCGCGCCGGGTTGGCCGAGACGCGGGATATGTCGAATGCGGCGGCCATCTCGTCGAGCGAGAACACATCGCGATCGTCGGCCAGCGCCCACCCCAAGAGAGCGAGGTAGTTCAGCAATCCCTCGGGGACGAACCCGCGGTCCCGGTATAGGAAGAGGTTCGACTCGGGGTCGCGCTTGGAGAGCTTGCGGTTGCCCGCGCCGGTGACCAGCGGCAGGTGGGCGTATGCGGGCGGTCCGTCGCCGATACCGACCCGCTGCAGCGCCTCGAACAGCGCGATCTGCCGCGGCGTCGAGGGCAGCAGATCCTCGCCGCGCAGCACGTGCGTGATCCCCATCAGGGCGTCGTCGAGCGGGTTCGTCAGCGGATAGAGCGGAGTGCCGTCACCGCGGGCGAGGACGAAGTCCGGGACGGACCCGGCGCGGAAAGTGATCTCGCCGCGGATGAGGTCCGTGACCACGATGTCGCGGTCGGGCATCCGCAACCGGAAGACAGGTCGCCGCCCCTCGGCGCGAAACGCCTGCTTCTGCTCCTCGGTGAGGTCGCGGTCGGCGTTGTCGTAACCGAGCTTGGGATCGCGGCCGGCAGCGCGGTGGCGGGCCTCGATCTCCTCCGGCGTCGAATAGGACTCGTAGACCTCGCCGGCCTGCACGAGCAGGCCCAGCGCGTCCCGGTAGGTGTCGCGGCGCTCGCTCTGCCGGTACGGGCCGTGCGGGCCGCCGACCTCCGGGCCCTCGTCCCACTGCAGGCCGAGCCAGTGCAGCGCGTCGAGCAGGGCCGTGTAGGACTCGACGCTGTCGCGCTGAGCGTCGGTGTCCTCGATGCGGAAGACGAACGTGCCGTGGTGGTGGCGGGCGAACGCCCAGTTGAACAGGGCGGTGCGGACCAGGCCGACGTGGGGAGTGCCGGTTGGGGACGGGCAGAAGCGGACCCGGACGGTCATGGATAGCCAGCGTAGACGGGCGCCGCGGCACGGCCCGACGGTTGCCCCAGAGCGCGGTGTCGGGCTATATTCAACGCATGTCGAATAACGAGCGCACGACCTGCCTCGTGGTTGGCGGCGGTCCTGCCGGAATGGTCCTGGGGCTGCTCCTCGCCCGCGCGGGCGTTCGGGTCACCGTCCTGGAGAAGCACGCCGACTTCCTGCGCGACTTCCGCGGCGACACCGTCCACGCCTCCACCCTGACGCTGCTGGACGAGCTGGGCCTCGGCGAGCGGTTCGCGGCGCTGCCGCAGCGGCAGTTCGACCGGGCGCGGCTCCAGCTCGACCAGGGCACGGTCCAGGTCGGCGACATGCGCCGGCTGCCCGGCCCGAACAAGCACATCGCGCTGGTGCCGCAGTGGGACCTGCTGGACCTGCTGGCCGACGCCGCTGCGGAGGAGCCCACGTTCACCCTGCGACGCAATGCCGAGGTGACCGACCTGCTGCGCGAGGGCGACCGGATCGTCGGGGTCAGGTTCACCGACCGGACCGACGGCTC
This sequence comes from Pseudonocardia sp., assembly GCA_029266775.1. Lineage (GTDB taxonomy): Bacteria > Actinomycetota > Actinomycetes > Mycobacteriales > Pseudonocardiaceae > Pseudonocardia. The sequence continues at coordinate 12,402 of JAQSWF010000179.1, forward strand.
GACACACGAGCTGCGGGCGACGTTGACCGTGGCGTGCGACGGGCGCGGCTCGGCGGTCCGGGCGGCAGCCGGGATGCGACCGCGCGGGTTCGGCGTGCCGATGGACGTGTGGTGGTTCCGGCTGCCCCGGCACGCGGACGACCCCACGGGCCTGGTCGGGCGGTTCTCCGCCGGTCACATCATGGTCATGATCGACCGCGGAGATTACTACCAGTGCGGTTACCTCATCCGGAAGGGCGCCGACGCGGGCCTGCGCGCCGCGGGGATCGCGCAGTTCCGTGCGCGCCTGGTGGGGCTGGTGCCGTGGGTGGCCGACCGGGTCGACGCAATCCGGTCGTTCGACGACGTGAAGCTGCTGGACGTGCGGCTGGAGCGGCTGCGCCGCTGGTACGCCGACGGGCTGCTGGTGATCGGCGACGCGGCGCACGCCATGTCGCCGGTCGGCGGGGTGGGGATCAACCTGGCGGTGCAGGACGCGGTCGCCGCCGCGCGGATCGTCGCGCCGGCGTTGCGCGCCGGGGGCCTCGTGCCGGAGTCGGTGCTGCGACGGGTGCAGCTGCGGCGGTGGTGGGCCACGGCGCTGGTGCAGGCCGGACAGCGGCTTGCACACCGGCGGATCCTCGGGCCGGCCCTGTCGGCGGAGGACGAGGGGCGGTCGGCGTCGCAGTTGGGTGGCCGTGCTGAGGTCGAGGCGGTCCGGCCCGTGCGCGTCGCCGATCCGTTCCAGGACGCGCCGACCGAGTCGCTACCGCCTCTGCTGCGGCTCCTGCGCCGGTTCCCGGCGCTGCAGGGCATCCCGGCTCGCATGATCGCGATTGGTCCCCTGCCCGAGCACGCCCCGGAGTGGGCCCGCCGCCCGACCACGCCGGTGCCGGCTGCCGTGCCCGAGGTGAGCGAGAGCATCAGTCGCTCGGGGTAGTGGCGCCAGCGTCCCTGGGCGCCCGCTCTTGCAGGAAAGCCACCTTCCTGCAACCTGGTTGCAGAAAGGTGGCTTTCCTGCAAGTCAACTGGGCACTACTAAGGAGTTCGTTGGTTAGTGGACTCTGATCATGCGGTGATGTAGCGCAGGTCGGGGTCGGCGAAGAATGCCCGGACGATGTGGGGCATCTTCTGC
>JAQSWF010000180.1 GCA_029266775.1 Pseudonocardia sp.
CCACGGGAGCAGCTGGCGGGCGAGCTGTGGCCGGACTCGGGCACCGCGCAGGCGCGAACCAACTTGCGCAAGCTGCTCCACGACCTGCGGCGGTCGCTGTCCGGCCCGGTCGAGCTCGTGGACGTCGGCGGCCGCACCGTGCGGTGGTGCGCGGGACCTGCAGTCGACGTCGTGATGTTCATCGACGCGGTCGCCCGCGGCGATTCTGCGCAGGCGATGAACAGCTACGGCGGAGATCTGCTGCCAACCTGTGACGACGACTGGGTCGTCACCGAGCGCGAGCGGCTGCGACGCCTCGCCGTCGAGGCACTGTCGCGTCTCGCCGCCTCGGCCGACGCGGGAGGCCGCGATGCCGAGGTGGTCGAGCACACCCGGCACCTCCTGCGGATCGACGCTCTTCACGAGCCGGCCTGCCGGCTGTTGATGCGGGCCCTCGCCCGCAGGGGTCAGCGGGGTGAGGCGCTGCGGTTGTACGAGCGCCTTGCCGCGCGGCTGGACGACGACCTCGGAGTCGCACCGGAGCCGGCGACGACCGCAGTGGCCCAGGGACTGCGCTGCACAGAGCGGGGGGTGGGCACCGGTGGCGCCCTGGTCGGCCGGGCCACCGAGTGGCAGACGGCGCACGACGCGTGGCGGCAGGCGGCCCGCGGCCGCGCGGGCGTGCTCTGCGTCGCCGGGGAGGCAGGGATCGGCAAGACCCGCCTCGTGGAGGAGTTGGCCCGGCGGGTGGCCGCGGACGGCTATGCGGTGGCCCACAGCCGGGCCTATGAGGCAGCCGGCAAGCCGCCCTGGGGCTCGGTGATCGACTGGCTCCGATCCGAGCCGGTGCGGTCCCGTCTCGACACCCTCGACGAAATCCGCCTGACCGAGCTCGCCCGGCTGGTGCCCGAGCTGCGGATGGCGCACCCGGACCTACCGGGCACCCCGCCCGAGACCGACCTCGGGAGGCGTCATCACCTGCTCGATGCCGTTTGCCGGGGCCTGCTCGCCGTGGGTCGGCCCTTGCTGCTCGTCCTTGACGATCTCCAGTGGTGCGACACCGACACCGTGGAGCTCTGCCAGCTCCTCGTGCAGAGCGCACCGTCGGCCCCCGTGCTGATCGCCTGCACCGTCCGGGATGACGACGCGGCCGGAGCGCAGCTGCTGAGCCGGCTGCGTCACCGCCTCGCCCCGGCCCGAGTCGCGACGGTCATCCCTCTCGGCCCCGTGGATCGAAACGCGACCGCCGAGATGGCCGCGATGGTCGGGCCGCGGGCGCTCTCCCCGGAGGCGGCAACGCGGCTGTGGCGGGAGACCGAGGGCAACCCGCTGTTCATCGTCGAGGCGATCCGATCAGGCTTCGACGCAAGAGCGCCCGGCTCGGTCGCGCTGTCTCCGACCGTCCACGCGCTGATGACCGCGCGGCTGGACCGCGTTTCCCCGACCGCTCGCGGTCTTGCCGAGATCGCCGCGACGATCGGCCGTGAGTTCGCGACGCCGGTGCTGGCCGCCGCGGCGGGCAGGACCGAGGACGACCTGTCCGACGACCTCGACGAGCTCTGGCGGCTCCACATCGTCAGGGCCCGTGGCGCGTCCTACGACTTCAGCCACGACTGCCTGCGCGACGTCGTCCTCGAGTCGATCAGTCCGGCCCGTCGACGGAAGCTGCACCGCTGCGTCGCCGAGGCCATCGAGCGGCAGCACGCGGGCGACCTCGGGCCGGTCAGCGCCCGCCTCGCCCTCCACTTCGCGAGCGCAGGCCTGGAGCAGCGGGCTCTGGAGGCCTACGAGCGGGCGGCGCAGCACGCCTACGAGGTGTTCGCCCTCGACGCCTGCATCGCCCTGCTGCAGCGTGCTCTCCGGATGCTCGCCGAGTCGGCCCGGGGCAGGCACCGGGACGAGGTCGAGCTGCGCGTGCTCTCCTCCCTCGGGGTACCGCTGGTCGCCCGGCGCGGCTACGCGGCGTCGGAGGTTCGCCACTGTTACGAGCGCGCCCTCACGCTGCACCGCAGGCTCGGTCGCTCGCCCGGCCCGTCCGTGCTCCGCGGTCTCGCGCTGCAGGCCGTCGTCACCTGTCGGTTCGACCGGGCCGACGACATGGCCCGACAACTCATCACGGCCGGAGAGGTCGAGCACACCGCCGCCGTCGAGGGCGAGTACGTCCTCGGCGTCACGCGGTTCTGGCAGGGCGCCTTCGCCGCGGCCGAGTGCCACCTCTCCACGGCCGTCGACCGCTACCGCATCGAGGACGCGCCGCTCCACGTCGGGCGTTACGCCCAGGACCCGCTGGGCGTCTGCCTGTCCCGGCTGGCGCTCACCCAGCTGTTCCTCGGCCGCTCCCACGCGGCCGACCGGACGATGCGGGAGGCGGTGCGCGTCGCCACCGAGCTCGACAACCCGATGACGATCGGGTACGTCCGCTCCTTCGACGCGATCCTCGCCGCCCTCGAGCCCGACGGCCACGACCTGGACGCCGCGGCCGCAGCCGCGGACACCGTCACCTCGACGATGCATCTCGACTACTTCGCGATGGTCGCCGAGCTCCTCTGCGGATGGCGCGACGTGCGCGCGGGGAACCAGCGGGGCCTCGCCGTGATCCGGCGGACCGCTTCGCAGATGCGGCGCGAGCAACCGCTCGCCCTCACACTCGGGCTCAGCCTGCTGGCACGCGGACACCAGCTCGCCGGTCAGCCGGACGCGGGCCGGAACGTCGTCGCCGATGCGCTGGCCTGGACCGAGCGCCACGGCCAGCACTACCTGCTCCCCGAGCTCCTCCGCATCGACGCAGAGCTGCTCGCCCTCTCCCGCGACGCGGCGAGCGCGACGCGCATGGCGCGGCGGGCGGTCGACGCCGCCGTCGCCATGGAGTCGCCCTGGCTCCGCGACCGGGCACTCGCCACGCTCGCCGCCCTCACCTAGCCGCAGACGCGTGATCGGGAACGGTTCGGGAACGCCGCTGCGGCATCGTCCTGCGCCGGCACCCACCGACCCGGGAGGCATCATGACCACCATTGCCGAGCTGCGCGAGCAGGTGCGCGGCCCCGTCATCGAGCCGGGCGACGACGGCTACGAGGAAGGCCGCCGCGTCCACAACGGGATGCACGACCGGCGCCCTGCGCTGATCGTCCGTGCCGCGGCGACCGCCGACGCCATCGCCGCGGTGAACTACGCCCGCGAGGCGGGCCTCGACCTCGCGGTGCGCGGCGGCGGCCACAGCGGCCCCGGGTTCGGCACCTCCGACGGTGGGGTCGTCCTCGACCTCTCGCTGCTCAACAACGTGTTCGTCGACCGGACCAAGCGGACGGCCCGCGCGGGCGGCGGCACCACGTGGGGCGATTTCAACCACGCTACCCACGCGTACGGGCTGGCCACGACCGGCGGGATCATCTCGACCACCGGTGTCAGCGGGCTGACCCTCGGGAACTTCGGCGTCGTGACGTCTCTCGAGCTGGCCCTGCACCCGGTCGACACGATCTACGGCGGCCCGATGTTCTTCGAGGTGGCGGACGCGCCCGCGCTGATGCGCGCCTACGACGACTACATCCAGGAGGCCCCCGAGCAGCTCGGGGCGTTCTTCGCCTGGCAGATGGCCCCGCCGCTGCCGTTCATCCCCGAAGACCGCCACGGCGACGTGTTCTGCGCGATCGTCGCGTGCTGGAGCGGGCGGCCGGAGCAGGGCGAGCAGGCGATCAAGCCGTTCCGCGACGTCGCCGAGGTCAAGGCCGAGCACGTCGGCCCGATGCCCTACCCCGCGCTCAACGCCGCCTTCGACGGGCTGTTCCCGAAGGGCATCCGGCAGTACTGGAAGGGCGACTACGTCCGGGACCTGCCCGACGAGGCCATCGCCGCGCACGCCGAGCACGGCCCCGGCGTGCCCACCGTCTCCTCGACCATGCACCTGTACTCGATCAACGGTGCGGCCGCTCGGGTCGGCCCCGAGGAAACGGCGTTCGGCCACCGCGACGCGCGGTACGCCATGGTCATCCTGTCGGCGTCGCCCGACCCCGGCGATGACGAGGCCGACATCCGCTGGGTGCGCGACTACTACGCCGCGGTCCACCCCTACTCGGGCACCAGGGGAGGCTACGTCAACTTCATGGACAGCGACGACGCGGCCCGAGCGCCGGAGAACTACGGCGGCAGCTACGAACGGTTGCGCGCTATCAAGGCGGAGTACGACCCGGACAACCTGTTCCACCTGAACCAGAACGTCACGCCGGCGGACTGACGCTCGGGAGGCGCGGCCCCTCGCCGGGCCGCGCCTGCCTCAGCTCCGGACCGTGAGCCCCACGCGCTGGAACTCTTTCAGGTCCGAGTAGCCCGTCTTCGCCATCGCCCGGCGCAGGGCACCGAACAGGTTCACCACTCCGTTCGCGGTGCTCGCCGGCCCGAACAGCACCGTCTCCAGGTCGGCCGCTCCGGGTCCGCCGAAGCCGGTGACGTCCGAGCGGGGCAACGAGGGGTGCGCCGCTGCGGAGGTCCAGTACAGGCCGCGGCCGGGCGAATCGGCGACGTCGGTGAGCTGCTCGCCGAGCATCACGGCGTCCGCACCGCAGGCGATGGCCTTGGCCAGGTCGCCGGAGTGGTCGATGCCGCCGTCCGCGATCACGTGCACGTACCGTCCGCCGGTCTCGTCGAGGTAGTCGCGACGTGCGGCGGCGGCGTCGACGATCGCGGTGGCCATCGGCACGCCGATGCCGAGGACCGCGTCGGTGGTGGTCGCCGACGACTCGCCGTAGCCGACGATCACGCCGGCCGCGCCGGTGCGCATGAGGTGCATGGCCGTGCGGTAGTCGCCCACGCCACCGGCGACAACGGGGATCTCCAGCGACACGATGAAGTCCTTGAGGTTGAGCGGCTCGCCCGTCGACACGTGCTCCGCCGAGATGATCGTGCCCTGGACGACGAGGATCTCGACGCCCGCCGCCAGCAGCGTCGGCGTCAGCTCGCGGGCTCGCTGGGGGCTGACCCGGGCCGCCACCGTCACCCCGGCCTCGCGGATCGTGCGCAGCGCCTCGGTGAGCAGGTCGTCCCGGATCGGGGCGCGGTGCAGCTCCTGCAGCATCGCGACGGCAGCGTCGGGATCGTCCGAGGCGGCGGACTCGGCAATTCGGTCGAGCGCACCGTCGGCGTCCGCGTGGCGCGCCCACAGCCCTTCGGCGTTGAGGACGGCGAGGCCGCCGAGCTTGCCGACCCGCACCGCGCTGGCCGGCGAGACGACGGCGTCGGTCGGGTGCGTCACCAGCGGGATCTCGAACCGGTAGGCGTCGAGCTGCCACGCCGTCGAGACCGCCTTGGAGCTGCGCGTCCGCCGGGACGGGACGATCTCGATCTGGTCGAGGTCATAGCTGCGACGGGCCTCCCGGCCCATCCCGATCTCCACCAGATCCCGCACGGGAGATCAGGGTAGAGGGGCCGGGAACCCTGACCGCACTTCGGAGCCACAACGCTGCTCAAGGGGCCTCGGGAACAGCCGTTGGCTCCGAAGTGCGGCCCTATCGACCGGCGTAGTTCGGTGCCTCCACGGTCATCGTGATGTCGTGCGGGTGGCTCTCCTTGAGGCCCGCCGCCGTGACGCGCACCAGCTGCGCCTCCTGCAGGCGCTCTATCGTCGGCGCTCCCGCGTACCCCATCCCCGATCGCAGGCCGCCGACGAGCTGGTGCACAACCTGCGCCAGCGGCCCGCGGAACGGGATCCGCCCCTCGATGCCCTCGGGCACGAGCTTGTCCTCGCGGAGGACGTCGTCCTGGGCGTACCGGTCACGCGAGTAGGGCTTCGCGTCCCCGCGGCTCTGCATCGCGCCGAGCGACCCCATGCCGCGGTAGGTCTTGAACTGCTTGCCGCCCACGAAGATCAGCTGACCCGGGGACTCGGCGGTGCCGGCGAGCAGGCTGCCCAGCATGACGCTGCTGGCCCCGGCCGCGATGGCCTTCGAGATGTCGCCCGAGTACTGGATGCCGCCGTCGCCGATCACCGGCACGCCGGCGGCGCGGCACGCCAACGCCGCCTCGTAGATCGCCGTGATCTGCGGGGCACCCACGCCCGCGACGACGCGCGTGGTGCAGATCGAGCCCGGGCCGACACCGACCTTCACCGCGTCGGCGCCGGCGTCGACCAGCGCCTGGGCCCCCGTGCGGGTGGCGACGTTCCCACCGACGACATCCACCGCGTCCCCGACCTCGGCCCGCAGCTTGGCAACCATCTCGAGCACCCGCCGGTTGTGCCCGTGCGCGGTGTCCACCATGAGGACGTCCACCCCGGCCTCGACCAGCGTCAACGCACGCGCATGGGCGTCTTCCCCGACCCCCACCGCGGCGGCGACGACGAGCCGGCCGTCCGGGTCCTTCGTGGCGTGCGGGTACTTCTCCGTCTTGTTGAAGTCCTTGATCGTGATCAGCCCGCGCAGGATGCCGGCCCCGTCCACGATCGGCAGCTTCTCGAGCTTGTTGCGCCGCAGCAGCCCCAACGCCGCTTCGGCCGACACCCCGATCCGGGCCGTGATCAGCGGCGCCGCGGTCATGACCTCGCGGACCGGCCGCGAGTGGTCCACCTCGAAGCGCATGTCCCGGTTCGTGATGATCCCGACGAGGCGCCCCTCGGCGTCGGTGACGGGCAGCCCGGAGATCCGGTAGCGCGAGCAGAGCGCGTCCACGGCGGCCAGGGTGTCGTCAGGAGAGCACGTGACCGGGTCGGTGACCATCCCGGCCTCCGACCGCTTCACCACCTCCACCTGCGCGGCCTGCTCGTCGGGTGCGAGGTTGCGGTGCAGCACGCCCAGCCCGCCTGCGCGAGCCATGGCGATGGCCATCCGGGACTCCGTCACGGTGTCCATCGGCGACGACACGAGCGGGGCCCGGAGCCGGACGCGGCGACTGATCTGCGTGCTCGTGTCGACCGCACCCGGTAGCACGTCCGACTCGGCCGGCAGCAGCAGGACGTCATCGAACGTGAGGCCGAGCATCGCGAACTTTGGCGGCAGTCCGGTGACGATCTCGCTGGTCATCGTGGCAGCCCCTCACCGGTTCAGCGTCGGCCCGCCGGGACCGGACTTGGGTCCCGCTGATTCATCGTATCGGCGCGCGCGCCGGGCGGGAGTGACCGGGCGCGGGCGAGTACGCTCGGTAGCGTGTCATCGGACGCGCTGCCACCAGACCCGTTCGCGGGCGACCCGCATGACCCGGCACTGTCCCTCGACGCGCCTCGCCCCGAGGAGCCGGAGACGTTGAGCGAGGGTGAGCGGGACGAGGTCGTCGCGGACCTGGCCGACCTCGCGGTGTACCAGGCGCTGCTCGAGGGCCGCGGGGTGCGCGGCATCGTGGTGGACTGCGCGGACTGCGGGGAGCAGCACTTCCACGAGTGGAGCCTGCTGCGCGCGAGCCTGCAGCAGTTGCTGGAAGAGGGGCACATGCGCCCCCACGAGCCCGCCTTCGACCCCGACCCGGCCGAGTACGTCAGCTGGGAGTACTGCCGGGGCTACGCGGACGCGGTGCTGTCCGACAGCTGATCTTTCGGCGGCGGCGACCCGCCCCGGCACCGAGTTGCAGGAAAGCCACCTTCTTGCAACGTGATTGCGTGAAAGTGGCTTTCCTGCAATGCCGGATCAGCGCGCTGTCGTCGTGCCCGTGGCGTTGACGTTCGTCCCGGCCGAGCCGGACGTCGTGGTGCCCGAGGGTCCCGACGTCACCGTGCCGCCGGGCCCGAGCAGCCCGGGCGCCGTCTGCCCAGGGAGCCCGGACGGGTTGAGGCCGGCGTCGGGGGCGGTCGAGGTGCTGGTACCCGAACTCGGCGCGGGCGCGGTCGTGCTTGCCGGCGGTTCGACCGAGCTCGTGGCTTCGGAGGGAGCGATCGAGGACGTCGTGGACTCCGCCGGGTCCGCGTCGGCGGACGGGTCGGCAGGATCGTCCGTCGGTCGGGCGTCGGGCTTGCTGAGCGCGGGAGTGCTCAGGTCGGCGACTTCGCCCGACGAGGTGTCCTCCAGCTTCGCGGCGAGGAACTCCTCCTCCTGCACCAGCAGCGGCTGCCCCTCCTCCTCGCGCACCTCAGGGATCTCGCTACGGATGGCCGCCAGCTCGCGCTCCGCCTCCAGAAGGTCGCCGTCGGTCAGTGCGCCGCGCACCTTCTCCAGACTGGCCTCGACCTCGACCTTGGACTCGACCGACTCCGCGCGCTCACTGTTGAACACCTTCTGGACCGGCCAGAGCGTGTCACCGGGGACAGCGTTCTGGGAGCCCATGCCGATGCCGGCCACCGTCGTCACGATCAACGCCGCGGCGGCGGCCAGCGGAGCGAGGTGACGGGCCCGCGCCGACCTTCGGCGGCGCACGGCGGCCGCGTCCGCCCGGACCCCGGCGAGGACGGCGGCCACGGCGGTGTCGAGGTCCACCAGCTCGGGGATCGGCGTGGCGTCGACCTCGGCGCGCCAGGCCGCGAGCAAGGCCACCAGCCGGTCGTCGGCGGTGCGGTCGCCACAGTCGGGGGTCGGCGAACCGGTGCCGACGGTGTCGATCAGCAGATCGTCCGCCTGGACCTCGAGCAGGTCCACCGAACCCTCGGTCACGTCGATCGGGAGCACGTGACCACCGACCGTGATCCCGTGCCCACGGTGACCGTTGCGGCTCGACCCGTTGACCGTCTTCCCGTTGAGCGTCTTCCCGTTGACCGTCTCGCCGTTGAGCGTCTCGCCGTTGAGCGTCTCGCCGTTGAGCGAAGCTCCGTTGCGGCCGGCGCCGTTGCTCGCGGAGCCGGTGACGCCCTGGCTGCGTCGGCCAAGGAGAAGCCGGTACCCGTTGCGGAAACGGCTCCCCTCGGGCACGCGGCGCTCGTCGTCAGGCACGGAGGTCGCTCCCTTCAGGAATGCTCTGCCGGAGGCGGGCCAGCGCCCGGTGCTGTGCCACCCGCACCGCGCCCGCGGTGGAACCGACCGCGTCCGCCGTCTCCTCGGCGGAGAGCCCGACGACCACCCGCAGGATGACAATCTCGCGCTGCTTGTCGGGGAGCTGGTCCAGGAGTTGGGCCATGCGGTCGGACAGCTCGACCTGCAGGACCCGCTGCTCCGGTCCGTCCGTCATCGCCACGGCGTCCGGCACGTCGGCGACCGGCTCGGAACGGTTGCGGGCCGACGCACGGTGTGCGTCGACGACCTTGTGAGCGGCGATCCCGTACACGAACGCGAGGAATGGCTTCCCCTGAACGCGGTAGCCGGGGAGCGCCGTCAACACGGCCAAGCAAACCTCCTGCGCGACGTCGTCCGCCGAGGCGGACGACCTGTCCGGCGCCCCGAGACGCGCGCGACAGTAGCGCACGACCAGCGGCCGGATGATGGCCAGCACACGTCCCACCGCGCGCCGATCGCCCGTCATCGCAGTGGCGACCAGCTCGTCGGGAACGTCTGTCGTGTCACTCATCGCGCACCGTTGCGCCGGCGTTACCTGGCATCTACGTCGTCGTCCGTTCGTGAGGCGATCACGGGGAGTGGCGTTCCTTGCCTGGGGACGGCCGGCCACTGCAGGTGGTCCCCACGGTGGCCGGAGTACCTATGAGGGAGGACGCGCGACCCCGGTCCGGGTGCTCCCCTCGGCGCCGCATGCGATGGACGGCGATCCGGGTGCGACGGGCGCGCCCGCCCACCGTGCCGGCCCGCACCCGGCAGAACGGCGCCTCAACCCGACCGGTGGACGACACCACGCTTGCGGGGGACGACAGGAAGATGAGCGTGTATCCGCGGGTGGAGGGTGCGCGCCGCGGCCCGAACGCGGCGGGATGTGTTGCCCGGAAGCCTTGCCTAGGAGTCCGCTGAACAACGGTCTTGTTGGACCTGGGTGGGACGGGCAGGGCCTCTCATGGCTGTCGGTGCGGCGGTCAGCGCCCCTGATGGGGGTGTCAGTGAGTTCGCCCTGCCCGTCGCGGCTGAGGGTGCGCCGGTGCGGTTTGGGTGGCCAAGCCGTTGGTCGGGGGCCGGGTCAGGCCGTTCTCACCGCCCAGGTCCCGCCGGTGCGGGTCAGCCCCAGGGCGAGCAGGCGGCGCAGGTTGACCGCGGCGGCGCGGTGGTGCAGCCACAGATCATTGCGCGGTGTCCCGACGAACCGCAGTC
>JAQSWF010000181.1 GCA_029266775.1 Pseudonocardia sp.
GGCGCGGTCACCGACCACCGGAGCCAGCGCCGCCACCATCGCGTCGCTGGACAGGCCCGGCGCCCGCGCGAGCATCTTCACCGCGGGCTGGCCCAGCAGATCCGGGCGCTCGGCCGGCGCGTGGTCCGGGTTCGGCCAGGCGTGCACATACGCCTGCTCGGCGACGAACTGGGCGACGGAGGAGTCGTCGGCGCTTCCACCCACCCGCTCGACCGCCAGCCCGGAGCCCGGTAGCACCTCGGCGACCGCCTCGGCCAGCTCCAGGAGGGTGGGGGGGTCGAGCGTGCGCGTCCAGATCACCTGATCGTCGACCGCGTCGTAGAGGGCGGCGCCGTTGGCGCAGACGGCGAGGCGGGCGACGGGCAGCTCGGCGACGACGGGCGGGATCCACCGGGGTGGCCGCCCCGTGACCAGCACGAACCCGACCCCGGCTGCGACGAGCCGGCCGATCACGGCGGCGGCACGCGGGCTGACCCGGTCGTCCGGGTCGAGCAGTGTGCCGTCGACATCCGTCGCGACCAACCGGGGGGCTTGCACGGCACCAGAGTAGGCGGCGGACCGGGACGCCACGGTCGCTCAGACGCGGATCACCCGCAGGCCGCCCACCCCGTCCACGGATCCGAAGTCGTCGTCTTGCGTGACAACCGCCCATCCTCGGGACGCGGCGCTCGCGGCAATCCACAGATCGTTGACGTTGCACCCGCGCCCGGACTGCGCCAGGTGCACGCGCATATGCGCCCACATCAGAGCCGCGGCCTCGTCCACCTCGACGACCGCAATGTCACTGCATGCGGCGAGGGTCGCCATTCTCCGGGCCCGAACGTCGACGTCGGCGGCCGCAAGGACGCCGGCCTGCAACTCGGCGAGCGTGACGACGGACAGCGCCGTCTCCTCCGGTATGCGGTCCTCGTCCAGCCGGCGACCGGTCTCGGAGGCGATGAACACGCTGGTGTCGAGCAGACCCCTCAACGAATCGAGCCGAGGTCGTCGGTGGTGTCCCCGGCGAGCTGAGCGAGGTCGTGGCGCAGGCTCGGATCCGCCTTTGCCGTCCGCAACCGGGCCACCAGATCATGGCGGGCGATCCAGGACCGTCCAGTGCGCCGGAGCGGAACGAGCTCGGCGACGGGCCGGCCGTTTTGCGTGATCGTCAGATGCTCGCCCGACTGCACCCGGCGCAGGACACCGGCGGTGTCGTTCCGCAGGTCCCGCGATGCCACCGACTCCGTCATGCTACAACTGTAGCACCAGTGTAGCCGACCGTCGGCAGTCAGATGATCGCGACCGCCACGACCAGCCCCAGCGCCAGGTGCGCCGCCGCGACGACGAACGCCTGCGGTTGCAGCTCCTCGGCGTTGAGCACGTCGCCGATCCGGATCCCGGTGACCCACTCGAGCAACCGCACCCCGCCGACCTGCACCACGATCCCGACCAGCCCGAAGATCAGCGCTCCGAGCAGTCCCTCGACGAGCGTGCCGGTCGAGCTCCAGATCGCCGTGAGCACGATGAACGCCATGCTCACCATGCCGGCTGCGGTCACGAGGACGGCGCCCGGCAGGCCCGCGCGCACGAGCTGGTTGAGCTTTCCCGGCGTGGTGACGTCGACCGCCCAGAACCCCAGCAGCATCAGCAGCACGCCGACGACCGCGTAGAGCAGGATCGCGCCGATGCCGCGCCCGATGATCGGGAAGAAGGCCGGTCCGATGGCCGCGAGCGTCATGGGTGGTGCCTCCTGGGGAGCGGGGGAAGGAACGCTGTCGGGCTACTGCTCGGCGTGGCTACTACTCGGGCGTGAGTAGTGCAGGGCGTCACTATGCCGGGGGGATCCGATGCGGGACGAACGCCGCGCCGTCGTCGGTCACCAGGCCGACGGTCTCCCGGATGCCCAGCCCCGCGGCTTCGTCGCCGACGATCCAGGCCCCCAGCACGGGCCGGAACCCGTCGAACTCGGGCAGCGGGTCGAACAGCTGGTAGACGTAGCCCTCCTCGCCGTAGACGCCGCCGGTCGCGACCTCGCTGCCGGGAGCGACGATCGAGATGTTCGCCCCTTCCCGCCCCAGCCGCGGCTTGCGGACGTACTCAGTCAGCAGCCCCGGCTGGTCCAGGAAGGCCGGCAGCAGGTTGGGATGGCCGGGGTGCAGCTCCCACAGCACGGCCAGCAGCGCCTTGTTCGACAGCAGCGACTTCCACAGCGGCTCGAGCCAGAGCGTCTCCGGGAGGCTGCGGAGGACGTGCTTGCCGAAGTCGTCGCCGAGGACCCACTCCCACGGGTAGAGCTTGAAGATCGCCGAGATCGGCGCCTCCTCGAGGTCGACGAAGCGGTCCAGCGCGGAGTCCCAGCCGATGTCCTCGATCGCCAGTCCGACGGTGTCGAGGCCGGCCTCGGCGGCGGTCTCCTGCAGGTAGCCCACCGTCACGTGGTCCTCCCCGGTCGCGTCGCCTGCCGACCAGGTGAAGTGCATCTCGCTGCCCGGCAGCCCGTCGGCGACCTCGCCCCACCGCGCGACGAGCCGCTCGTGCAGCGAGTTCCACTGGTCACTGTCGGGGTAGACGTCCTTGAGCCAGTACCACTGCAGGATCGAGGCCTCCAGCAGCGTCGTGGGCGTGTCCGCGTTGTACTCGAGGAGCTTGCAGGGGCCGGTGCCGTCGTAGCGCAGGTCGAACCGCCCATAGACGTGCGGGTCGCGCCGTCGCCACGACGCGGCCACGCCCTCCCACGACCACTCGGGCAGGGCGAAGTCGCTGAACCGCTCGGTGGTGACGACGTGGTCCACGGCGTCCAGACACATCGAATGCAGGAGCTCGACGTCGGCCTCCAGCGCGAGGATCTCGTCCATAGAGAACACGTAGTGCACGGACTCGTCCCAGTACGGCCGGTCCACACCGCCCGGTCCGCGCCCGGGGATGCCGTAGACGAGGCCCTGCTCGACGACGGTCTTCTCCCAACCCGCCCGCGGGGTCTCGCTGCGGCGCTGCACCCGCTCAGCCGCCGCCGCTCTTGCTGCCGCCCGAGCCGGAGCTGACGCTGCCCCCGGACTTGCTGCCCCCGAGCGCGCCGCCGGAGGTCGAGCGGGGCGACACCCCGAGCCCGCCGCGGGTGACCGTGCTGCTGCCCGACGACGTGCGTACCCGCGTGCCATCCGGCGGCACCGTGGTGGTCCCGCCGCTGACCTGCTGGCCGATCGTCCCGCTGCCGCCGTAGTTGTAGTGGTACTGGCGCCCGCCGAGCCCGACGAAGATCGGGAAGAAGCCGACGCCTCCGTAGTACGGGGTGTTGGCCGCCGGGGTGACGCAGTTGCTGTCGTCGACGATCACGCCGGATTCGTCGACGCACTGCGCCGCCACCTCTTCCTGCGGCTGCGCTGCGGAGTAGCTGACCGCGATCAGGGCGACCACACCGACGGTGACGCCGGCTCCGACGAGAGTCCGCCGGCGCCGCTTCGCCCCGGCCGCCTCGTCCGCGATCCGTCGCTCCTCGGCAGCACGGGCCGCCCGCTCCCGGGCGCGCCGCTCCGCGAGCGTGGGCTCGCGGGGCGTGGTCGTCTCGTCCTGATGGCGCATGCGTCCACGCCGCCGAACGAGCTCGGCCATCTCCTCAGAAGCCGGCTCCCCGGACTCTCCCTCCGTAGGCCGTTCGGGCTCCCCCCGCCCGTCACGGTCGTCCACGCCCTGCCTCCTCGCCCGGTCGGTCGCACCGTCCGGGGTTGCTACCGCTCGTCCGGACCCCCCGGTCCGCCTGCCGCTCTCCAGCGTAGGCGCGATTCGCCCAGTGGCGGGGACGGGGTCGTCCGCAGCAGCCCGACGACCGGTCGACGCCGGAGCCGACGTCCGCGCCGAGGCGCACCGGAGATCACGGCAAGATGACGATCGTTATGGACCCCCGCACCGCTCCCCCGGTCCGATCCGCGCTGTTGGCCGCCCGCCCGTCCCACGGCGGGCCTCGCCGCGCCGCACACCGGTCGTCCGCCCGCACGCCGCGCCGCGTCGCCGCCGGCGTCCTGGTCGGCGCGCTGACCATGCTCGGCGTGACGCTGCTCGACGCGGTCGCGGGGGCCACGGTGCCGGTGCTCGGGTCGCTCGCCTCGCTGGCCGCGCCCGCCGGCCCGCAACAGGTCGTCGAGGTGGCGCCGCCGCCCGCCGCTCCCGGGACGTGCCTGAACTGGACGCGTACTGACGCTTCCGACACGCAGGTCGTCGACTGCGCACAGCCCCACCTGTTCGAGCAGGCCGGCGCGGTGCGGCTGACCGACCAGACCGCGCTGCCGGACGACGGGCTGTGGCGCCAGCTGGTCCGCGAGCGCTGCGAGCCGGCGGTGCGCGACTACCTGGGCGGAAAGTTCGACCCGGACGGCCGCTATCGGGTGGGCGCGCTCAAGCCGTCGCCGGCCAAATGGGCCGGAGGTGACCGGGAGCTGCGGTGCGGCCTGCAGAGCGCGTCCCGGTCGGGCGCGCTGTACCCGCTGCAGGGCCGTGCGAGCGAGGGTGACCAGTCGGCGGTGCACGAGCCGGGGACCTGCCTCGCCATCGACGGACGCACGATCGGCGACCCGGTCGACTGCGGGCGCCCGCACGCCGTGGAGGCCGTCGGGGTGATCGACCTCGGTGGGAAGTTCCCCGAGAGCTTCCCTGCGGTCGACGCCCAGGACGGCTTCCTGCAGACCGAGTGCACGCGCGTCGCCGCGGCCTTCGCCGGCGGAGACAGCGTGATCGCCGACAAGAAGCTGACGGTCTACTGGGACAACCTGACCGAGGAGTCGTGGACGGCCGGCACCCGCCGCGTCAACTGCAATCTCGCCGCGCTGCTGCCGGACCGCAGCGGGTTCGCGCCGGTCACCGGCTCGGTGCGGGGCCCGGTGACGGTGGGTGAAACGCCCGCGCCGCCGGCCTCGGACACGCCGGAGCCGGGGGCGCCCGCCGAAGGCTCGCCGACCACCGCGCCGGCGCCGAGCACGCCGTCGGACACGCCCGGCTCGAGCAGCACGGCCGCGCCGCCGAGCACGGGGACGCCCTCGAACGGCCCGCCCCCACCTGGCCCGACGGACACCGCGACGGTCCCGCCACCAGCCACCTCGGCCGTCCCCCCGACTCCGGAGCAGCCGGAAGCGGCCGCCGCCGCGGGTTACTAGCGCGTCGCGGCACACTGGCCGGGTGCAGGCGGACCGCATCGGGATGTCGCGCCTTCGCTTCGAGGAGCTGGTCGGCGAGGCGCTCGACACGATCCCGCGCGAGCTTGCCGACGCGATGGACAACGTCGTCGTGCTCGTCGACGACCGCAACCTCGACGACCCACAGCTGCTGGGGCTCTACGAGGGCGTCGCGCTGACCGAGCGGACGAGTGACTACGGCGGGGTCCTGCCCGACCGGATCACCCTCTACCGCGAGGCGATCCTCGACATCTGCGACGACGAGGACGACGTCGTGCGCGAGGTCGCCGTGACCGTGGTGCACGAGGTGGCGCACCACTTCGGCGTCGACGAGGACACGCTGCACGAGCTCGGATGGGGCTAGTCACATCACTTATGGGTCTCCGCCTTGCTCCGCTGCGGCGTTGATCCATAAGACACGCGTTAGCCACCCGCCGTCAGGACGGCTCGCCACCGGCCGTCACGTCGCCCGACACCGGCGCTGCGGGGTCCCAGGACTCGAGCACCCAATCGCGCGAGCCGTCCCTGCCGCGCTCCAGCACCACCACCCCGGTGTTGGGGACGTACCAGGTCTCGGCGGTGTCGCCCAGGAGTGCGGCCGCCGCCAGCCGGACTGCGGCGCCGTGACTGACCACGACGACGTCGCCGTCGGTGATCGGCTCGACGATCCTGTCGAGCGCGGGCAGGAAGCGCGCCCGCAGGTCGAGAGCCGACTCCCCGCCGGGCAGACGCGTCCCCAGCTCCCCGCGCCACCAGACGTCGTAGATCTCGTCGAAGGCGGCCAGCGCGGCGGCGTCGGAGCGGCCCTCCAGGTCACCGGCGTCGATCTCGTGGAGGCCGTCGACGACCTCCACTGGCAGCCCGAGTGCCGCCGCGAGCGGCGCGGCGGTCTGCTGGGCGCGCACGGCGCTGGAGGCGTGCACGGCCCGGATGGGCCACGCCAGGAGCCGGGCGGCGAGCCGTTCGGCCTGCTCGCGGCCCAGCTCGTCGAGCGGGGCGCCGGGCGGGCGGGTGTCGAGGACGCGCTCGAGGTTCGCCGTCGAGCGTCCGTGCCGCACGAGGACGAGCCGAACCCGGCCGGCCGGGTCAGCCGCTACCACGTGACCGTGCCGGAACGGACGCCGGCGAGCCAGCGCTGCGCCGCGGCGAAGGCCTCGGCGTCGCTTCCGCGGGCGGGTACCGCGGGCGAGCCCGCACCGGCCGCTGCCCCGGGCGTGCCGGCGGCACGAGGATAGGAACCGAGGAACCGCACCCGGTCGCATCGCCGGTGCAACGCCGCGAGGGCCTCCCCCATCGCCGGCTCGGCGATGTGGCCGGTGCAGTCGAGGTGGAACCAGTACTCCGCGTGCCGGTCCTTGATCGGACGCGACTCGATGCGCGTGAGGTCGATACCGCGGACCGCCAGCTCGGTGAGCAGGCCCAGCAGCGAACCGGGGCGGTTCTCGGTGGTGGCGGCGAGCGTCGTGCGGTCGTAACCGGTCGGGGCGGGCGGCGGGCCGGGCGGGGTGAGCAGGACGAAGCGCGTGACGGCACCGGGGTTGTCCGCGACGTCGTCCGCGATGATCTCCAGCCCGTACTGCCGGGCGGCGAGCGGCGCGGCCACGGCGGCGTCCACCTCGCCGCGCGCCACCTGAGCCGCCGACTCGCTGGTGGAGGGTCGTCGAGCAGGCCGTCCAAGACGGGTGGCACCGCGCCCTCGACGCTGTTCTCGATCGGCACACAGCCGGCGTCCGCGCGGCCCTCGCGCACGGCCGCGAGCACCGCAGGGTTACCGGCGCACGGCACGAGCTCGGCGCCGCGCGCCTCCGGCAGGCTGAGCAGCGCCTGCTCGGTGAACGTCGCGTGCGGGCCGAGGAAGGCCAGTCGGGGCACGATCAAGAAGCCTAATCACCCGACGCTCGCGCGCCCGACGCGTGCCGCCCTGCGCGGGCGAAGGGCTCAGCCCAGGAGGCCGAGGGTGGCCAGCTCGGCGGTGGGGGCCGGGTCGGGGACGGTGCCACAGCGGGCGAGCAGCGCGCGGACCTGCCGCACCCGCACCGGCGACAGCGCGAGGGCTTCCTGCGCGAGGACCGTGCCGTCCGCGGAGCCCAGCGCGTCCGCGACATCGCCGCCGTCCAGCGCACGGCCCACGGCGACGAGGAGGTTGAGCACGCCATGGCGGACCAGGTCGTCGTGACCGGCGCCGTCGGTGTGGGCCACCGGCTCGAGCCCGAGCACGACGAACCGCCGTTCGAGGTCGACGACGATCCGGACGAACCGCGCGACGTCCGCGACGGTCGGCACGTCGGAGGGGCGCGGGCCGCAGCGCAGCTTGGGCACGCAGCCGTGCTCCGCGACGCGGCGGACGGCGTGCAGCCAGGCGTCGACGCCGGCGTCGTCGACACCGATGGGACGGCGCGGCTCGACCACGGGAACGACCTCGTCGGGCACGAACTCCGCGACGCGTTCGAGCCACACGGAGTCGACGTCGACCGGCGCAGCGGCCTCGATGGTGCGCAACGTCAGCAGGCTCGAGCGCGAGAACACCGCCGACAGCGCCTTGGGCACCGCGCCCAGCCCGCTGTCGACGACCAGCGCCAGCTCCACCGGGCGCGCCGGACCGGACCGAGCGAGCTCCTTGACCAGCATGGGCAGGCGCGAGACGGGGCAGGCCAGTTGGCCGAGCAGCCCGCCGTAGCGGCCCTCGCGCGCGGTCAGGTACCGGGTGACGACCTCGTCGACCGAGGGAGCCTCGGCCCGGGGCTGCAGCAAGCTGCTGTCGTCGACGAGATGGTCGAACAACGGCGGAACGGGCCACCGGTCGCCGGGCTCGGCGGAGGGCACCGTCGTCACGCACCGAACGCTAACCGCTCCCGGCCGCGCCACCGCGCTCGGGTGACTCGCCCCCGGCACGGACATCGACGCGTCCTCCGGATAAAACTTAGCCTAACCTTACTTCTGAGGTGTCGTGGGACGTACACGCCGGTGTCCACCCGCGCCGAGCGCTGCGGAGCGAGCTCGCAGCGTGGCCGCGCGCGGGGGCACTGCGGCACTAGTCGGCACCGGCTGTGCCGCGAGCATCCCGCTGGTGCATCACGTCCGCGCGGACGGATCGGCGATCCTGCTGCTCTCCGACGACGAGCCGCTGCTGAGCCGCCTCCGGGAAGGGGGGCCCGCTCAGTGCCCCGGGGTCGTCCCTTCCGACGACCGGCGCGGGGAGCTCGCCGTGAAGCTCGAGCTCACGGACCGTGCCCCCGTCGACCTGCGCGAGCCCGTGCGCGGGCTGCTCTGGATCATGGGCTGGCTGTGGCTTCCCGACCGTGCCGCCGCCCGCCGGATGGCCCTGCAGGTCGCCGACGTGCACCCCCAGGACCGGCTGCTGGACCTCGGGCACGGCGCGACGCTCGTGCGCCTCGACCCCGGCTCGGCCGTGCTCTCCGACGGCGACGGGTCTGCCGCACTGCGTCCCGTGGACCTCGCCGCCGCGCGCCCCGACCCGTTCTGCTGCATGGAGGACCAGTGGCTCAACCACCTCGAGGACGCGCACCCGGAGGTCGTCCTGGCGCTCACGCGACACCTGCCGTTGACGCTGCGGGGGCGAGGTGCGCGAGTGCGCCGGCTCGGCGTCGACCGGTTCGGGCTGCGGCTGCGCGTGGAGGCACCGGACACCGACCATGACGTCCGTCTGGCCTTCCCCACTCTGCGGCGACACCCGAGGAGCTGCGCGAGCAGGTGAGCCAACTCGTGGCGTGCCCTATTGCGAGCCGAGCACGGCCCGGCCCTCCCGCACCCGGCGCGTGACCTGGCGCTCGGCGACGAACGAGGCGATCGGGATGGTGCCGGCGAGCAGGATCACCACGGCCTCCAGCGGCCGCCACCGAGTGCGCTCCGCGAGGATCAGCGTGCAGACGATGTAGGCCATGTACAGGAAGCCGTGCAGCATGCCCACCACGGCGACCGGGCGCGGCTCGCCCAAGAAGTACTTGAGCGGCATGGCCACGAAGACCAGCACCAGCAGGCCGATGCCGGTCACCCAGGCGGCCACCCGGTAGTTGCGCAGCGCCGTCGCGATCGACACCTCGTGATGCCCTTTCTCGGTTGCTCAGTCTTGTGGGTGGGGGTCGCGCGCGGCGAGCGCGGCCAGCATCCGGTTGTACTCGGCGAGCTCGGGGTCTTCGGCGTCCGTCACCGGGCGCATCGCGGGGGGACGGTACGCGAACGGCGACGGGCCGCTCGACGGGGGAGCGGCGGCACTCGGCTCGGTGGTCGCCGACGGCTCCGGCGCCTCGCTCACCTTGGCCAGCTCGATCCGCAGCATCCGCCACCAGATCACGCCGAAGAAGAGGGCGAAGACCGGCCACTGCAGCCCGTAGCCCACATTCAGTGCGCTGCCGAGGGCCGACCCGGCCCGCCGCCACTGCCACGCGGCGAGAAACCCGCACGTCACCATGGCGCCGAGGGTGAGCACGTGCCATACGATCCAGCGCGGGGACAAGATCAGTCCGAGCACGCCCGCTGCGGATGTCGAAGTACCGCCGGGTGCGCCTTGGCGCGGGACCGGGTTCCTCGACACCCTCCAGAGACTACGCCGATCCGACGATGGCCCCGGTAGCGTCGCCGCCGATGCCCGACGTCCTGCGCGCCTGGCTCCGCCCGGATCTGCCGGCTACGGACGTCATCGTCGACCCTCGGGAGCGTCGTCTGGTGACGACCGAGGTGCTCGTGATGCTCACCGTCACCCTCGGGCTCTCGGCTCTGCGCAGCGGGCTGAGCCTGCTCGACGCGCTGCTGCAGCCGATTCCGCTGGACGAGCAACAGGTGGCGCTCAATGCCCCGGCGGCGCAGGTCGGCCTCGTCGACCTGGCCCTCCAGCTCACACGGGTGCTCCAGCTGGTCGGCTGGGGTGCCCTCGGGGCCTAGGACGGGACGCCCTGGGCGCGGCGGGCCTGGCCGCCCTGATCGGTATCCCCGGACTGGGCGTGTACCTCACGGCACGGGCGCTGGGCCTGAGCGTGACGATCGCGCCCACCACGCTGGACGACACCTGGTGGCGCATCCCGGTGCTGCTCGCCTCGGCGGCGGCCAACTCGTGGGCCGAGGAGGTGGTGATGGTGGCGTACCTGCTCACGCGGCTGCGGCAGCTCGGCTGGTCGGCGAACCAGGCGCTGGTCGCCCAGGCGTTGCTGCGCGGCGCGTACCACCTCTACCAGGGTCTCGGCGGGTTCCTCGGCAACGTCGCGATGGGCCTGGTCTTCGGCAGGGTGTGGCAGCGAACCAACCGTCTGTGGATGCTCGTCGGCGCGCACGCGCTGATCGACGTCGTGGCGTTCCTCGGTTACGCCGCCGTGCGCGGGCGGGTGGGGTGGCTGCCGTAGTAGCGCGTCAGCCGCCGAACGCGGCCACCACCTCGGCGGTTGATGCGCGGTAGGACATCAGCGAGTAGTCCAGGGAGTCCAGCGAACGCTTCGCCGCGGTCTGCTCGACGATCCCGCAGGCGTCGTCGACGACCACCGGCAGCAGACCGAGGTCGGCGGCGTGCCGAGCGGTCGGCTCGATACCGATCTCCAGCACGGCGCCGACGAGGACGAGCGTGGTGACGCCGCGGTCGCGGAGCGCCACCTCGAGCGGCGTGCCGACCAGCGCGGACATGCCGAGCTTGTCGAACACGGGCTCGCCGGACGCGGGCGCGAGCTCGTCCACAATCGCCGTCTGGGGAGCGTCGGGCGGGAACGGGCTCCCGACGTCCTCCGCCCGGTCCTTGCGCTGCCAGGCCATCGCCGTCCGCAGCGCGCCGACGCCGAGGTAGCTCGGTGCCAACGACACGTGGCGGCAGTAGAACACCGGGACGTCCGCGGCGCGGGCCGCGGTGAGCACCTGCCGTATGCGCTCCACGAGGCCCGCCCGATCTGTGACGTGCGGCAGGATGCCCGCCTGCGCGTCGTAGACCAGCACGGCGACAGCGCCCGGCTGGCACATCTCCGTGACCGACTCGGGAACGTCCACGCCGAAGGCTCGCTGCACGCGTCACAGGGTGGCAGAGGTGGCTTCCCGGGACCCAGCGGGTCGGCCACCGGGTCGTCGACGCCGCCGCCGCGTCGTGGCGACTCGCGCGCCGATTCGTAGCGACTCGCGCGCCAATTCGTAGCGACTCGCGCGCCAATTCGTAGCGACTCGCGCGTCAGCGGAGGGTGACCTGCTTGCCGGCGAGCGCGTCGCGGGCACGGCGTTCGGCGGATGTCGGCGGGGAGTCGTCGGCCAGCGCGTCGGCGAGGCGCTCCGCGAAGGCCGTAGCTGGCGCGGCCCACTCCTTGGCGTGGCGCTCCCGGTCCAGGTCCCACACCGGCACGAGCAGGCCGTGGGCCCGGAACGACCCGGCGAAGCGGGCGTCGGCGCCCAGGTCGAGCGTGCTGCGGGCGTGCAGCCGCGCGAGCGCGGCGAGCAGGTGCTCCTCGGGCTCGGGGCGGACCCAGCGCAGGTGCGCCTTGCTGCCCGTGTCGACCCAGTAGGCGGCCCGGACGCCGTCGCCGACCACCGCCTCGGTCGGCATGATCACCGCGTTGGCCCGCTCCAGCGTCGCTGCGACATCGGCCGATGGCGAGCTGGCGTCGTCAGGAGCGAGCCACCAGCCGAAGTCGGCGTGGATGACCGGCTCGAGCGGTGCGTCGACGTCGACGACGTCCTGCAGGCGGACCGCGTCGGCCCCGTCCGCCGCCGGCCCGACCACGGGCAGCGCCGTGCCCGGGGCGGCGTCGCGAGCCCATGACAGGGCCCGGGCAAGGTCCGCCGACAGGTCGCCCGACCGGGTCTGCACCTGCATGCCCAGGAGAATCTCGCCACCCGGTCGGACCAGCGCCGCGCTGGCGCCCGGCAGCACGGTTGCGAGCGTCACCGGAGTGCCCGCCGACCCGTCCGTGACGGGCAGTGCGGCGGTCGCCGAGGGCAGGAACTCCCGCATCGCCACCAGCTCGCACTCGCCGGCAAGACTTGCGAACGGCCGAATGACGATCATGTCGTCGCCCGCCCCGTGACACGCCTTGTAGCGCTTGCCCGAGCCGCACGGGCAGGGGCGACGGGGGCTGTCGCCGGTGAGCGGACCGCCGCGGCGGACACGAGTCTTCTTGGCCATCGCTGCGAGACCGTAGCGTGTGTCCGGAAAGCCACGTTCCGGACGCCCTAGGTCGGGAAAGTGGCTTTTCGGACATCCCCGCCGGAGGCGCTCCCGTGTCGTTCGACCCCGCCGATCCCGCGTTCCTCGACGACCCGTACCCCGCGTTCGCGGCGCTGCGGGCGATGGCGCCGGTGCACGACCACCCGTCGCTCGGGATGCCCGTGGCCGTCTCGCACGCCGCGTGCTCGCAGGTCCTGCGCGGCCGGGACCTCGGGCGGCTGTGGGTCGACGCGGAGCAGGCGGCCGAGTTCGCGGCGTTCAACCTGCTGCACCGCAACTCCCTCCTCGAGCGTGAGGGCGAGCCCGCACGACCGGTTGCGCGCACTGGTGGGTGGGGTGTTCCAGCGCGGGCACACGGCACGGCTGGAACCCGGCGTGCGCGCGCTGGCCGACCGCCTCGTCGCCGAGCTGGCCGCGCAGGTGCGCGGCGCCGGGCAGGCGGATGTCATGGCGGGCATCGCGCACCTCCTGCCGGTCGAGGTGATCGCCGACCTGCTGGGCCTGCCGGAGAGCGTGCGACCGTCGCTGCGCGGCTGGTCGACCGCGATCGTGGCCATGTACGAGCCGGATCCCGAAGCCGTCCGCCGGGCCGGCGCGGAGCGGGCCGCCGCCGACTTCGTCGCCGCGTTGCGCGACCTCGTCGCGTTCCGCCGCAGCCGTCCCGGTGACGACCTCGTCAGCGACCTCGTCGCAGCCGGCGTCGTTCCCGACGAGCTGGTCGGCACCGCTGCGCTCCTGCTGATGGCCGGCCACGAGGCCACGGTGAACGTGATCGGCAACGGCGTGCTCGCCCTGCTGCGCCACCCCGCCCAGTGGCGGAGCTTCCTCGTCGACGGCGACGTCGGCGCGGCGGTCGACGAGCTGATCCGCTACGACCCGCCGTTGCAGCTGTTCGAGCGCACGGCTCTGCACGACACGGAGGTGGCCGGCCACCCGGTGCCCGCGGGCACCTGCATCGCCGCACTGCTGGGCGCCGCGGCCCGTGATCCGCTGGTGTTCGCCCGGCCTGACGAGCTCGACCTCGAGCGCCGGCCGAATCCGCATCTCGGGTTCGGCGCAGGGGTGCACTACTGCCTGGGAGCGCCGCTCGCCCGGCTCGAGGTGGCGGCGGTGCTGGACGCGCTGCGGACCCACCTGCCCGGCATCCGGTTGGCAACGCCGCCCCGACGGCGCCCGGACTTCGTCATGCGGGGGATGCGGGAGTTGGTGGTGACGGCGTGACGTCCGGTCCCGCAGTCATCTGACGGTCGGCCGCCGCCGCGAGCACGACCTCGCGGCGGACCACCCGAACCGGGCCGAGCAGCGCGGTCAGCCGGCTGACCAGCACGGCCGTGGCGCCCGCCGTCAGTGCGGCCAGGAGGTCCACGACGGCGTGGAGCACGACACCGTCCGCCACGGCCTGCACGCCCGTCCGGCGCGACCACGCGAGCGCGAACGCCGACAGCAGGACGCCCGCCGCCCAGAGCCCCCACCACACCAGCAGCAGCCGTGACGGCCGGGGCCGCCGGTCCACAGGACGGTCCAGCGCGCCGTGCTCGATCTCGGCGAGCACCGAGCCCGGCACCACGAGGTTCACTCCGGGGACGAGCCAGCCGAGCACGATCAACCGCGCCGACCGGGACGGCCGGCTGCCACTCCGCTGTGCCGCCGCGACGGACGCCTGGACGGTCCAGGCGACGGTGACGGCGCCCGCGGCGAGCCCGAGCAGCAGTGCACCCACGCCCGCCGCCAGCACCAGCGCGTCCGACGCGGCCACCGCGTCTGCCGAGAGCGCTCCGTCCCGGCTGTCCAGCAGGAGGACGTAACGCCACGTCTCCGCGCCGGCGGCCAGCAGGGCAACGGCGGCGACCGACCACAGCAGCGGCACCGTCACGCCGGCGAGCGACCGGGCGGTGCGTTCCGAGGGCACGGGGGGTGGGGGCGGATCTGCCCACCGCCACGGGCCGATCGGGAACCCCCACTGCGGGCGTTCGCGATAGCGGGGCGGTCCCGTGTAGCGCGTCGGAACCGGCACCGGCAGCGGGGGCGCAGCAACGGGCGGGGGCTCGGCTACCCACCGCGTCGCGGCCAGGTAGCGCCCACAATGCGGGCAGTACGAGCCGGCGGCCGGGTCGGCGGCCTGCCCGCAGGACGGACACGCCGCCCCGGAGGAGGCGGGCGACACGGCCACAGCTCAGACGATCTCTGGAGCGCCGCTGTCTGCGACGACCTCGCGGCCCCGCGCCGACCACTCCTGCATGCCGCCGTCGACGTTCACCGCGGGATAGCCCTGCTGCGCCAGGTACGCGACGACCCGCGCCGACCGTCCGCCCGAGCGGCACACCACGTACAACGGGTCGTCGTCGGGCAGCTCGTCCATGCGGGCCACGAGCTCGGACATCGGCAGGTGCCCGCCTACTCCGGCTGCTACGTGGCGGCGGTGGAGGTGGACCGCTCCGCGGTGCTGCCAACCGCCGGGCGGCTGGCAGCGCGCGCTGGGAGGACACCCAGGACAGCGGCCAGACCGAAACCAACGAGCAGGTAGCGCGCCGACGCGAGCACCGATGGTTCGCCCAGGTTGACCAGCACGCCCGCCAGCGCCGCGCTGAAGGCGCTGGCGATGAGGAACACCGTGTTGATGCCGGCCGACGCCTTCGCAGCTATGCCGGCCGACGCCTTCGCAGCTTCCTCGTCGTCGGCGACGCTGCCGAAGGCCGCAACTGCCAGATGGGGGAAGGCGATGCCGATCCCGGCTCCGGCAACGAGCAGGGTGACGAACCACAGCGCCACGGCGAGGGCCGCGGGCTGGTCGGACTGCAGCAGAGCGTAGGCGAGGAGCCCGGCAGCGAGCACAGCCGGCCCGCCCACCACCAGGATGCGGACGGCGGCAGCCCGCTGTGCGTTCGCGCTGAAGACCTGGGCGACCGTCCAGCCGAACGAGAGTGCGGCTCCCAGGAACCCGGCGAGCAGTGGGGTGAGGTGCCCGAGCTCCTGCCCGAAGAGCGGGATGAACGCTTCGGTCCCGATCCCGAACGCCAGCACACCAACGGTGAGGTAGACCCACCTGAGGGACGAGCCTCGCGCAAATGTGATGGCCGGGAGGACAGCGGCCGCCGCCGAGCGCTCGTGGAGCAGGAACCCTGCGCCCAGCGCCAGCCCGACCACCAGGACGACGACCGTCGCGGCAACCGTCGGCATGATGCCGGCGACACTGACCGCGGAGACGGCCGCCGTCAGCAGCACCAGCGACACGGCCGGGACCGCGGAGCTGGACGGAACTCGTTCGGTGCGAGGAATGGCCGTCACCACGAGGATCATCAACAGGACCGTCAGGGCGGCCAGCAGGCCGAAGGCCGGACGCCACTCGCCGAGCTGGCCGAACATACCGCCGACCGCCGGGCCCAGGAGGTTGCCGACTCCCCACATGGCCGACACCAGGGCGGCTCCCTTGGCCCACAGCCGCTCCGGGAGCGAGCGCTGGATGAGCGCATAGCCGAGGCCGGCCAGCAGTCCGCCGCCGAGGCCCTGGACGGCGCGGCCGGCCAGGAACACCCCCATGCTCGGGCTCAGCGCGGCAATCAACGACCCTAAGCCGAAGAACGCAAACGCGAGCAGGTAGGCGCGCACCGATCCCTGGGTCGTGAGCATCCGGCTGACCAGCATCGAGCTGACGACGGACGCGACCAGGAACGCGGTCATGGTCCAGGCGTAGAACTCGCGGCCACCGATGTCGTCGACGATCGTCGGGAGCAGGCTGGTGGTCAGGTAGACGTTGCTGGCCTCGAGCAGCACGCCTCCGGCGAGGACGGCCGCGACCGGCGCATACGTGCGGCCGACGAGCTCTCGCCAGCTGCCGCGGGGCTCGGCGGTCCGTGTGTCGTCCATGTCGAGCAACGTAGAACCTGAACCGAACGTGAGGTGAATGGTGATGTCGACCACGCCTCAACTCGCGCGCAGGTGGCCAAGCGGTCCTAGAGCCGGTCCTGGGTCAGGCCGAGGCGCTCGGGTGCGTGCAGCCGAAGCAGCACGTCGTCGACCTCCCGACAGACCTGGGACCGGGTCATCCAGCTGACGATCACCATGGTCAGGAAGGCGACCGGCACCGTCACGATCGCCGGCCGGTAGAGCAGCTGACCGAACAGCCCGGGCGGCAGGGGTGCGAGCAGGCTCGCGAGGACGTGGGTCGTCGAGAGCACGCCGCCCACGAGGACGCCGGCGATCGCTCCGCGGGCGGTCAGACCGCGCCACCAGATGCCGAGCACCAGCAGCGGACAGAACGTCGACGCCGCGACGGCGAACACGAGCGGGACCGTCAGCGCCAGGTCGAGCCGGCCGACCATCAGCGCCAGCGCGAGCGGCGGCAGCGCCGACAGCACCGCGGCGAGGCGGAAGTCCTTCCACTTCCCGCGTAGCACGTCGGTGAACAGCACGCCGGCCAGGCTCACCACGAGCCCCGACGACGTCGACAGCAGCGCGGCCGCGGCACCGGCCGCGACGAGGCCACCGAGCAACCAGGCGACCCAGCCCTCACCGAGGGCAGCGCCGGGCACCAGCAGCACCGCCGCGTCGGACTGCCCCGTGACCAGCAGCTCGGGGGTGTAGAGCCGGGACATCACTCCGACGAGCACGGCCACGATGAAGAAGCCGCTGATCATCAGCAGCACCGGGACCGCGGTGCGCCGGGCCGCGCGGCCGTCCGGGTTCGTGTAGAAGCGCACCAGGACGTGGGGCAGGCCCATCGTGCCCAGCACCACGGCGACCAGCGTCGAATACAGGCCGAGCAGCTGGTGGTCGACGTC
>JAQSWF010000182.1 GCA_029266775.1 Pseudonocardia sp.
CGCGGGTTACCCGGCGGTGACCGGCAGGCCGCGGCCGACGATCAGGCCGCCGGTGCCGCCTCCGGCCGAGGAGTCGAGGTCGACGCGGACCACGTCGCCCTCGCGGATGTCGCCGGCCAGCAGCTCCTTGGCGAGCTGGTCCCCGATCGCCGACTGCACCAGCCGCCGCAGCGGCCGCGCCCCGAACACCGGGTCGAACCCGTTCATGGCCAGCCACTCCCGTGCCGCGTCGGACACGTCGAGCGTCAGCCGCCGCTGCGCCAGCCGCCTTCCCAGCACGCCGAGCTGGATGTCGACGATCTTGGTCAGTTCCTCGGTCGACAGCGCGTGGAACACGACCACGTCGTCGAGCCTGTTGAGGAACTCCGGCTTGAACTGCGACCGGACCACTGCCATCACCGCGTCGCGGCGACCCTGGTCGTCCAGTGCCGGATTCGCAATCGCCTGCGAGCCGAGGTTCGAGGTCAGCACCAGGATCGTGTTGCGGAAGTCCACGGTCCGGCCCTGGCCGTCGGTCAACCGACCGTCGTCGAGCACCTGCAGGAGCGTGTCGAACACGTCCGGGTGCGCCTTCTCGACCTCGTCGAGCAGCACGACGGTGTACGGGCGGCGCCGCACGGCCTCCGTGAGTTGCCCGCCCTGGTCGTAGCCGACGTAGCCGGGGGGCGCCCCGACGAGCCGCGCCACGCTGTGCTTCTCCGAGTACTCGCTCATGTCGATGCGGACCATCGCCCGCTCGTCGTCGAACAGGAACTCCGCCAGCGCCTTAGCCAGCTCCGTCTTGCCCACGCCGGTGGGGCCCAGGAAGAGGAACGACCCGGTGGGCCGGTTCTCGTCGGCGATTCCGGCACGGGCGCGGCGCACGGCGTCGGACACGGCCCGCACGGCCTCCGCCTGGCCGACGACCCGGTGGCCGAGATCGTCTTCCATCCGCAGCAGCTTGGCGGTCTCGCCCTCGAGCAGGCGGCCGGCGGGGATGCCGGTCCAGGCGGACACGACGTCCGCGACGTCGTCCGGCCCGACCTCCTCCTTGAGCATGACGTCCGCGTGGCGCTCGGTCACCGCGGTGGCCTCCGCCAGCTGCTTCTCCAGCTGCGGGATCTTGCCGTAGCGCAGCTCCGCCGCCCGGCCGAGATCGCCGTCCCGCTCGGCCCGCTCGGACTCCCCACGCAGGGCCTCGAGCTGCTCCTTGAGCTCACGGACCGTCTCGATGGCGCCCTTCTCGTTCTGCCAGCGAGCGGTCAGCGCGGAGAGCTCCTCGCGACGCTCGGCGAGCTCGGCCCGCAGCGCGGCGAGCCGCTCCACCGACGCCGGGTCCGACTCCTTCTCCAGCGCCATCTCCTCGATCTCCAGCCGGCGCACGGCGCGCTCGACGGTGTCGATCTCGACGGGCCGCGAGTCGATCTCCATCCGGAGCCGGGACGCGGCCTCGTCGACCAGGTCGATGGCCTTGTCCGGGAGAAAACGGGCGGTGATGTAGCGGTCGGAGAGCGCGGCGGCGGCCACCAGCGCGGCGTCGGTGATCCGCACGCCGTGGTGCACCTCGTAGCGTTCCTTAAGCCCGCGCAGGATGCCGACGGTGTCTTCGACGGACGGCTCGCCGACCAGCACCTGCTGGAAGCGCCGCTCCAGCGCGGCGTCCTTCTCGATGTGCTTGCGGTACTCGTCCAGCGTGGTGGCGCCGACCAGGCGCAGCTCACCGCGGGCGAGCATCGGCTTGATCATGTTGCCGGCGTCCATCGCGCCCTCGCCCGTCGCGCCGGCGCCGACGATCGTGTGCAGCTCGTCGATGAACGTGATGATCTCGCCGGCGGAGTCCGTGATCTCCTTCAGGACGGCCTTCAGCCGCTCCTCGAACTCGCCGCGATATTTCGCACCGGCGACCATCGAGCCGAGGTCGAGCGCGATCACCCGCTTGTTGCGCAGCGACTCGGGCACGTCACCGGCGACGATGCGCTGCGCCAGACCCTCGACGATCGCGGTCTTGCCGACGCCGGGCTCGCCGATCAGCACGGGGTTGTTCTTGGTGCGCCGCGACAGCACCTGCACCACGCGGCGGATCTCGGTGTCCCGACCGATCACCGGGTCCAGCTCGCCGGAACGGGCGCGGGCGGTCAGGTCGAGGCCGTACTTCTCCAACGCCTGGTAGCTGCCCTCGGGGTCCGGGCTGGTGACACGGGCGGAGCCACGCACCGCGGTGAACGCCTCGCGCAGCGCCTCGGGGGTGGCGCCGTGGCGATGGAGCAGGTCCGCGACCGCGGTACGGCCGGAGGCGAGCCCCACCAGCAGGTGCTCGGTGGAGACGTACTCGTCGCCCATTTCCGTGGCCAGCTGCTGAGCAGCGGTGATCGCCGCGAGCGCGTCCCGCGAGAGCTGCGGGGCCGCGACGGTGGAGCCGGCCGCGGAGGGCAGGCGGTTCCCGAGCGCCGTGAGCTCCGCGCGGACGGCCGCCGGGTCCGCACCGACCGCGGTGAGCAGCGGCGCGGCGATACCGTCGCCCTGCGCCAGCAGCGCACCGAGCAAGTGGGTGGGGCCGACGTCGGGGTTGCCGGCCAGCGACGCCGCCTGCACGGCGGCCGAGATCGCCTGTTGCGTCTTCGTAGTGGGGTTGAAACTGTCCATCCCCGAGCTTCCTCCTGCAGAGTCAAGGGCACTGGCGTGCCGGTCAACAGGAACAACGTGGGAGAAGTTGAGTCTGTTCCGCTCAGGTTGACGTCGTCGGTCGTCAGTGGGGAGCCGGCGCGCTACCGGCTTGCCGGGGCCGGGAGGAGCGCTACTCTTCCCGCGGGTGCGCCGCCCGTCCGTCCCCCGAACGGAACTCGCCATGCCTGTCTTCCCGCCACTCCGGGCGTCCCGAATTTCCTGCCGCCACATCGCCGCGGACGGCCGACGATGACGGAGCCATTGCTCATCTCGCTGCGCAGCGGGGAGCGGGACGGCGCAGCTGACGAAACCGCCGCGACGGTCCAGTCGACGTTCACGTTGGTGGCACACCAGCCCGACGAGCTCGCACGGCACTTCTTCGCGACGCTGTTCGGCGGGTTGCCGCGGGCGCGCGAGCTGTTCCCGGTCAACCTCGAGGAGCAGCGCGGCCACCTGGCGCGAGCGCTGATGCGCATCGTCCAGACGCTGGACCGCCCGGACGAGTTGCGGCCGACCCTGGAGCAACTCGGACGGGAGCACCGCCGCTTCGCGGTGCTCGCCCAGCACGGCGACCTCGTCGAGAAGGCCCTGCTCGGCCCCATCGCCGCCGCGGCAGGACCGGCGTGGACGCCCGTGGTCGAGAAGTCCTGGAAGGACGCGTTCGCCACCGTCACCACTGCACTGCTCGAGGCTGCCCGCGCCGAGCGAGGCCCGACCACGTGGGTTGGCCGCGTCGTCGAGCACCGCCGTCTCGGGTGGGACCTCGCCGTGGTAGGCGTGCGCACCGACGAGCCCGTCCCCTACCGGGCCGGGCAGTTCCTCAGCGTCGAGATCCCGCAGCGCCCGCGGCTGTGGCGCTCGCTCTCACCGGCGAACGCGCCCAGCCCTGACGGGTTGCTTGAGTTCCACGTGCGCGCGGTGCCGGGCGGCTGGGTGAGCGGCGCCATGGTGGCGCATTCCCGCATCGGGGACCCCTGGCGCATCGGGCCTGCCCGGGGCCAGATGCTGGTCGATCGCCACAGCGCCCGGGACGTCCTGATGGTCGCCGGGGGCACGGGCGCCGCGCCGGTGCGCGCGCTGCTCGAGGAGCTGAGCACCGGCGACGGCCAGCCGCGGGTGCAGGTCTTCGTGGGCGGCCGCACGTGGGACGACCTCTACGACATCACCACGTTGCGCCGGCTGGCCTACGCCGCTTCCTGGCTCGACGTCATCCCGGTCGTCCAGAGCGATGACGACGGCCTCGGCGGGGCCGAGCGCGGCACCCTCGCCGAGGTGGTCACCCGGTACGGCGCGTGGGCGGACCACGACATCATCGTGTGCGGGTCACCCGCGATGATCCGGGCGACGGTCTCGCGCATGCTCGTCGCCGGCACCCCGCTGGACCGGATCACCTACGACCCGTTCACCGACGACTGACGACCGCCCCCTCCGCGAAGTGTGTGGTGCGCCGCGTATCCGTACGCAGTGCAAGGGTTCCGCGCACCTGTGGCGCGGCGTGGCTCAGCATCTGCGCCCACGATGTGGCGGCGCGCGGAATGAGGAGCTCTAGGAAGTCGGCGGATGCCAGACGACGATCTGGTGGCGCTGGTCCACCGGCACCAGGTCGCGGCGGTACGAGCGGTGCACCGTTGCAGCAGCCTGCTCGGCCGCCTGCCGAGCCTCGTCCAGCTGCGCCGACAGCTCCTCGACGCGGGCATGCAGCTCGTCGACGAGCTGCTCGAGCTCGATGATTCTCTTGATGCCCGCGAGGTTCACGCCCTCCTCCTGCGACAGCCGCTGCACCTCGCGGAGCAGCGCGATGTCGCGGGCGGAGTAGCGGCGGCCGCCGCCGGCCGACCGGCCGGGGCTCACGAGCCCCAGCCGGTCGTAGCCGCGCAGCGTCTGCGCGTGCAGCCCGGAGAGCTGGGCCGCCACCGAGATGACGAACACGGGGCTGTCCGGTCCGATCCGGCGCGGGTCGGCCGGATCGGTCACAGCACCGGGCGGCAGCCCGGTGCCACGGGCACGGCCGTCTCGCGCGGAGCCCATCACCTTCACCTCCCTGCGCCGCCGAGCAGCTCGGCGCGGGGGTCGAACGATTTGGTCGCCTCGGCGTAGTCGTCCAGCGCCTTCTGCGCGGCGTCGTCCAGCCGCTGCGGTACGGCCACCGACACCGTCACCAGCAGGTTCCCGGCGGTGCCGTCGCGCCTTTGCACGCCTCGGCCCCGGACCCGCAACGTCCGGCCGCTCGCGGTCCCCGGCGCGATCCGCAGGGTGACCGGGTCGTCGAGCGTCGGCACGGTGATCGTGCTGCCGAGCACGAGCTCGGGGTAGGTCACAGGGATCGTCACGGTGAGGTCGTCCGGGTTGTCCTTCGAACGTCCGAACAGCCGGTGCGGCGTCACGTGCACCTTGACGTACAGGTCGCCTGCAGGCGCACCGCCGCGACCCGGCTCGCCCTGGCCGGCCAGCTTGATCCGCTGCCCGTCCTCGACCCCGGCCGGGATGCGGACCGTCAGCGACCGCGTCCGCGTACTGACGCCGTCACCGCCGCACTCGGGGCACGGGTCGTCGATGAGCCGACCGGTGCCGCGGCAGTCCGGGCAGGGCTCCGAGAACGCGAACGCACCCTCGTTGCGGCTGACCAGCCCACGCCCGTCACAGGTCGGACACCGCCGCGGCGCGGTGCCAGGGCGCGCCCCGGAGCCACCACAGCTCTGGCAGCGCCCGGGAGCCGAGAGCCTGATCGGCACCTCGGCGCCCCGGACCGCCTGGGTGAAGTCGAGCCGCAGCTCGCTCTCGACGTCCGCACCGCGCTGGGTGCGGGTGGCCGAGGAGCGGGTGGTGCCCCGGCCGGCGCCGCCGAAGATGCCCCCGAGCAGGTCGCCCAGTCCGGGACCGGCGCCGCCGGTCTGGCCGAAGAGGTCGCCCATGTCGAAGGTCTGCCCGCCGCCGCCGGAGAAGCCCCCGGGGAAGCCGCCCGAGAAGCTGCCGCCGCCCGGGAAGCCGCCGCCCCCTGCGAAGAGGGCGCGCGTCTCGTCGTACTCGCGCCGCTTCTGCTCGTCGGAGAGCACGCCGTAGGCCTCGGACACCGACTTGAAGCGGGCTTCGGCCTTGGCGTCGCCGGGGTTGGCGTCGGGGTGCAGCTCGCGGGCGAGCTTGCGGTACGCCTTCTTGATCTCATCCTGGGACGCGCCGGAGGCGACGCCCAGCTCACGGTAGAAGTCCTTTTCGATCCAGTCGCGCTGAGTCACGGCGCCTCCTTCCCACTCAGGCCGGGCCCGCGTGCGGTTGGGCTGATTCGGGTGCCGACGAGTTCCCCTCGGTCCCGACAGCCCCGGGATCGGTTCCGTTCGAGGGTTCGGTCGCCGTGCCGTCGTCAGCCGTGTCCGCCACGGTCACCATCGCCGGCCGCAGGACGCGGTCCCCGATGCGGTAGCCGCGGCGCAGCACTGCGGACAGGATCGTGACGGTGGGCCCGTCGTCGGCGGCGAGCTCGTGCTGGACGGCCTCGTGGACCGACGGGTCGAACGGCTCGCCCACGGTGCCGAAGGGCTCGAGCCCGAGCTTCTGCACGACGGACACGAGCTTGTCCGCGACCGACTTGAACGGGCCGGCGAGGTCGCCGTGCTGACCCGCGCGGTCGATGTCGTCGAGCACCGTGAGGAGCTCGCCGACGAACTGCGCGCGGGCGTTGACGAGGACGCTCTCGCGATCCCGCTCGACGCGCCGCCGGTAGTTCGCGTACTCGGCGGAGAGCCGCTGGAGGTCTGCGGTGCGCTCGGCGACCTCGGCGGTCAGCTCGGCGACCTGGGCGTCCGTCGCAGCGGGCTCGGCCGGAGCGGCACCGGCGCCAGGCCGGGCGCCGGGCTCGGAGTTGACCTCCGAGTCCGGAGCCCGCACCTCACCGGTCGTCGGATCGATCCGGCGCCGGTTCCGCACCACGACCCGCTCGCCGTCCTCATCGCGGTGATGACGGTTCGGGTCCTGCGTCATCACACCTCCTCGCTGGCGCTCGTCGGCACGCTGACGCGAGGTGCTGTGTTAAATGGTGACCACGCAAGCTCGGTCACTTCTTGTCCTCGTCCACGATCTCGGCGTCGACTACGTCGTCAGCACCGTCCTG
>JAQSWF010000183.1 GCA_029266775.1 Pseudonocardia sp.
CGCCGACGCCGATCGAGTCGTGGGTGTAGAGGTGGATCAGTGGCAGCTCCATCAGCGCGGAGAGCCGCAGCGCGCCGCGCTGGAAGTCCGAGAAGATCAGGAACCCGGCCTGGTACGCGCGCAGCTTGGACAGCGCGAGCCCGTTGGCGACGGCCGCGGCTGCGTGCTCGCGGACCCCGAAATGCAGGTTGCGGCCGGCGCGGTCGTCGGCGCTGAAGTCGCCCGCACCCTCGAACGTCAGCCGCGACTTGTTCGACGGGGCGAGGTCGGATGAGCCCCCGACCAGCCAGGGAACCCGCTGAGCCACGGCGTTGAGGGCTTTGCCGTTCGCGTCACGGCCCGCGAGGCCCTTCGCGTCGGGTGGGAAGGTCGGGAGGTCGGCATCCCACCCGTCGGGCAGCGTCCGGCGCTGCATGTGGTTGAGCTGCTCGGCGAGGTCCGGGTACTCGGCGGCGTAGCGGGCGAACAGCGCCTCCCACTCCCGCCGCAGCCTGCCGCCCCGCTCCCGCATCCCGCCCGCGACGTGCGCGCGCACCTCGTCCGGTACGCGGAAGGTCTCGTCCTCCGGCCAGCCGTAGAACCGTTTGGTGGCCCGGACCTCCTCCTCGCCGAGGGGCTCGCCGTGGGCAGCGTGCGTGCCCTGCTTGTGCGGCGCGCCGTACCCGATGACGCTGTCGACGACGATCAGAGTCGGGCGCGACATCTCGACCCGGAAGGCGTCGAACGCCTTGTCCAGCGCGCCGAGGTCGTTCGCATCGGCGACGTGGTGCACCGTCCAGCCGTATCCGGCGAAGCGGGTGGCGACGTCCTCGCTGAAGGCGAGGCTCGTGCTGCCCTCGATGGTGATCCGGTTGTTGTCGTAGATCCAGCACAGGTTGGACAGCCGCAGGTGGCCGGCGAGCGAGGCCGCCTCCGAGCCGATGCCCTCCATCAGGCAGCCGTCGCCGGCCAGGGCGTAGACGTCGTAGTCGAACAGCTCGTAGCCCGCACGGTTGAAGGTGGCGGCCTGCCACAGGCTCGCGATCGCCATCCCGACGCTGGTCGCGATCCCCGTGCCCAGCGGGCCGGTCGTGCACTCGACGCCGGACGTCCACCGGTACTCGGGGTGCCCCGGGCACTTGGAGTCCAGCTGCCGGAAGCGTTTGAGGTCATCCAGCGATACTGCGGGCTCCCCGAGCGTCTCGTAGTCCGGGTTCACCGACTTGACCTCGGTGAGGTGCAGCATCGCGTACAGCAGCGTCGAGGCGTGCCCTGCCGAGAGCACGAACCGGTCCCGGTTGGCCCACACCGGCAGGTCCGGGTCGAAGCGCAGGTGGTTCTGCCACAGCGCATACGTCACCGGCGCCAGTGCCATCGGCGTGCCGGGATGGCCGGAGTTCGCGGCCTGCACCGCGTCGATGCACAAGGTCCGGATCGTGGTGACCGCCAGCTGGTCGATCGACTGATCCGTCGGTGCGGCTGCGTTTTTCGACTCGGTCATCTCGACGGGCCTCCGCGTGAAGTCGGACGAGCCGCGTCGGCACCGGAAATGACAGGACATTCGCCGGCCGCTCGGCGCCGGCACGTTTCTCCCGTCAACGGCCGGCGACCTCGACGGCGGCGACGGCCCGACCGTAGGGCCGGCCTCCGGTGTGGTCAAGAACGGGAATGGCCGCGAAACGCAGGATCCAGAAACGCCGAGGGAGAGGTGTGGGCACCTGCGGAGGGGACAGGAGGTGCCCACACCTCGTCGAACCTCCACCGGCGGCCGCCGTCCCCCGTCGTGGGCCGTCGGTGTCGAGGTCCGCCGGAACCGACCGGGGTCGGCCTCGGCCCGGTCAGTGAACTATCCGGTCCATGGTTGAATCCATGTCGCCTTGGCGAACGAGCATGTGGTTTCAGCGACTGGCTGATTGGCTAGAGGATCGTGCCGATCCGCGACCGCGTCGAAGGGAGCGGCAGATGGAGTTGCGACACCTGCGTTATTTCGTCGCGGTGGCCGACGAACGCCATTTCGGCCGCGCCGCCGCGCGCCTGCACATCAGCCCGCCCACACTTTCCCAGCAGATCCGCGACCTCGAGCGGCACCTACGCTGCCGGCTGTTCGAGCGCACGTCGCGGGCGGTCGAGCTCACCGAGGCCGGAGCCGTCCTGCTCGTGGAGGCCCGGTCCGTGCTGGGGCGGGTCGAGGCGCTCTACTCCCGGCTGGAACCGCAGCCAGGGGAGAACACTCAGCTCAGGCTCGGCGTCGTCGACGCGTCGGGCGGCGAGCTGATCGCGCCCCTGCTCGCCGCGTTCCGCGTCGCCCATCCGGAGATCCGACTCGAGGTCGCGCCCGTCCTCATGGGGCAGCAGGCGGACGCGCTGGCAACCCGCCGGGTCGACGTCGTGTTCGGCGCCACCGTCATGTTCGACGAGGGCCTGCCGATCGCGGAGAACGCGCTGTTCTCCGAGCCGACCGTCGCGGTCCTTCCTGCACAGCACCCGCTGGCGGAGCGTCCCGAGCTCACCGTCTCGGACCTGCTGGACGAGAAGTTCGCCTTCATGCCGGGCATCAACCAGCGGATGCTCGACCACTTCTCGCTGCGCCGCGACCGCGGAGGCGAGCCCGCGCGGCGCGCGGAGAGCGGGGTCGTCAGCACGCTGGACGTGCTCAACCAGGTCGCGCTCGTCGGCTCGGTCGCCACGATGGCCGCCACGGCGCAGCGCCTGTTCCCCCGGCCCGGGGTCGCCTACCGGCCCGTGGTCGACGCGGACCACACCGTGCTCGGCCTCTACCACCGGCACGACCTGGTCGGGCACGGAACGGCGTCCGCCATCGAGGCGATGAGCGCCACCTACGCCGACGCGCTCCCCGACCTGCTGCCGCTGCTGCCGGGCGCCACCGCCGTCTCTGCAGCCTGAGCTCGGGAGGTAGCGCGGTGAGCCTGACGCGCGTCTGGCTGCGGACGCCGGCCGACGGGCTGGTTCGAGGTGACCAGGTGGTGGGGATCGATGTCCACCAGACACCCCAGCTGACCGGGAAGCGGTCGCACTGGTTGATCGATGTGGTGCTGCCCGCTCCGGTGGGCAGCGGCGTGCGCGGCGAGTGGGACCTGACGGTGCTGCACCGGACGCTGGTACAGACCTCGCAGCCACCCGGCGACGCCGCGACGGTTCTCGCCCGCCTGCTGGCTCAGCTCGATGCCGCCGACGCCGCGGGTGTGGTCGAGGTCAGCGCGCACCCCCAGCAGGACACCGGCGCGGCGGGGGAGTTGCTGGCGACGAACGGCGGTCATGTCGCGTTCCGCTTCGTGCCGTTCGCCTGACGCCCGTGTCCGGAAAGCCACTTTCCCGACGTCTCACGTCCCGAACGTGGCTTTCCGGACACCGCTGGCGACTCGTCAGTCAGGTCGGCGCGCGCAGAACAGGTGCGCGACCTGCGGCGGGCCGTCGGCGAGGGCGAGGGCTCGGCGCTCGACGTCCTGGTCTGCGCCCGTCAGGCGTTCGTGGTGCTGGCGGAGGTGCTCCTCCCAGGACGGAACGTGGAAGGTCTCGATGAACCGGGAGGGGTCGGCGGCGTCGCGGTAGAGGTTCCACCGGGACGCGCCGGTGCGGCGGCGCGAGGCCGCGACTTGGGTCATCGCGTCGAGGAACGCGTCGACGTTCCCGGGTCGCACGGTGACGGTCACCGTGATCAGCACGGGGCCCTCGTCGGGGTCCGGCTCGTCGACGAGCTCGGGGTCCGGCCAGTACACGGCGGTGCTGCGGTCGAGGCCCTCGACGTTGTGCAGCGGCAGTACGACGATCGTGGCCGCGCCGAGAGCCATCAGCACGGACGCCGCGGCGAACGTCGCGACGAGCCCGCTGAACTCCGCCACAACCCCCCAGATCAGCGCCCCCACGGCCTGCCCGCCCATGAAGACGATCTGCTGCATCGACAGCCCACGGGCCCGCACCCAGCTGGGCAGGAACACCTGGGTCACCGCGCCAAGGGTCGACAGCACCGCGAGCCAGGCCGCCCCGGCCGGCAGGAGCAGGACGACCACCGTCGCCAGGTTGCCGACCAGGACGACCCCGGCCTGCGCCGCGGCGTAGGCGATGCTCGCGACGAGCACCAGCCGGCTGGTGGACATCCGGCGGGCGATCCGGGGCAGCAGGGCCGCGCCCCCCACGGCGCCGACCCCGAGCGCGGCGAGCAGCAGGCCGTAGCCGCCCGAGCCGAGCCCCAGTCGCTGGGTGGCCACCAGGGGCAGCAGCGCCCACAGCGCGGTACCCGGCAGCACGAAGAGTGCCGACCGCAGGAGCAGGCGGCGCACGACCGCCGAGTGCCGGACGTAGCGGGCTCCGGCTCGCAGTGCGGGAACGAAGCGCTCGGGAATGTCGCCGGACAGGCGTCCCCGCGGGGCCCAGCGCCGCACGACGAGGGCCATCAACCCGTAGGTGGCCGCGTTGATGGCGAACACCACGCCGACCGGGAACTGGGTGATGAGGAAGCCCGCCAACGCCGGCCCGACGGCTCGTGCCAGGTTCACGCTCACCGCGCCGAGCGCCGCCGCTCCGCGGATGTCGTCGCGGGGAACGATGTCCGGGATGAGCGCCTGCCAGGGAGGCATGCTGACCGCCGCTCCCGCACCGAGCAGGAACGTGAACGTCAGCAGGAGCGCCGGCGGCATGTCGCGGGTGAGGGTGAGGACCGCGAGGATCACGCCTACGACGAACGTGGCCAGCTGGACCCCGACCAGGAGCCGGCGGCGGTCGAACGCGTCGGCGAGCACGCCGGCCGGCAGTGCCAGCAGCAGCATCGGTAGCAGCCCTGCGGTCTGCACGAGCGATACGAGGGTCGAGGCGTTGGGCTCGTCGACCAGCAGCCACTGGGCGCCGACCGTCTGCATCCAGGTGCCGATCATGCTCCCCAGCTGCGCCAGCCAGAGCGCGCGGAACGCCGAGATCCGCAACGGCGACCACGCCGATCTCTCCCGCACGACCTGGCCCGACGTCCCCACGGCAGCAGCATGCCGCAGCACGAGGGCGCCGGTGACAGTCAGGTCGGCCGGGCGACGTACAGCGAGTCGAGGGGGTCGTCCGGGACGTCGTGCACATCGACGCTGGTGAAGCCGGCGTCGCGGAGCATCGTGTAGGCCAGCTCGCGGCCCCACGCCGCGCCGAGACCGGCGCCGCGGTGCGCGAGCGAGACGGTGAGGCAGTGCAGGGTGCTCATCGCGTAGAGCCAGGGGGCGACCGGGTTGCCGAGGTTGTCCTCGAGCCTCGTCGCGGCCTTGATGTCCAGCATGACGAACACCCCGTCGGGCGTCAGCGCGCGGCGGACCGCGGTCAGCACACCGGCCGGGTCGACCTGGTCGTGGATCGCGTCGAACGCGAAGCCGACGTCGAACGGCGGGTCAGCCGGCAGGGTGGTTGCGTCGCGCACCGCGAACGACGCGTTGGGCAATCCCCACGCCGCGGCCTCGACGCGGGCGGCGTCTATCGCGTCGATCGCGATGTCGTCGCCGGTGACGGTGGACCGGGGGAACGCGCGGGCGAGCAGGTTCACGGCATGGC
Source organism: Pseudonocardia sp. (assembly GCA_029266775.1). Taxonomy (GTDB): domain Bacteria; phylum Actinomycetota; class Actinomycetes; order Mycobacteriales; family Pseudonocardiaceae; genus Pseudonocardia. The sequence goes on from JAQSWF010000183.1 coordinate 5,521, forward strand.
CGGTGCCGCATGCCGACGTCCGCGACCCGCGCGCCGCGGGCGAGCCGGCCGGCAAGGCCGTCGACGAGCGGCACGATTCCCGTCAGCAGCTGCCCGTCGAGCAACTTCCTGGTGGCCTTCCCGCTGGTCGCGTTCGCGCGAAAGCGGGGCGCCAAGATGGTGCACTCCGCGTGCCTGTTGCTCGCCGCGGTCGGGCTCATCTGGTTCGCCCAGCTCAGCAACCAGTACCTGATGTTCATCCCGATCATCGGCCTCGGTATCGCCTGGGCGTCGATCATGGGCGTGCCCTACATCATGGCCGTGCGGATGATCCCGTCCACGCGCTACGGGGTGTACATGGGGATCATCAACATGATGATCGTCATTCCGATGTTCATCCAGACGCTGACCTTCGGCGCGATCTACTCGTCCCTGCTGAACGACGACGCGACCAACGCGATCGTCTTCGCCGGCATCCTGCTGGCGATCGCGGCGGTGACGATGCAGTGGATCAAGGAGCCGCCGATCGTCCGCGACGTCGACGAGGTCCTGGCCATGCCAGCCGGTCACTGACCCGGACGCAGCGAAAGTCGCTTTCGGGCATCTACCGCACCGAAAGCCACTCTCGCTGCACGGGGCGCGGGCTCGCGGCCGACTCGTCAGGTCGGGCCGGGGTCGTCCTTGTGCGCGGCGGGTGGGTCGAACTCGACGTTGATGGTCTGCGCCTCGCGGTACTGCTGGGTCGTGGCGTACGACTCGTAGCTGCGCCGATCGGCCCGGGTGAGGTCGACGTCCTCGACGAACGGGGTGAGCAGCGCCCGGGGCCACAGCCGCTCCGCGAGCACGACATTGAGCTCCGCCGCCACGACGATGACGATGGCCTGCAGGTAGATCCATGCGAGCAGGCCGAGGACGATGCCGAAGAGGCCGTAGACCTGGCTGGACCCGCGGAGCTGGTACTCCACGAAGGCCGTGCCCACCGCCTGTAGAACCTGCCACAGGACCGCGGCCAGGACGGCCCCGGGAACCACCTCGCGCAGCCCCACCCTCTGCGCGGTGAGCGCGCGGAACGCCAGGACGAACAGCGCGCCGTTGACAGCGACGGCGGCAACGACCGCGCCGACCCGGACCCCCGCACCGAACCGCTCGCCGGCGGTGGCCAGCGCGGCCAGCGCGGTCGTGAGCAGCACGCCGAGCCCGAACAGCCCGAGCAGCAGGAAGCTCCGCACACGTGCCCGCACCGGGTCG
>JAQSWF010000184.1 GCA_029266775.1 Pseudonocardia sp.
ATCGGCGTGCCCGCACACGGGCACATGAACCCGCACCTGCCGGTGCTTGCGGAGCTCGTCGCGCGCGGCCACCGCGTCGATGTCACCAGCCCCTCCGCATTCGCGCCGTCGGTCGGCGCCACCGGTGCGACCGTCGTCCCGGTCACCTCCGTGCTTCCGGACGAGGACCGCGGGGAGACATGGCCGGACCACCCCGTCGCGGGAATGGCCCGCTTCCTCGACGAAGGGGTGCACGTCCTGCCGCAGGCGCGGGCCGCCTTCGACGGCGACCGGCCGGACGTGCTGCTGGGTGACATCGGCGCTTACCCGGCGCGGGTGCTGGCTCACCAGTGGTCCCGACCGCTCGTGCAGCTGTCACCGACCTACGTCGCCTGGGAGGGCTACGAGCGGGACATGGCCGAGGTGCTCGACGCCCTGCGGGCCGCTCCGGGGTACGCGGCCTACCGCGAACGGTTCACCGCGTGGTTGACCGCCGAGAAGATCCCTCTCGAGGTCGACGCGTTCACCGGGCGGCCGCGCCGCTCGGTCGTGCTGGTGCCTCGGGCCATGCAACCGCACGCCGACGAGGTCGACCCGCGCCGGTACACCTTCGTCGGTCCGGCGCTGGCCGCCCGCGCTCACCAGGAAGAGTGGCCCGTCCCGGACCGCCCGGTCCTGCTGGTCTCGCTCGGCTCGGCGTACTCCGCACCGCCCGCGTTCTACCGCGCCTGCCTCGACGCCTTCGCCGATCTCGACCGCGACGTCGTGGTGAAGGTCGGGCCGGCGGTGGACCCGGAGGCGCTGGGCCCGCTCCCGCGCAACGCGTCCGTGCACCGCTGGGTACCGCAGCTGTCGGTACTGGCACACGCGTCGGCGTTCGTCACCCACGCGGGGATGGGCGGGTGCTCGGAGGGGCTGTGGCACGGCGTCCCGATGGTGGCCGTGCCACAGGCGGTGGACCAGTTCGGCAACGCCGATCGGCTCGTCGAGCTCGGCGTCGGCCGGCGGCTGGACGTCGACGCGACCGCGGACGAGCTGCGCGCGGCCGTGGTCACCCTCGAGTCCACGCCCGAGGTCACCGCCCGCTGTGCAGCGCTGCGCGCGGAGCTGCGGGAAGCCGGTGGTGCGGCCGCCGCCGCCGACGTCGTCGAGCTCGAGGCTGACCACGCCTCGGTTGGCTGATCAGGGGTTGTCGGTCGGAGAATCCGGCGGCCGGCGCAACCCGGTGACGAGGAGCGCGACCAGGCGGCGGGCGTCGAGCGCGGAGGCGCACGCGACCGGGATGGTGGCCCGCCCAGACGTCCGACAGGGCGTTCGGGGTATGAGCCGTCGCCCTGCCCAGAAGCAGTGTGGAGGTGGCATACGTGCCGGCGCCGGTGAGGGCGAGGCCGAACACCCGCTCGCCCACGGCCAGCCCATCGACGGCGGCACCGACCGCTGTCACGAAACACGCTGCCTCCACACCGATGACCTGCGGGAACGGAACGTTCCCGTTGAGCTCGGGAGTGTGACCCGCGCGCAGGTGGTGGCCTGTGGGGTTGACTCCGGCGGCGGTGACGTCGATCCGGACCTCCGTCGGCCCCGGCTCCAGCTCGGGCCGGTCGAAGAACTCCTCGACCTCGGGGCCGCCGAAGGACCGGTAACCGAGGGCGGTGCCCACGAGCACCTCCAGTTCGTCCCGACTCTCGGAACCTCGTCAGTCCGGGGTCCGGAGGGCGTGGTCGAGCTGGGCGTCGGGGGGGTTCTGCAGGACACGGCCCGAGCGGGAGACGACGACGGGCAGGTCGGCCTCGGTCGCGCCCAGCTCCGCCAGGAGTCGACCCCCGTCACCGTTGGCGTCCACGTCGACGACGTCGATGGTGAGCTGGTGGGCGTCGGCGTACTCCTGGATTCGGCGGACGTCCGACGAGCCGGGCCGGCCGAGAATGCGCAGGTCCGCGCTGTGCTCGAAGCCGATTGCCAAGCGGGCGAGATACGCGCGCAGCACCAACCCGCTGAGCTCGGCGTCGGTCGACAGCACCGTACGCAGCTGGTCAGCGGTCAGCTGGAGCACCTCCCCGGCGCGGATCACCACCGCGGTCCGCGAGACCGGCTTGCTGCTGAGGATGTCGAGCGCCCCGAGGAAGCGCCGCTCCCCGTGCACCCGGATCACCGGCCCTTCGGATCTGCCGAGGTAGCCGACGACCGCGACAGCACCGGAGGAGATGACGTAGAAGTCGTATCCCGGGTCACCGGGTCGGTACAGGACGTCACCGGCCGCGACCGGTCGCCGCGCGCCCTGCCGCTCGAACCGGGCCAGCTGGTCGTCGCTGAGCCGTGGATGGTCACCGTCGCGGTCCGGTGTCTCGGGCAGGTCGCTCGGAAGGTCGGGTAGCGGCGCGTCCGGGTCGGGGCGCTGCCCGGAGCCCGGCAACCCGAGGAACGGCAGCACCGATACCGCCCCCGCCGGCGTCGCTACACCGTCCTCGCCGGCGTCGGCCAGCAGCGCGGCGGCCAGCGAGCCGGCATCGTAGGGCCCGGTGTGCCGGCGTCCGCCGATGAAGAATGTCGGGGTGCCGACTACCCCGCTGGCCTCGGCGGACTCGACGTCCTGCTGCACGCGGCGGGTATAGCGCCCGGCACCGAGGTCGCGGGCGAAGCGTGGCACGTCGAGGCCGACCGCGGCGGCGTGCTCGAGCAGGTCGGTGGTGGCCAGCCGGTCCGGCCGTGCGACCAGCCGGTCGTACATCTCCCACAACTTCCCCTGCGCCGCAGCGGCTTCCGCGGCCTCGGCGGCCAATTGGGCGTGCGGGTGGACGTCGGACAGCGGCAGGTGCCGGAACACGTAGCGCAGCTGGTCTCCGAACCGCTCGCGCAGGTCGGCGACCGCGCCGGTGGCCCGACCGCAGAACGGGCACTCGAAGTCCCCGTACTCCACCAGGGTCAGCGGGGCGTCCGCCGGTCCGCGGACGTGGTCGCGATCGGGGTCCACCGGTGGGTCGAGCGACTGATCGGCGCTGCCCGGGTGTCGGTGCGCGGCCAGCCGCAGCAGCGTCCAGCCCAATACCGCGGCCAGCACCGAGGCGACCAGGACACCGACCCGCGCCTGGTCGGCCAGCGCCTCGTCGGTGAAGGCGAGATCCACGATGAACAGGGAGATGGTGAACCCGATGCCCGACAGCGCCGCCCCCCCGACCAGGTGCAGGGGGCTCAGCCCAGGCGCGAGGTCTCCGAGGCGGAGGCGCACCGCGAGCCCGGTGCCCAGCAGGATGCCCACCAGCTTGCCCAGCACGAGACCGGCGACGACGCCGAGCGTGACCGGCGAGGTCGCCGCCGCGCGGAGGGTTTCCGCCGTCAGCGGGACACCGGCGTTGGCCAGCGCGAACAACGGCACGAAAACGCAGGTGGACCACGGCCCCCACAGTTGCTGGAGCCGCTCCCCGGGCGGCACCGAGCGGGCGATCGACAGCCGCGCGGCGTCGGCGTACTCCGAGTTCGGCGACTGCAGGTAGGCCCGCGCCCGCCGCGCGAACTCGTCGACCTCTGACCGCCGCGGCGCATATGCCGGGGTCACCAGCGCAACGGCCACCCCCAGCAGGGTCGGGTGAACCCCGGACAGGTACATGGCCACCCACGCCGCGACCCCGAGCACCAGGTAGCCCGGACCGCGCCAGACGTTCAACCAGCGCAGCGCGAACATCAGCGCGAACCCAAGTGCGGCCAGGGCCAGCGGCACCAGTGCCAGGTCCTCGGTGTAGAACAGCGCGATCACAGTCAGTGCGCCGACGTCGTCGGCGATGGCCAGAGCCATGAGGAAGACCCGCAGCTGGGGCGGCACGGCCGAGCCGAGCAGCGCCAGCACCCCGATGAGGAACGCCGTGTCGGTGGAGATCACCACCCCCCAGGCCGACACCGCCTCCTCGCCCAGGTTGAACACCGCGTACACCAGCGCGGGCACGACCAGCCCGGCCAGCGCGGCCAGCGCCGGAACCGCCGCCCGGCGCCGATCGGCGAGCTCACCCAGGACCAGCTCGCGCTTGACCTCCAGCCCCACGACGAAGAAGAAGAACGTCATCAACCCGTCGTTGACCCAGTGCTGCAGGTCCAGCGCCAGCTCGGCGCCACCCACCCGGATGGCGATCTCGGTGTGCCAGAAGGTGTCGTAGCTGTCCCCCCAGGGGGAGTTCGCCCACACCAGCGCCGCCACCGTGGCCGCCAGCAGCAGGGCCGCGCCGCCGGCCTCCGTCCGGAGCCGCCGACCCAGCGGCGCCACCCGGGCGAGCAGCCCGCCGGCCGAAGTGAACTCACGGTCGTCAACGGTCATGCGGTGTTCTACTCCTCGTCAGTGCCGGTCGGCTGCTGCGCCAAGGACAGCTGCGAGCCGCTGCTCGCGGATCTCGGCGACCTCGCCGGCGATGCGGGGGGTTCCGGGAACAGCCAATCACGTCAGCCGGTGGTGTCGCTGCCGATCTCCGCGGGATAAGTCGGACACCGACCCGAGGAGAGATCCAGCTCGAGCAGCGGGAACGCATCCCTTCGTCGGCGGCCGCCCGACGTGGCGGCCGTTACACCGTTTTTGCGGGCAGCCGGCGGCAAATGGATGCGTGTCAGCGGCCGATTCCCGGGGTCACCCGCTGCTGCTCGCCGTCCGTCAGCGCGGCGAGCGCGGTCTGGAGCCCGCCGGCGCGGTGCAGCTTGTGCCACCGGAGCCGGGACCCGGCGAGTGCGGTGAGCACGGACTCGATGAGCACGAGGTACATGAGCTGGCGGTAGACGAGCTGCTGCAGGGGCACGAGCCAGACGTCCCGCAGGCGCTCCCCGTCCATCCGCAACGCGTACGCCGCGGCGAGCAGCTGTACGGCGAGGACGGCGCTCCACAGCGCGGCCGTGGTGTACGGGTTGAGGAAGATCAGCCCGTAGATCAGGAACAGGTCGACGAGCGGCGCCAGCAGCGGGAGCAGCACCTGGAACAGCGCCAGGTTCAGCAGGCCCCACCGCCCCATCCGGCCCGACGCACCATCGTCGAGCAGCGCCCGCCGGTGCTTCCACATCGACTGCATCGTCCCGTAGCACCAGCGGTAGCGCTGGAGCCACAGCTGCCCGAGCCGGGTCGGGGCCTCGGTCCAGCCCCGCGCCCGCGGCTCGTACACGACGTGCCATCCGGCCCGCCCGATGGCGATCGTGAGGTCGGTGTCCTCGGCGAGGGTGTCGTCGCTGAGCCCACCGACCGCAACCAGCGCGGAGCGGCGGAACGCGCCGACCGCGCCTGGCACCGTCGGCATGCAGTGCAGCGTGTCGTACACCCGGCGGTCGATGGCGAAGCCGACCACGTACTCGAGGTGCTGCCAGCGGGCCACGAGGCCGCGCCGGTTGACGACCTTGGCGTTGCCGGCGACGGCGCCGACCCGCGCGTCGGCGAGGGGCTGCACGAGCCTGCGCACGGTGTCCGGTTCGAAGACCGTGTCGCCGTCCATCATCACAACCAGCTCGTGGCGGGCGTGGGCGATGCCCGCGTTCAGCGCCGCCGCCTTGCCGGCGTTGCGTTGGCGGATCACCCGCACCCGCGGGTCCGGCACGGCCTCGACGATGTCGGCGGTGCCGTCGGTCGACCCGTCGTCGACGACCACGATCTCGATCGGGTGGTCGCTCGCGAGCAAGGATGCGAGGGTGTCGGCGATGCCGGCTCGCTCGTTGTAGGCCGGCACGATCACGGACACGGGCTCCACGACCGGCGGCCCCCAGGAGAACCGGGGGTCGTCCCGCCGCAGGCGGTGCCGTTGCGCGAGGAAGACCATGAACGCGAGCCGGGCCACGACGAGCAGGCCCACACCGACGAGCAGCCAGGTCAGCACCCGCACGAAGCCGGTGGACACCGCGACGGCGGCCAGAACGACCTGTCCGCGCATCTGGTGCGCTGCATCCGCAGGGGCGGTGGTGGCCGTGAGGCCGACAGCGTCACCAACGGTCGTGAAGGTGTAGCCCTCGGCTCGGAGCCGCGGGATGAGCTGCTCGAGGACGGCCACGGTCCTGGACCGGTCGCCACCCGCGTCATGGAACAGGATCGTCCCGCCCGCGCCGTCGTCGGGCGTGGCGTTGGCCAGCATCTGCTCGACGGTGAGCGAGGTCTCCCAGTCCTTGCTGTCGACGTCGCTGAGAACGGTCAGGTATCCCCGGTCGCCGAGCGCCTCGACGATGGCGTAGTCGTCGTCGTCGAGAGCGATGGTCGACGACGAGTAGGGCGGGCGCACCAGCTCACTCGTCACCCCGGCGGCACCGGCCAGCGCCACCTGCGACTGCGACATCTCCTCGGCGAGGCGTTGCGCGGAGACCGTGGTGAGGTCGGTGTGGGTGAAGGTGTGCAGGCCCACCTCGGACCCGGAGTCCACGACCTGCCGCACGATCTCCGGGTGTTTGGTGATGTTCGATCCGACGGCGAAGAAAGTGCCGTCGACGCCGTGGCGGTCGAGGACCGCCAGGATCGCCGGGGTCCACCGGGGATCGGGCCCGTCGTCGAAGGTCAGGGCCACGGTCTTGCGCGGCAGAGCCGACGAGACCGTCGTGCGTCCCGTCGAATCGATCACGGCGCCGCCGTCGGCGATCGCCGCGGGCACGGTGCCCGCGTTGCCGGCGGGGCGTGCGCCGGTCTCGGAGACGATCTCGGCGTTGGCCAGGCCGTTGATGGCCAGCATGCAGGCGAGGACGAGGGTGGTGATCACCGCCAGGATCGCGCGAGGTGCGCGGCGCAGGCCGGCGACGCGGACGCGAGA
>JAQSWF010000185.1 GCA_029266775.1 Pseudonocardia sp.
CGCGCTGGCGGCCTGACCGGCCTCCCAACAGAGATCAACAACCTCGGCGGAGCCGACCCCAACGCGCTTCACGAGCACCAGAGGCCTATTTCAGGTCGAAGTAGCTAGCAGGTCAATTCGCCCGAATGGAGCTACCGTTCGTCGGTGGCGCCTCATGCCGTTCCCGACGCCTACGTGGCGCTCTGCCTGCGGCTGCGGCGGCTCGTACCCGCCTTCGTCGACGCCGGTGCGGTCGACCCCGCGATCCGGCGGAGGGTCGCCGACGAGCCGCCACCCACTGCGGCCGAGCTCGTCCGTCAGGCGGGCCGGCTCGCGGCCGAGCTGCCCGACGCGGGCCTGGAGCCGGGCCGTGGGCGGTTCCTCGCCGCGCAGCTGCGCGCCGTCGAGTGGCGATCGCGCCGCCTCGCCGGGCAGCACGTGACGTTCCGCGGCGAGCTGCGCGAGTGCCTGGACATCGAGGTCGCGCCGGGCGAGCTCGATGCCTACCGTTCCGCGCACCGCGAGCTCGCTGCGCTGCTGCCCGGGCCGGGGTCGGTCGCCGGGCGGCTGGCCACCCACCGCTGCCGCGACACCGTGGCCCCCGGCCGGCTTGCCGACGCCGTCGATGCGCTGACCGCCGCTCTGCGCCACCGCGTGGCCGGCCGCTACGGGCTGCCCCCCGGCGATGCCGTCGAGCACCGGCTCGTCCACAACGTTCCGTGGCGCGCCCTGCACACCTACTCGGCCGGTCACCGCTCCACCGTCCGGATCAACGTTGGCGCCGGACTACCGGCGGGCCAGCTGGCCCGTCTCGTGGCGCACGAGACCTACCCGGGCCATCACACGGAGTGCAGCCGGGCCGAGACCGGGCCGGCGCGGCACCGCGTCGAGCTCGGCGTGACGGTGCTCGGGACGCCGCACACCGTGGTGTCCGAGGGGATGGCCGAGTCGGCGCTCGACACGGCAATGGGCGCCGATTGGGGGCGGTGGGCGTCGCAGGTCCTCGGCGGGGTCGGGGTGCCGCTCGACGGCGAGCTCGCCGAGCGGCTCGACCCCGTCCTGGCGACGCTGCGCCGCGCACGGCTGGACGCGGCCCTGCTGCTCCACGACGTCGGCCCGCCGACGAGTAGCGACGTCGCCGGGGCCGAGGCCCACCTGCGCCGCTGGCTGCTGCTCGACGCGATGCGCGCCCGGCGGCTGGTCGCCACGCTCGCCCGCCCGCTCTGGCGCGCCCATGTCGCCGCGTCCGTCGAGGGTTCCGCGCTCGTGCGGTCCTTCCTGCGCCACGGCGACCCCGTCGGGCACCACCTCCGGCTGCTCGACGATCCACCCACCCCGACGGCACTCCTCGCCCGGCCGATGACGACCACGCACTGACCGCACGACGGGCGGTATCCGTCCGGCGACGAGCGGTATACGGGCGCGTTAAATGTGGCCGCCATCGCCGTTCGTCCGTCCGTGTTGTTCTTGACCGCGCCGGGGCGACCGCCGATATCGTCCGCAGTGGCGGTGCGTACCCGATGCGGACCGCCCGGGGAGGCCCTGGTTGGTGTCGTCAACACCAGGAGGGCCGGCACCCGGCCCTCGTGGGTTCTGCCGGCGCGGCAGTCCGCGTCGCAGGCCCCGCCAGGGCCGGCCGGCCCGCCGGAGACGTGGGTGCGGTGCCGCGCCCGCGAGGGAGCATCCGTGACCAACAGCCCCAGCCGCTGTTACGTGCTCGACACCTCCGTCCTGCTGTCGGACCCGTGGTCGCTGACGCGGTTCGACGGGCACGAGGTGGTCCTCCCGCTGGTCGTGATCTCCGAACTGGAGGGCAAGCGTCACCACCCCGAGCTCGGCTGGTTCGCGCGCACCGCGCTGCGCCAGCTCGACGAGCTGCGAATCTTGCACGGGCGTCTCGACGCCCCCGTCCCGATCGGGTCCGGTGGTGCCACCCTGCATGTCGAGCTCAACCACGCCGACCCCGAGGTGCTCCCTGCCGGCTTCCGGTCCGACGCCAACGACAGCCGGATCCTGGCCTGCGCACTGAACCTCGCCGCCGAGCGGCGGTCCGAGGGGCGGGGCGAGGTCGTGCTCGTGACCAAGGACATGCCGCTGCGCGTGAAGGCGGCGGCCGTCGGTCTGGCAGCCGACGAGTACCACGCGCTGGACGTGGTGCCCTCCGGGTGGACGGGCATGGCGGACGTCGAGGTCACGGTTGACGACGTCGACGCGCTGTTCGCCGATGGGGTCGTCGACCTGGACGCGGCGCGCGAGCTGCCGGCGAACACGGGGTTGCGGCTGCTCGGTGGCAGCTCCGCGCTCGGCCGCGTGACGGCGGACAAGCGGGTGCGGCTGGTGCGCGGCGACCGGGAGGCGTTCGGGCTGCACGGGCGCTCGGCGGAGCAGCGCATCGCGCTGGAGCTGCTGCTCGACCCCGAGGTCGGGATCGTGTCGCTGGGTGGACGCGCCGGGACGGGGAAATCGGCGCTGGCCCTGTGTGCCGGGTTGGAGGCGGTGCTCGAGCGGCAGCAGCACCGTAGGGTCGTGGTGTTCCGGCCGCTGTACGCCGTCGGCGGGCAGGAGCTGGGGTATCTGCCGGGCAGCGAGAGCGAGAAGATGGCGCCCTGGGCACAGGCCGTCTTCGACACGCTCGGGGCGCTGGTCAGCCAGAGCGTCCTGGACGAGGTGCTCTCCCGCGGGATGCTTGAGGTCCTTCCACTTACCCACATCCGGGGCCGCTCGCTGCACGACGCGTTCGTGATCGTGGACGAGGCGCAGTCGCTGGAACGCAACGTGCTGCTGACGGTGCTGTCGCGGTTGGGTACGGGGTCGCGGGTGGTGCTGACCCATGACGTTGCGCAGCGGGACAACCTGCGGGTCGGACGGCACGACGGCGTCGCGGCGGTGATCGAGAAGCTCAAGGGTCATCCGCTGTTCGCGCACATCACCCTGACCAGGTCGGAGCGCTCGCCGATCGCGGCGCTGGTCACCGAGATGCTGGAGGGGCCGGGCGCGTAGGGCGCACCACAATGGAGCGAACGCGGCGTTCGGTGCGTCAGATGCACCGAACGCCGCGTTCGCTCCGTCCCGCTACAGGCCGTGCGGCGTGCCCTCGGTGAAACCGGCGACGGTCTGTACGCCCACCACCGCCCGCTCGGCGAACTCCTCCAGCGTGCGGGCGCCGGCGTAGGTGCAGGCAGAGCGCACACCGGCGCAGATGGCGTCGAGCAGATCCTCGACGCCCGGCCGCGCCGGGTCCAGCCACTGCCGTGACGACGAGATGCCCTCCTCGAACAGCGCCTTGCGGGCCCGGTCGAACTCGCCGTCGTTGCGCGTGCGGGCGCTGACCGCCCGCTTCGACGCCATCCCGAACGACTCCTTGTACGGGCGGCCCGACTCGTCGCGCAGCAGGTCGCCCGGCGATTCATAGGTGCCGGCCAGCCACGAGCCGATCATCACAGCCGACGCGCCCGCGGCCAGCGCCAGCGCGACGTCACGCGGATGCCGAACGCCGCCGTCCGCCCAGATCCGCACGCCGTGCTCGCGCCCGGCGGCCGCGCACTCGAGCACCGCCGAGAACTGGGGTCGGCCGACGCCGGTCATCATCCGCGTGGTGCACATGGCGCCGGGCCCGACGCCGACCTTGACGATGTCCGCGCCTGCGAAGGCGAGGTCGCGCACCCCGTCCGCGGTGACGACGTTGCCGGCCACGATCGGCACGGGCGCGTCCCCGACGACGGCGCGCACCGCCCGCAGCGCCTCGAGCATCTTCTCCTGGTGGCCGTGTGCGGTGTCGACGACGAGCACGTCGACGCCGCCGTCGAGCAGCGCCTTCGCCTTGACCGCCACGTCGCCGTTGATCCCGACGGCCGCCGCGGTCCGCAGCTGCCCCGACGCGTCGACAGCGGGCGTGTAGATCCCCGCCCGGACGGCGCCCAGCGGGGTGAGCAGCCCGGCGACCCGGCCGTCGGAATCGAGTCCCAGTGCCACCCGTCGCGTCCCGAGCGCGTCGAAGACCTCCCGCGGCGGGGAGTCGAGCGGCAGGGTCAGCGGTGCGGGGTCGAGCACGTCGCCGAGGCGCGTGAAGCGGTCGACCCCCGTGCAGCCGGTCTCGTCGACGGTCCCGACCGGCCGACCGTCGGCGTCGACCACGACGACGGTGCCGTGCGCCCGTTTGGGCAGCAGGTTCAGCGCGTCTGCCACGGCGTCGCCGGTGTGGAGCACGAGGGGGGTGTCCCACACTTGGTGCCGGGACTTGATCCACGCGACGATCTCGGCGACCGCCTCGGGCGCCACGTCTTGCGGCAGCACGGTGAGCGCACCGCGGCGGGCCAGCGTCTCGGCCATGCGCCGGCCGGCCACCGCGGTCATGTTCGCGGCGACGACCGGCACAGTGGCGCCGGAGTTGTCAGCGGTGGTGAGGTCGACGTCGAACCGTGACGCGACCGCGGAGCGGCCGGGGACGAGGAAGACGTCGTCGTAGGTGAGGTCCCAAGTGGAGTGGGGGACCCGGTCGTCGGAGAGGAAGCGCACGGAGCCAACAGCGTACCGGGCGTCACGATGTCTCGAGGTCTGTCAGCCCCGCAGCAGTGCCCGGACGGCGTCGATCGTGTCGGCCTCGGCTGGGGTCTTGTCGGGCCGGTACCGCTGCACGCGAGCGAAGCGCAGCGCGACGCCGCCGGGGTAGCGCGGGCTGCGCTGCACGCCGTCCAGCTCGATCTCCACCACGAGCTCCGGGCGCAGCAGGACCTCGTGGCCGCGGTCGTCGTGGATGTAGTGCGGAAACGTCTCGGTCTGCCACGCCAGCAACGCGTCCGTCATCCCCTTGAACGTCTTGCCGACCATGATCGGTTCGCCGCCGTCGGGGTCCCGCGCGCCGAGGTGGATGTTGGAGAGGCTGCCGGTGCGCCGGCCGTATCCCCACTCGGCGCCGATGACGACGAGGTCCAGCGTGTGCACCGGCTTGACCTTCTGCCAAGCGCGCCCGCGCCGACCAGCGGCGTAGGGCGCGTCCAGGGCCTTGACCATCACGCCCTCGTGGCCGGCGTCCAGCGCCCGCTCGAGCACCGCCGCGGCTTCGTCCGAGCTGGGACGGAGCGCGCCCGGCATCCGGTGCTCGTCCGCGGCCCGGTCGAGGGCGGCCAACCGCACGTGCAGCGGCTCGTCGATCAGGTCGTCCCCGTCGAGGTGCAGGCAGTCGAAGAAGAAGGGCCGGAGAAGCAGCTCGTGCACGTCCGCGCCGAAGCGGCTCGCGGTCTCCTGGAACGGGCGCGGGCGGCCGTCGTCGTGCAACGCGAGGGTCTCGCCGTCGAGCACGACGCTGCGGCACGGCAGGCCCCGCACCAGCTCCACCAGCTCGGGGACGCGCTCGGTCACCTCGTTGAGCGTGCGCGTCCACACCCGCACGACGTCGCCGTCGCGGTGCACCTGGACGCGGGCACCGTCCAGCTTGAACTCGACGGACACCTCGGCGCCCAGCTCCGCAAGCGCCGACTCCAGGCTCTCGGCCGGGCTCGCCAGCATCGGCCGGACGGGGCGGCCGACGGTCGCCACGACGGCATCGAGGGCAGCGGCGCCCCCGACGAGGGCCGTACGGGCCGTCTCGGGCAGCCTTCCGGAGAGCATGAACGCTCGGCGCACGGTGGCCGCGGGCACGTCGGCGGCCGCCGCGACCGCCTCCAGCATCACGCCTTCCAGCGCGCCCTGGCGCAGCTCCCCGGTGAGCAGGCGCCGGAGGAACCGTTGCTCGTCCTGCGTGGCCGCACCGAACAGGGCGGTGAGCTGCTTGGTGCGCCGCGCGGTGGAGCCGGGGCCGGCGGTGGCGGCCAACGCGTCCAGCCGCGCCTCGACGTCGATGACCTGAAGCGATGCGGCGTCCGCCGGCGCCACGTCCACACTGGCCAGCGTCCGCCAGCCCGCGCCGAGCCGCCCCTGTCGTGGCTCGCCCGCCAGCCAGGCCGTGGCCGGCTCGATCTCCTCCGGCTCGGCAGCGCGCAGCAGGGCGGCGAGCGCTGCGGCTTTCGCCGTGCGGGAGCGGGTGGCGCCGACGGCGGCGGAGGTGGCGACGACCTCGGCAAGCAGCACCGTCTGAGTCAACCAGCCCGGTGTCAACGCGGCCGCCTGGCGACCGGAACGAGGCTGGAGGACGGGCGTAGGGCTGCAGCAGTGGTGATGCGGCCTGCTGATCGCCGTTGCGTGTGCATGTGTTGATCAACGAGGTTGTTCGATCAACGAGCAGTGGACGCACCCGAATTGCGATCGACAGCAGTCAACGCACTGAGACGGCGATGGCGGCGCTGACGCCGACGGAGTTGATCAGCCGACTCGCGCGCCAGAACGTAGCGACTCGCGGCCAAAATGTGCCAACTCGCGCGCCAGAACGTAGCGACTCGCGCGGGGGGAGGGTCAGGGACGCTTGCGGGCGCCGGTCATGCCGAGGACGTCGAGGGCGGCGTCGAGCTCGTGGACGGTCAGAGCGCCCTTCTCGACGTGCCCGCGCTCGAGTACGACTTCCCGGATCGTCTTGCGCTCCTTCAGCGCCTGCTTTGCAACCGCGGCCGCCTCCTCGTAGCCCAGGTAGCGGTTCAGCGAGGTGACGATCGCGGGCGACGACTCGGCGTACTCCCGCGTGCGCTCGATGTCCGCGACCGCGCCGTCGACGACCTTGTCGGCGAGCAGTCGGGCCGCCGCCGCGATCAGCCGGGCGGACTCGAGCAGGTTGCGGGCCATCACCGGCAT
>JAQSWF010000186.1 GCA_029266775.1 Pseudonocardia sp.
AGCTCCCGGGAGAGGGCGCTCACGGTCTTGATGACGGCCTCCAGCCGAGCCTGCGTGTCTGCGAGGGAGGCTTCGAGCTCACGAGGTTCGGTGACGGTGGGAGTCGGATCCACGGCAGGGACGGTAGCGGGCTACTCCGACAATCTCGGCAGCGGCGGGCCGTGCCGAGCGGTCGGCGCCGGCCCGAGGTGATCGGCGGACGGTCGACGGAAGCGACGTTCCTGTCCTCGTCCGTCAACCAGCCGCCAATCAGCGCCGAGGGTCGCCCCCCGGACCGTCATGTGGCCTGGACGCGCAGCAGCAGTATCTGCTCCGGGAACAGGGCAGGCGCCCGCAGGCCCGTGTACTCGAGGACGGTGCCCGGCAGAGTCACCCCCTCGGCGAGCCAGGGCGGCGGCTGGATCTCGCGAACGGCGGGCCGGTCGCCGGGGGGCTGCGCGCTAACCCGGTAGCGCCGCGTCGGGTCGAGCCCGGGCAGCCGCACCGCCCCGGGGACCGACGTCTCCGGGGTGGTCAGCTGCACGAGCGCGAACACCGCGTCGCTCCGGTCCGCGGCCACTACGCCGTGCACGGCGAACGACGGGTCGTACTGCGCGGCGCGCACGACCGTGCCGGTGTGCAGCAGCTCCCGCACCTCCTTGTACAACGCCACCCACGCGGCCAGCTCCGCGCGCTCGGCATCAGAGGCCGTCATGAGGTCCCACTCGATGCCGAACGAGCCGAACAGGGCCGTCCCCGCGCGGAACGTCAGGTCGTGCGTGCGGCCGGTCGTGTGCGCATGCGCCGCGCCGACATGGCTGCCGACGAGCTCGGGTGGCAGCAGCTGCGCCGTCCAGCGCTGGATCTGCTGGCGCTCGAGCGGGTCGATCACGTCGCTGCCCCACACCCGGTCGGTGCGCTCCAGAATCGCCAGGTCGACCCGCAGACCGCCCGACGAGCAGGACTCGATCTCCACGTCCGGGTGCCGGGCGCGCAGCTCGTCGAGCAGCCGGTAGACCGCGAGGGTCTGGGCGTGTACTCCCGGCGTCCCCAGCGCGCCGGTGCCGGCGTCGACGAGATCGCGGTTGTGGTCCCACTTCAGGTACGCGATCGGGTACTCGGTCAACAGCGCGTCGAGGCGCTCGAGGATGTAGGCGTACGCGTCGGCGTGGCCGAGGTTCAGCACCTGCTGGGAGCGCGACGACGGCGGCAGCCGGCCGCCCGTCGCGAGGATCCAGTCGGGATGGTCCCGGGCGAGGTCGGACTCGAGGTTGATCATCTCGGGCTCGACCCACAGGCCGAACTCCATCCCGAGCCGGTGCACGACGTCCACGAGCGGATGCAGCCCGTCCGGCCATACCTGCGGGTCGACGTACCAGTCGCCGAGTCCGGCGGTGTCGTCGCGGCGGTAGGAGAACCAGCCGTCGTCGAGGACGTAGCGCTCGACGCCGACCTCGGCGGCGAGCCGGGCCAGCTCGCTGAGCCGCCCGAGGTCGTGGTCGAAGTAGACCGCCTCCCAGGTGTTGCACACGACGGGTCGGGGCCGCGTCGGGTGCTGTGTCCGGGCCCGCAGGTACTGGTGGAAGCGGGCGGCGACCCCGTCCAGCCCGACGCCGTGGGCGGCGTAGATCCAGGGCCCGCGGTAGCTCTCGCCCGCGGCGAGCGCGACTTCCCCGGGCAGCAGCAGCTCACCGCCTCCGAGCACGGCCGCGCCGGTCGCGAGCCGCTCCGCGTAGGTGACGTGGTTGCCGCTCCACGCGACGTGCACGGCCCACACGTCACCGTCTCGCGTCGTGAAGCCGTCCGTCCCCGCGGCCAGGATCAGCGGCGCGTCCGGTCCGGTGCGGCCACGGCGGTTCTCCCGCGAGTGGACGCCGACGACGAAGGGCAGCCGCTGTGGCGAGCGCTCGCGCCCCCACCGGCCGGCGAGGTCGAACAGCTCCGTCGCCACGGGCGGGACCGGCAGCGTCAGCATCAGCCCGTCGACGGCGTAGGAGCCCTCTGCCGCAGCCGTGACCGTCGCGCGCTGGCGGAGCAACCCCGACGGGAGGAGCTCGAGCTCGAGCCGGATCGCGAGGCCGGCCTCGTCGTCGAGGCCCGTGGCGATCATGCGGCCGCCTCGCCCGGGATCGGGCGCCACGTCCAGCCCGCTGAGCGTGAACAGCGGAGACCACGCGCGGCCCGACCGGGAGCCGGCGAGGCCGGGGCGACCGTTCCACCCGGTGCCGTGCTCGGGAAGGATCGCACCGAGCCGGGCGGGCTCGTCGAGGTCGTTGGGGACCACTGCGGGAACGGCCGCGGCGGCGAGGGCGACGAGGTCGGTCGGCGGGACGTCACCGAGGTCGTGGCCCCAGTGCAGCACGGCGGGGAGCTGCTCGTCGCGCGTGTCCAGCACGAGGCTCACCCCGGCGGCTCGCAGGTGCAGCACGTCGGCAGGGCCGTTCACGGCGCCTCCAGGATCGTCGGGTGGCGAAGCTCCGGGTAGGGGTCCGGGCGTACCCGACCGCGGCGAGGTTTACAGGCGGTGTGCGCCGTCGGCCGCGGTCGCTTCGAAGGCCGACGGCGGGTGGTAGCCCGCGTCGGCGTAGGCGTCCTCGACCGCGCGGACCACCCGGACGTCGTCCCCCTCGTCCACCAGCGCCAGCACGCAGCCCCCGAACCCGCCGCCCGTCATCCGCGCGCCGTAGGCGCCCGCGTCCAGCGCGGCCGTGACCGCCGTGTCGACCTCGGGCACGGTGATCTCGAAGTCGTCGCGCATCGACGCGTGTGAGGCGGTGAGCGTCGGACCGATCCGGCGCGGATCCGCACCGGACCGCAGCGTGTCGACGACCTCCAGCACCCGCGCGTCCTCGGTCACGACGTGGCGCACCCGCTTGCGGAGCAGCTCGGCGTCGTCCCCGGTCAGCCGCGCGAGCGCGCTGTCGAGGTCCGCCATGTCGATGTCACGCAGCGCGCGGACGCCGAGCCGCTCCGCCGCCAGCGCGCAGGAACGGTGCCGCTCGGCGTACTCGCCGTCGACCAGCGCGTGCGGAGCTCGAG
Organism: Pseudonocardia sp.; assembly: GCA_029266775.1. GTDB lineage: Bacteria > Actinomycetota > Actinomycetes > Mycobacteriales > Pseudonocardiaceae > Pseudonocardia. The sequence continues at coordinate 3,019 of JAQSWF010000186.1, forward strand.
TGTCGATCACGAGCAGAGCCAGACCGGCAGCGGGCGGGTCGAACGGCACGTGCTCGACCGCGAGCGACCGCGTGTCGAGGAAGACGAGATGGCCCGCCATGCCGTGCAGCGACGCCATCTGGTCCATGACGCCGGTGGGTGCGCCGACGACGTCGTTCTCGGCCCGTCGGGCGGCCGCGGCGAGCTCGTCGCGGGAGAGCTTCAGCCCGGCGAGGTCGTTCCAGGCCACGGCGACGGCGCACTCGAGCGCGGCGGACGACGACAGGCCGGCACCGACCGGCACGTTCCCGTCGACGACGACCTCCAGCCCCGATACCTCGTGCCCGGCCTCCCGCAGCGCCCAGGCGACACCGGCGAGGTAGGCCGACCAGCCGTCCACGGTGTCGGGAGCGATCTGGTCCAGCGGCAGCGTGACGGTGGCGTCCTCGTGCAGCGAATGCGCCCGCAGTACCGGCTCGTCCGCGACTCGGGCCGCCGCGGCGACACCCTGCCCGAGGGCCAGCGGCAGGACGAACCCGTCGTTGTAGTCCGTGTGCTCGCCGATCAGGTTCACCCGGCCGGGCGCCCACCAGGTGCCGTCGGGCTCCCCGCCGAACACGTCGGTGAACGCGTCGAGCACGCGCGCCGCCGGCCCACTCATCCCCGCAGAACCTCCCCGTCCGGCACCTGACGCGGACCGGTCACATAGACGTCGCCCTCGCACACCACGTCCGCCCCGAAGCTGACGTCGCCCTCGACCTCAAGCCGGCCGCACCGGCGCAGCGACGGCGCACCGTCCGGGAACCGCTCCTCGAAGTCGGGAACCATCTTGAAGAAGTCATCGTCCAGCGTCACGACGGGACCGGGGCCTTCGAAGGTCGGCGCCATCCGCCCAGCGGGGGTGAGCTCGTAGGCGTCCGAGCGCACGACGAGCAGGTCGTTCGTGGTCTTGACCGGGGCGAACCGGGACCGCGGCACCTGCACCGCTCGGGCACCCGGGATCGAGCCGACGGCCGCGCCCATCGCCGTCTCGAGCTGGATCACGGGTGTGCTGGACTTGTCGCGGGGGTCGACGGTCTTGCGGTTGACGATCAGCGGCAGCGCCGGGGCCGCCGGGTCGGCCGCCTGCAGGTCGCGCAACGCGCGCAGGTCGATCCAGAGGTTGTTGGTGTTGTAGAAGCGCCAGCGCTCGACGTCGGTGAACGACTCGTCCCCGTCGGGCACCTGCGCCGTCTCGCGCAGCACCACCTGCCCGTCGCGGCGTGCGAGATGTCCGCCCTTGCGGTCGGCCGGCGTGCCGCGGACCGCCTCCATCGCGAACGGCACCTCCTCGTCCGCGATCCACGCTGCGATGCGGACGTCCGCGAGCGCGCCCAGGTTGTCCGAGTTCGACACGAAGGCGTACTGCAGACCGGCGTCGAGCAGAGTGTCGAGCGTGCCCGACGCCGTTAGCGCCGTGTAGATGTCGCCGTGCCCGGGAGGGCACCATTCCAGCTCCGGGTTGGCCGGCCACTCGACCGGTTGAAGGTCGTCAGCGCGCAGTTTCGGCTCGCGCCCCTGCAGGAAGTCCAATGGAACGTCCTGGGTGCGCAGCGCCTCGTAGCGGTGCAGCGCCTCGAGCGAGGGCCCGCGGGTGGACGTCGAGTTCATCAGCAGCAGAGGCAGCCGCGCCCCGTAGCGGGCGCGCAGCCCGAGCACCTGCGCGGCGACGACGTCCAAGAAGCTCGTCCCGGGCTTGACGGTCAACAGCGACTTGGGGCCCGACAGGCCCATGCTCGTCCCGAGCCCGCCGTTGAGCTTGACGACCGCCAGCCGATCGAGCACGTCGCGGGCCCGGTCGCCGTCGGGCTCGGGCAGCTCCGCGAGCTGCGGCAGGTCGGGAAGGGGCTCCAGCACGTCGCCCGGCAGGCGCCCGGCCTCGGGGTCTTCCAGCTGCTCGAGGCGCCTGCGCAGCGCGGCCAGCTCGGACGGGTGGGCGCCGACGGAACGCATCTTGTCAAGGGCGGCGGCGACGTGATCGGACATGCGGCAGGCCTACCACAGCGGCGGTCCGGTGCGCAGCGTGCGTGCGGGGGCCGTCGTCGCGGTCGGCGTGTTCGCGACGCCGTGCGTCGATCTGCTCGCGCAATCGGGTCGCCGCGCGCGGCATGGCGCGCGCAGATCCTCAACCTGCGAGCAGATCGCAGCACTGCCGGCCGATCCGCAGCCCAGGCAGGCCCCGAGCACGGCGCCGGCCGCGGCGTCACGGCTGGCAACGGCATCGTGACGCAGTGCTCGCCCCGGAGCCACCGACACCGGTACCGTCCTCGCCCATGAGCGACGATGCCCCGGTGCGCTTCGGCGCCGTGGAGGCCGGCGGCACGAAGTTCGTCTGCCTGATCGGCTCGTCGCCCGATGACATCGTCGCCCGCACCCGGATCCCCACGCGTGACCCCCAGCAGACGCTTGCCGAGGTCGTGTCGTTCTTCAAGGAGGCTGCCGGCCCGCCGCCTGTCGCGGTCGGCATCGCCTCGTTCGGCCCCGTGGAGCTGCGCCCCTGCAACCCCCGGTACGGCTACATCACAGCCACCCCGAAGCCCGGCTGGACCGACACCGACCTCGTCGGCCCCATCGGCTCGGCGCTCGGGGTGCCTGTGGGCTTCGACACCGACGTCGCCGGCGCGGCGCTCGTCGAGGGCCGGTGGGGCGCCTCACGTGGGCTGTCGACCTTCGGCTACATGACAGTGGGCACCGGGATCGGCGCCGCGGCCGTGATCGGTGGTCGGTCGGCGGAGGGCCTGGGCCACGCCGAGATGGGCCACATCTCGGTGCCGCGCCAGCCGGGCGACGACTTCCCCGGCGCCTGCCCCTTCCACCGCGACTGCCTCGAGGGCATGGCGGCAGGCGGCACGATCGCCGTCCGGTTCGGGCGCCCGGCCGAAGAGCTCGACGGCGCCGACCTGGAGCGGGCCGTCGCCTGGGAGGCCGGCTACCTCGCAGCGGGGCTGCGCACGATCGTCTACACGATCGCGCCGGAGCGCATCGTCATCGGCGGCAGCATCCCGAACCTGCCGGGCCTGTTCCCGCTGCTGCGGACCACGCTCGTCGACACCCTCGCCGGCTACGGCGCAGGCCCGGAGCACGCCGCCGACGACTTCGTCGTTCCCGCCGGCCTCGGCGGGCTCGCCGGCCCGGCCGGAGCCCTGGTGCTCGCGGAGAACGCGCTGCGCTCCTGACGTCGGTATCAGCGGACCGTCGGCAGGACTCCCACGAGTGTCGTCCACCCGCTCAAGGAGCGCACTCATGTCCCTGCAGCTCGACGCGCGCATCGCCGGTACCGGCACCCGCTTCCTGCTCTTCCCCCAGCCCCGCTTCCTCATGAAGGCCGACGGCTCCGGCCCGCTGTTCGCCAAGCCCGAGGTGGTCACCGTCTCGGTGCCACCTGACCTCATCCAGGCCGGGCCCGAAGACGACCGCATGTACGTCGTCGACGCGGTGAGCAAGCTGCCCTACAACCAGTTCGTGCGGCCGCCGTACCGCGGCGACACGCGCGCCAAGGTCAAGCCCGGCCGCGACGGCCACTTCACCTATCTCAAGCCGGGCACCAGGGAGTTCTCGGCAGCCACCATGTACGCGACCGTGCGGCGCGTCCTCGACATCTGGGAGGACTACTTCGGCCACCGGATCACCTGGCACTTCGAGTCCGACTTCGCCCGCCTC
>JAQSWF010000316.1 GCA_029266775.1 Pseudonocardia sp.
GCGCACCCGAACGGGTGATGTGGGGCACGATCGACACGCTTTCCGGCGTGGCGACCGACTACACCGCCCAGGCTGCAACCTGGACCGGTAACATCGTCCACGCCTCGTTGGTAGCGGGCGTTTGACTCGGCAGGGCTGCAACCCATTTGCCGAGTCGGTTTTCTCTCAGCTGGTGGCTGAGAGGCTCACGGTGCGGGCCCTAGGACCAGGTGGTCCTGGGGCCCCCGTGCTTTCACGGACCCAGGTCCGCACCGTTCGCTCACGCAATCTAAGCCCGGGTGTCGCCCCGTGGTGGCCACGACACCGAACTAGCGAGCGAGAACGTGACGCACGATCACGCTTCTGGCGTAACTTCTGGCCATGAAGTCGCGGGACGACCGGTGGTTGGTGTAGCGGGCGTGTTGCGCGCGGCTGCGGGAGTGATGGGCCAGGTGGCGCTGTCGTCGCGGCGCAGCTCGAATCCCAGGGTCCAGCTGCGGCCGTCGCGGACGATGACGTCGACGGCCAGGGGCAGCTCGGCCCGGTCGCTGGTCAGGGTCACCATCTCCACCAGCACCGGCTGCTCGGCCGGCATCTGCAGGGCAGCGGCCTCCTCCGGCAGGGGCAGGCGCGCGACGACGTCGGCGAACCAGCTGATCGGCCCGAGGCCGAGGTCCAGCTCCAGGCGCTCGACGTAGCCGCCGGGGCCGGTGTCCTGCTCGGCGACGACGGGGGCCTGGTCGACCACGCGCTGCGGCAGGTACGTGATGGTCAGGTGGTGCGCGGTGTCGGTGCCGACCGCGCGAGAGCGGGCCACGACCTCCTCCCCCGGCTCGACCTGCAGCAGCAGTGCGACGTCGTGCGGGCAGGGCACGCGGCGGCGTGACGGCGGTCCGATCGGTCGCCAGTGACCGGCGTGCCGGTTGCGGAGGTAGCCCAGCTCGTTGCGCGTGATCACCGTGCCGACGTCGAGACGCTCGCGGGGCGCGGCCAGGTCGGCGACGTAGGTCCCCCGCCGGCGGCGCCGGACCACGCGGCCGCGGGCGGCCAGCGCCGACAGTGCCTCGCGGACCGTCTTGTCCGCGACCCCGTACTCGGCGGCGAGCGCGCGCTCGCCGGGCAGCTGCGTTCCGGGTGGTAGCTGCTCAGCGTCGATCCGCTGCTCCAGCTTGTGCGCGACGTGCAGGTAGAGGTCCACCGGCGCATCCCCTCTCTCGTGTGGTTGCGGTACCGCAGAGCTTGACATCTGCGGTACCGCAGGCACAACATACCGGAGAAGATCCACCCAACAGAATGCAGCGGGCCCCGACCGGATCGCACCCGGTCGAGGCCCTTGGCAGCCCCGTCATGGAAGGACGGTTCGCCCGTGTGCAGTCGTACACCTCGGCCGAGAGGGCCACAAGATCGTGGACGCCACACCAGCACTCCGCGCAGGGACGTTGTCGCCGACCCGAACAGCTACCCGCGCGGGTTCTTCGTCCTCACCGCGCTGGGGATGGTCGGCGCGTGGCTGCTCGTCGCTGGTCCGTTCAGGGCAGCGTTCGGCTGGAGCGCGGACACTGCCAGTGGTGCCCTCGTCCTCGCCACGCTCGCGGTCGGGTCAATCGCCGTGGTGTTCCTGGCCCTGCGGGGAGGCTCGCGCCGGTGAGCCAGCCACAGCGACAGCTCCCCCCCGCGTACCCCGCCAACGGCCTGGCCTGGGTCGACCTCGGCACCGGCGAGCTGGTGCCGGTCGCCGCGGTGCGCGACGTCGCGGGCCGTGTCCTGGTCTACCCGGGGATCGGCCCGGCGCGGCTCGGACAGCGCGGCCGCGCGCTGCAGGCACTCACCCGGATGGACCGGTGGGTGCTGGTGGACAACGCGCACGGAATGCTGCCGATCTACTCGACCACCTGGCCGATGGCGCACGCCATCGCTCAGGACTGGGCCCGCGCGCTGCGCAGCGGCGGAGTCCAGCCCAGGGACTACGAGACGGTCAGGACGTGGGCGTGACGTGACCATCACCGAGGAGCGACCACTCGACGGGCGCGCGCAGCGGCTGCTCGCCAAGGGCCGGGTCGCCGCCGACAAGACGGTCGCCGAGGCTCACGCCGAGGCGATCCGGCTGGAGGCGCAGCGCAAGGACGACGAGGAGCGCCAGCGGATCGCCGCCGAGGCCGAGCTGCTCGCGCTGCGGGTGCGCGCGCAGGCTGCCGCGACCGAGGCGGCCGAGGAGCAGCTGCGCATCGCGCAGGCCCCGCGGCTGGACCAGGAAGCCGCCGAGGCCGAGGAGGCTGCACGGGTCGCGGCTGCGGACGCGCGGCAGCGGCGCGCGGATCGGCTGGTCACCGCGCTGCTGATCGCTGGCACGGCGGCCGCGCTCATCGGGCAGGTGGGCGCGTTCGTGAGGCCGCTGGGTGACGCGCTGCTCGTCGGGCAGCTCGACGCCCCTGCGAGCAGCGGCTGGACCAAGGCCGGGTCGATCACCATCGCGCTCGTTGTGGGCCTGGTCCTGGAGACCGTGGGTCTGTTCGCGATGAGCCTGGCGCACGCGGCGCGCGTGGACGGTGACTCCCCCGCCGTCTACCGGGCGGTCGCCTGGGGGCAGGTGGCGTTCGCGGCGTTCATCAACCTCAAGCACTGGTCGCCGGCCTGGACCGAGCTGTGGCAGCCGGACGTGTCCCTGCTGGGCGCGGTGTTCGGCGGGCTGTCGGTGCTGTCGGTGCTGGGCTGGGAGCTGCGCGAGCACCGCGCCGCACGCCGGGCCCGCAAGGAGGAGATCCGGAAGCTGTGGAAGTCCGAGCCGGTGCCGCCGCGGCCGGAGTTCGGCGCGATGCGCTGGGTCGTCGCCCACCGCCAGACGCGGCTGGCGTGGCAGCTGGCGGTCAAGCACCGCATCACCTCTGCCGAGGACGCGCTGCGCATGGCCGATGAGGTCCTGGCCGCAGTCGAACCGAGCACCCGGCTCGGCCTGGGTGGCCGCCTGCACGTGCTGGTCCTGGGGTACGTCCGCCAGCCGCTGCCGAAGGTCGAGGAGAGCTGGCTCGCGAAGATGAAGCGGGTCAGGAGCGAGCGTGTCGAGGCGCAGGAGTCCGAGGCCGCTCCCGCTGCGCCGACTCCCCAGGAGATCCCAGCAGCCAGCACGCAGGTCGAGCCCGTTCTCTCGATCGAGCGCGTCCCCTCGGACGAGGAGCCGCAGCCGGCCGCGCACACGGTGACCGAGTCGGAGACGACCAGGCCGCTGCCGCGCGCCGTACCGAAGGACATCGTGCTGCCGACGACCTGGGACGAACTTGTCGCCGAGGGCGTCCGGTGCGCTCGTGAGCACATGGACGGGAACCTGCGCGGCACCGGCAAGCGCGACGAGCTGGCCAAGCTGGTCCGGCGACGCAAGGACCTCGAACTGCCCGGCGACTCCCGGATCAAGACGCTGCTGATCAACGCCGTGAAGGGCGAGCTGGAGAGGGGCGCCGCGTGAGCACGACGGACACCGAGCCGACCGCCGAGGAGATCCTCGCGGACGCGGCCAGCGAGGAGATCGGCCGGCCGGTGACCGTGGACGGCGTGGTCGTCGACGGCGGCGCGGCCGAGGACGAGCAGGGCGTCCCGCTGCACCGGCTGGCGCTGTACGCGGGCCCGCCGGCCGGGGTGGCCGGGACGTTCGGCCTGCTGTCGCTGTCGCCCTGGTGGCTGGCCGGGGCGCTGGCCGTGGCCGCGGCCGGTGGGCTCGCGTGGCTGCGGCGCGAC
>JAQSWF010000187.1 GCA_029266775.1 Pseudonocardia sp.
CGGTGCAGGTCGGCCGGGACGAGGGCCGGCAGCGCGTCGACCACGCGGCCGTCGAGCCCCGCCGGCAGTGCGGTGTGCAGCGTCTCGAGGGCGACGGCGTTCGCGGCCGTGACGACGACCCGCCGTCCGTCGTCCACCAGCGCGGCGACGGTGGCCGCCACCTCCTCGGTGCCGGTGCCCTCGATCAGGAGCAGCGGGTTGTCGGGCAGCGCCGCCACAACCGAGCCGAGACCGGCCACGGGCCGCTGTCGGGGCGGGCGACCCGCCTCGACGGCCGTCAGGCGGTCGGACAGGTGGCGCAATCCGGGTGGACGCACCCCGGCCGCGACGGCCTGCCGGACCCGCGCGTGGGCGCGGGTGGCGACCTGGTCCGTCGCTGCCGCACCGAGCTGGTCAACGAGTGCCGCAAGCGTGTCGCCGCCGTGGGGCGGCGCGTCCGGCTCGCCGTCCCGCATCCGGCCACCTCCGCCGCGCCCATCCCCGGGCGCTCGATCGGCACCCGGCACGGCGACCCTACGCGCCCAGGCGAAGGGTGAGCGCCTCCAGCTCGTCGCGCATGGATGTCGGCAGCGCCCGGCCGATCTTCGCGAACCACTCCTCGATCAGCGGAATCTCGGCCCGCCACTCCGCCAGGTCGACCGCCAACGCCTCCTCGACGTCCGCCTGCGGCACGTCGAGGCCGGCCAGGTCGAGGTGATCGACGGACGGCACGTGCCCGATCGCCGTCTCCTGCGCGGCAGCGGTGCCCTCGATGCGTTCGATCGCCCACTTGAGCACGCGGGAGTTCTCACCGAAGCCCGGCCACAGGAACCGCCCGTCGTCGCCGCGGCGGAACCAGTTGACGTAGAAGATCTTCGGCAGCTTGTCAGCGTCGGCGCCCTTGCCGACGTCGATCCAGTGCTGGAAGTAGTCGCCGACGTTGTAGCCGATGAACGGCAGCATGGCCATCGGGTCCCGGCGCACCTGCCCGAGACCGCCGGACGCGGCGGCGGTCTTCTCCGACGACAGCGTGGCGCCGAGGAACGTCCCGTGCTGCCAGTCCCGTGACTCGGTCACGAGCGGGATCGTGTCCCGCCGCCGACCGCCGAAGAAGATCGCGGAGATCGGCACGCCCTCCGGGTCGTCCCACTCCGGTGCCAGCACGGGGCACTGGGCCATCGGCGTGCAGTAGCGGGAGTTGGGATGGCTGGGGATCTCCTCGGAGTCGGGCGTCCAGGGCTGCTTGAGCCAGGACGTCGCGCGAGCGGGCGGGTCCTCCATGCCCTCCCACCACACGTCGCCGCCTTCGGTCAGCGCCACGTTGGTGAACAGGGAGTTGCCGCGCTCGATGGTGCGCATGGCGTTCGGGTTGGTCTTCCAGTTCGTGCCGGGGGCGACGCCGAAGAAGCCGGCCTCGGGGTTGACCGCGTAGAGCCGGCCGTCGGCGCCGAAGCGCATCCAGGCGATGTCGTCGCCGAGGGTCTCGACCTTCCAGCCGGGGACGGTGGGCTGGAGCATCGCGAGGTTGGTCTTGCCGCAGGCGGACGGAAACGCCGCGGCGATGTAGTGCACCTTCTTCTCCGGGCTGACCAGCTTGAGGATCAACATGTGCTCGGCGAGCCAGCCTTCGTCCCGCGCTATGGCCGAGGCGATCCGCAGCGAGTAGCACTTCTTGCCCAGCAGCGCGTTCCCGCCGTAGCCGGAGCCGAAGCTCCAGATCAGGCGCTCCTCGGGAAAGTGGGAGATGTACTTGGTGGGGTTGCACGGCCACGGCGCGTCCGGCTGGCCCGGCTCGAGCGGGGCGCCCAGCGAGTGCAGCCCGGGGACGAAGTCACTGCCCGCCGGCCCGTCGAACAGGCGCAGCACCGCGGGGCCCATCCGCGTCATGATCTTCATGGACGCGACGACGTACTCGGAGTCCGTGATTTCCACGCCCAACATCGGCCGCTCGGCCGTGATCGGGCCCATGCAGAACGGGATGACGTACATGTTCCGGCCGCGCATGCTCCCGCGGTAGAGCTCGGTCATCCGCGTCTTCATCTCGGCCGGGTCCATCCAGTTGTTCGTGACGCCGGCGTCGGACTCGAGCAGCGAGCAGATGAACGTTCGCTCCTCCACTCGCGCGACGTCGTCCGGGTCGGAGGCGGCCCAGAACGAGTTGGGCTTGCTCGTGAGCCGCACGAACGTGCCGGTCTCGACGAGGTGTGCGGTCGTCCGCTCCCACTCCTCGTCGGACCCGTCGCACCACACGATCCGGTCCGGCGTGGTGAGCTCGGCGACCTCGCGGACCCAGGCGAGCAGGCGCGCGTTCGTGGTCGGAGCGTCGTCGAGCCCTGGCACCGTGGCTGCGGTCATGAACTGTCCTCCTGCCTGGCCCGGCTTTCGTGTACAGGGACACGTTCACCGGCCCGGGGAACGCTGGCGCCCACCCGACCTGGGGGCCGGGTGGTGCAGCGGATGGATGGTCACGAACGGTACCCGGGCCGTTCACGTCCACATACGACGAAGAGCTGTCGGCTGACTCACAGGACCGATGAAGTCATCGATTCAGTAGCCTGGGGACGACCGCAGGATGCGCTTTGGAGCTGCCGCTGCAGTGATACTCACTGCGGAATGTCCGGCGACTGATCGTTGCCCTGATCGGGTACACCAACGTCACGCGAGATCGTCGGGACATCACCGAGGCCCTCGCCCTGCTGAGACGGAGAGTGTCCATGAGTGAGACCGCCGAGTACATCGTCCTGCTCGTGATCTCGGTCGTCATCACGGTCGCCGTGGGCCGGGTCCTGGCCACGTCCGGCGAGCCGTTCCTGCAGGAGGTGTTCGACAACGACAAGGTGACCCACTCGGTCAACAACCTGTTGTCCGTGCTCTTCCACCTCATCTCGATCGGTGTGCTGACCCTCATCTCGGCCTGGGACCTGAACGTCGGCAGCCAACTGCAGAACATGATCGTCAAGATCGGGATCGTGCTGCTCGTGCTGGGCATCGCGTACGGGATCTCGATGCTGGTGCTCATCCGTATCCGCGAGCGTCGACGGGCGTCGCAGATCGCCGAGGAGGTCCAGATGAGGCTGTCGGACCGCGGCGTGAGCACCCTTCCGGTTCCCCCTCAGCCGACGCAGCCGGTCGTCCCGCCCCACGGGCTCTGAGCCGACTTGTCCGTACCGGCTGGTTTCTAGAGCTGCGGGCGGCTGCGCACGCCAAGCACCACGAGTGCGGCCATGGCGACGAGCACCACGGCCGCGACGACGGCCGTGACCACCGTGGCGTGCTGGAACGCCGACGTGGCCGCGTCCAGCAGAATCCGTCCCTCCTCGCCACCGACCCGGTCGGCCAGCCCCACGGCACCACCGATGGTCTCGCGGGCGTCCTGGGCGTAGACGGGACCGATGCTCGTCGGCACCGCCAGTGACGCGGCATAGGCGGCCGCGAGCACGCTGCCGAGGACCGCGGTCCCCAGCACCGCGCCCACCTCGTACGCGGTCTCCGACACCGCAGACGCCGAGCCCGCGCGAGCCGGTGGCGCCGAAGCAAGGATCGCGTCGTTGGTCAGCGTCTCGGACATCCCGATGCCCGCGCCGACCAACATCGTGGTCAGCACTGCCGCGCCCAGCGCCATATCGGGCCCGTCCAGCGCCACCGCGAGGACACCGAACCCCGCCGCGGCGAACAGCAGCCCCGCCGGGACGAGGGTGCGGAACGAGGCGTAGCGCGCGAGCCGGGCGGCACCCACGCCGGCCACGATGGTCACGAGCGCCCCGGGCACAAGCAGCAGGCCGGCGCGCAGCGGCGAGAGCCCGACGACCAGCTGCAGGTACTGCGTGAGCACGAACAGCAGGCCGGTGTAGGCGAACATCGTCGTCGCGTTGGCCAGCGCGGCCATGCGGAACAGTGGTGCCGCGAACAGCTCGACGTCGAGCAGCTGCTCAAGGCCGGCCTGGCGACGCGCCCGGGCTCGAGCGACGAAGAAGGTGCCTGTGACAACGGCGAGGGTCAACTCGGCGAGCGCAAGGGGTGCGTCCTCGGCGAAGGTCTTCACCGCGAGGACGAACGGGACCATCGTCAGCAGCGACAGGAGCAGGCCGAGCAGGTCGAGGCCACCGGGTGCCGGCGTGCGTGACTCGGGCAGCGTCGTTGCCAGCGCCAGGATCACCAGCATCACCGGGGTGTTGACCAGGAACACCGAACCCCACCACGCGTGCTCCAGCAGGACGCCACCCACCACGGGGCCCAACGCAGCGCCTGCGGCGAAGCCAGTCGCCCAGATCGCCAGGGCCAGCCGGCGTTGGGTCCGGTCGAGGAAGAGCGTCCGCAACAGGGCCAGCGTCGACGGCATGAGCATGGCGCCGAACACGCCGAGCAGCGCCCGCGCCGCCACCAACTGGGCCGCATCCGTGGCGAAGGCCGCATCCGCGGACACCGCACCGAACCCGGTCACACCGATCAGCAGCAGCCGGCGACGACCGATCCATGGCGGGCAGGGCGAAGCCGAGGACCGTGTTGTCGAGGGCGATCAGGAGGGTCGGCAGGAGCAGCACGGCAAGGCCGAGCCACTCGCGGCGGCCGGCCCGGGGGTGCGGGACGCGACGGGCGAGGGCAGCGGCGGACATGAGGACGTTCCTTTACTTCACGAGCACGATTGCTATACCGTCCAGACGGTATAGTTAGCTCGGCTATTCCCGATCTCTGGTCTGCCTAGAATCGTTCGATGCCGAGCGCTCGCGACCGCGTCCTCGACGCCTACGAGACGCTGCTCATCGAGCACGGTGCGGGCAGTGCGACGCTGGACGCCGTGGCTGCGGCCGCCCAGGTGTCGAAAGGCGGCCTGCTCTACCACTTCGCCTCGAAGGAGGCGCTGGCCGCGGGGCTGCTGCAGCGCCTGCGGGAGCGCAGCGCGGCCGACGCCGACGAGATCCGGAGAGCCCGCGAAGGCGCCGTCGCCTACCACCTCCGGACGTCCGCGCCGGGTGGCGGCGTTCCGGGCGGATTGACCCGAACGTATCTGGCTGCCCTGCGGGTGGCCGACGGCACGCCGGACGGGCACGCCGTCCGCGAGGCGATGGCCGCGGTCGACGCGGATGCCCTCGCCGCTCTGCGCGACGAGCTCGGGGACCCGGTCCTGGCATGGCTGGTGCAGCTGGTCGGCGATGGCCTCTACCTGCGCACCCTGCTGGGCACTCCGCTGCCGGAGGGGCTCACGGTCGACGACCTTCTCGGGCGCCTGCGCCCCCAGCTGCCCCCTTCCACCTGACCCGAGCCCCCTTCCGCACTTCGGAGCCACGGTGCTGTTCGCGGGCCGCCGAACCCGCGATGTGGCTCCAGGGTGCGGGAGGAGTTCGGGCCGGGTCGTCACGGGCCGAGGGTGCGGGCGAGGGCGGCGACGTCGTACGGCCACCAGGCGGCCTCGACCACCAACCGCGCGAACAGCCACGCCGTCACCCGGTCAGGGTCCACCCCGGCCAGATCCGCGAGCCGGGCGGCGAACGCGCGTGGGTCGGCGGTCAGCCGGGCCTCGTTGTCGAGCAGGTGCTGCGCCAGGTCGTAGGCCGGGTCACCCACGTAGGCTTCGGGTCGATCATGAGCCACGGCTCGCGACGCGCGCTCAGGACGTTCTCCGCGTGCAGATCGGTCGGCAGCAGCCTCGGCGGCACGTCGTCGCGCGGCAGCGCGCGGAACAGGGCGAGGCCGTCTCGGACGAGCCCCGGTTCCAGGTGGGTGAGCTGCGGCCCGGACTCCGCATTCCAGGCGTCGCACATCGTCGACAGCGGGCGGAACGAGTGCTGCGCCGGCGGCTCGATCCACAGCCGGCGCAACAGGCCGGCGAGCACCACGTCCTGCTCCGGCCCGGGCAGCGCGGTCAGCGGAGTGCCGGGCATCGCCTGCTCCAGCAGCAACGCCGCTGTGGAGCCCTCAGTGTGCTCAGCGAGCACCCGGACCGCTCCCTGCCCGGCCCAGGCGCGCAACCCGGCTGCCTCGTCGCGGGCCTCGTCGTGCACCCACCCGACCTTGAGGACGAGCCCGTCCCCGGCCGGAGCGACCCACGCGGTCTCGCCACCGGGTTCGAACGGCGGTCCGAGGTGGAGCGACCAGCGGCGTATCAGCCCGTAAACGGTGCCGGGCAGGACCGCGAGCCAGTCGCCCCGCTCACTCGAGCGCGCGGCCAGTCGGGCGGGGATGGGGAACAACACGCCACATCACGTCCCGCTCAGATTCCGTCGACTCGCGCGCCAGTTCGTAGCGACTCGCGCGGGGGTCAGCGGCCGAGGGACACCGACGACATGTTGAACGCCGGCACGCGGATCGGGGGCATCGCGACCCGGGTGAACCAGTCCTTCCACTCGCGCGGGAGCGTGCGCTCGGTCGCGCCGACGTCGGTTGCCTCGCGCAGGACGTCGAGGGGCGAGTGGTTGAACCGGAAGTTGTGCTCGACCTCGGCGACCACCTCACCCCCCTCCACGAGGTAGACCCCGTCCCGGGTCAGCCCGGTGAGCAGCAGCGTCGCGGGGTCGACCTCGCGGATGTACCACAGGCAGGTCAGCAGCAGGCCGCGCTGCGTCCCGGCCACCAGGTCCGCGAGGCCGGCGTCGGAGCCACCGGTGAGCAGCAGGTTGTCGCCCGGCGGCGCGAACCTCGTACCGAACTCGGCCGCCTCGGCGCGCGAGTAGGCCAGCTCGTGCACCGCGCCGTCGCGCAGCCAGTCGACCCGCCGGATCGAGGCGCCGTTGTCGAAGACGCTGATCCCGTCGCCGGAGTGCAGCGCGGAGACGAACGGCGCGAACTCCAGCCCCGGGGCGGCGGGATCGGAGGCCAGCGTGAGCGGAAGCCGGCCAAGGCGCTCGCCCATGCGCGGGCCGTCCGGACCGGCGAAGGCACTGCGCCCCTCCTGGGCCGGCCGGCCCTCCATCGACCACACCATCAGCAGCATCAGGTCCGCCACGGCCGAGGGCGGCAGCAGCGTCTCGTAGCGACCTGCCGGCAGCGCCACCCGCCGCGCCCCCCAGCCGAGCCGGGCCGTGGCCTCGCCTGCCAGCGCGACAACGTCGACGTCGGCGAAGTCCGCGGTCGAGGCGCCCGTCCACGCCGAGCTGGTCAGGTCCGGGGTCTTGACGTTGAGCTCGATCGACCCCGTCGGCTGGACCCAGCGCCGGCGCACCCCGGCGGAGGTGCCCAACCAGACCGTCGTCACGTCGTGGCTGGCGAAGCCGTAGTGGCGCTGCGGGCCGGGAAGGACCTCGGCGAGGCCGTCGGCCAGCCGGGCGAACACGCCGATGGACGTCTCGGCAGGGCCCTCGTCCCAGCCCGGGTCGTCGACATCCGGCTCGGGCAGCGCAGCCACGTCCCGCGCCGGTCCGGCGTCGCGGGCAGCTTGGCGGGCGGCCGCGACCAGCTCGTCCACCGCGGCGAGGTCCGGAACGGGGGCGCCCGAGCTGACCACGCCGGCGGCGGTGCCCGCCCCGACGGGCTCCAGGGCCACGACCGACACGGCCCGCGCGGTCGAGTGGCCGTTGGTGGTCATGGTCGAGTTCGCCCAGCGCAGCACCGCCTCGCTCGTCTCCGTGACGACGACGCCGCGTCCGGCGCCGCCGGGCACGGCCAGTGCCCGCTCGACGATGTCCTGCGGCGCAGGGCTCACTCGGCTTCCTCCCGGGTGTTGAGCACCCTCACCTGGCGGAACAGCGCCGGCGGGCAGCCGTGGCCGACGGGCGCACTCTGCCCCGGCTGGCCCTTTCCGCAGTTCATGGCCCCGTAGAGCCGCCACGTCGACGGCCCGCCGACGGCGGCGAGCGAGCCCCAGAAGTCCGTGGTCACGGACTGGTAGGCGACGTCGCGCAACTGCCCGGCCAGTTCGCCGTTCCGGATGCGGTAGAACCGCTGCCCGGTGAACTGGAAGTTGGAGCGCTGCATGTCGATCGACCACGAACGGTCCCCGACGATGTAGATGCCGTCGTCGACATGTGCGATGAGGTCGTCCGTGGTGCGGTCGGCGGTCGGGTCGGGCCGCAAGGACACGTTCGCCATCCGCTGCAGGGGTACGTGGTGCGGCGAGTCCGCGTAGGCGCAGCCGTTGCTCCGGGCCAGGCCGAGGCGCGGGGCGAACGTGCGGTCGAGCTGGTAGCCGACGAGGACGCCGTCGCGCACGAGGTCCCACTCGGTGGT
This sequence comes from Pseudonocardia sp., assembly GCA_029266775.1. GTDB lineage: Bacteria > Actinomycetota > Actinomycetes > Mycobacteriales > Pseudonocardiaceae > Pseudonocardia. Next base: position 8,140 of record JAQSWF010000187.1, read on the forward strand.
GGCCACGCCGTCGTCGTCGTAGCCGACCGTCGCCAGCCCGTGCGGGACCGTCCGATCGCCGGTGACGTGCATGCGCTCCGAGCCGTAGCGCAGGCTGCCCAGGAGGTCCGGGGTGGCGAAGCTCGTGCCGGCGTAGGCGGCCTCGTAGCCGATCGCCCTGTCGTACTCGGTGGCGTGGCCCACCGACTCGTGGATGGTCAGCCAGAGGTTGGACGGGTCGATGACCAGGTCGTAGCGGCCGGGCTCGACCGACGGCGCCGCGGCCTTCTCCGCGAGCCAACCCGGCAGGCGCGCGATCTCGTCGTCCCAGTCCCACCCCGTGCCGGTGACGTACTCCCAGCCGCGCCCCGCCGGCGGCGCCAGCGAGCTCATCGTCTCGAAGGTGCCGTTGCCGCGGTCGACCGTGGTGGCCGTCAGGCCGGGAGCGGTGCGCACGCGCTGCTGCACCGTCGAGGTGCCACGCAGGTCGGCGTAGAACTTGTTCTCCCGGACGACGGCGAGCCCGGCCTGCACGTGGTCCACGCCGTCGGCGTCGAGCAGGCGGCGCGACCAGTCGCCCAGCAGCGCGACCTTGTCCGCGATGGGCACGGACAGCGGGTCGACGGCGTAGTCCGAGCACCACTCCACCCCGGCGTGCACCGGCTCGTCCGCGCGCTCGACCCGTTCGCGCGCCACCGGCGCCAACGCGCGCGCGACCCCGACGGCTCGCTCGGCCGTCGCCACCGCGCGCTCGGGGGTGAGCTCGACGTGTGCGGCGAAGCCCCACGTGCCGTCGACGACGACCCGCACCCCGATGCCGACGGTCGTCGCGTCGATGACGCTGGTGACGCCGGCGTCGCGGAGGTCGACCGACTGCGACTCGATCCGCTCGATCCGGACGTCGGCGTGCGTCGCGCCCAGCTCGCGTGCGCGACTCAGCGCGGCATCCGCCAGCCGGTGCAGGGGCAGCGCACGAAACGCGGGGTCGATCCGGTCGGGCGCCATGGTCGCCAACCTAACCCGCGCCGGGAGGCGTCGATCACGCCCCGCCGGTCGGGGGACCGAACAGCCAGGCCCAGACCTCCTCGGGTTCCTCTCCGAGCGGGTCGGGGACCACGCGGACCGATGCGTCGGGGCCAATGTGCAGGACGCGGTCGGCGAGCCCGTCGCCGTCGAGGTCGGTGTGCACGAGCAGGTCCACACCCTCCGCGGTGACCAGGGTGTCGACCCGACCGTCGCCGTCGGTGTCGACGCCGGGTCGGACGTCCGCGCCCGTCGCGTCGTCGGGAACGGCGGCGGGACGGGGGACGCCGTCATCGGCCTGCATACTCACCTCGCGCATCGGGAGGGAGGGCCTGCAGCTCCGCGTCGAGCACGGCCCGGCGACCTGCGACCGCCTCGTCCAGCGCGCCGCCCGCAACCCGTTCCAGCTCCAGCGCGCGGCGCGCGAGCTCCGTGTCGACGGCCGTGCGCACCGTGCTCACGGCCTCCGCCGCCCACCGCCGCAGCCGTGCCCGGTCGGCAGCCACACGCTGTGCTGCGACGGCCCACGCGAGCAAGGCCAACCCGACACCGATCGCGAGCGGCAGGACGGCGCGGCCGCCGAATGCGGGCAGCCCGGCCGCCGGCAGCGCCGCGGCGGAGACCGGCACCGTTCGCCACGTCCCCGCGAGCGTCGTCCGGATCGGTTGCGGAGGCTCCGGACTCGGCAGCGGGATCGGTACGGGCCTGCGGAGCAGGACGGCGGCGACGGCGCCGGGCGGCCACTGCTCGACCTCCGGCACATTCCGCGCCGCGGCCACCCGCCGGATCCCGGGAACGACGGCCGCGGCGAAGCGCTCGCCGGCGTGCGCGGCCAGCCGGTCGACGGCGTCGGACGCGTCCGTGAGGAGGGCAGCGCGCCCGGCGCGGTCCGCGCGGTCGGCGTGGTCGCGCAGCTCGCGGTGCAGGTCGACACATGCGGTCGACAGCTCCGCGGACACCGTGAGCCTGCCGGCGGCCAGGCAGGCGCGTAGCTCGGCCCGGTGCCCGCCGAGCAACGGGCCACGGCGGGCACGCAGCTCCGCACGGCGCGCCCGCACGGCGTCGGCGTAGCGGTCTCGTCGTCCGTCAGGCACGGCGGCAGCGTGGCAGGAGACGGACGGCAGCGGGTTGCGATCGGCACCGCGGTGTGCGATCGCGAACGCGCCCCGACGGGCGCAACCAACGTGCAGGCGGGACGTCTGAGGAATTGTCGATCGATCACGGTCGCTCCGGCTTCCCGTCCACATGGGCGGGTCCGCGAGAGGCCTGGGGTCACGCAAATCCGCTGGTCAGGCGGTTCTGCTGAGCCGGGAGGTTGAGTGAGCGTCATCTCGTCCGTCGCGCACGTCGGTGCGGTGTCGGTCCCGTCGCGTGGGCCGGTGCACCATGTGGCTCGTCGGGCACGGCGGCGCCCCCGCTTTCGGACCTCGCTCGGTCGGTCGGTATTCCCGAGGGTCAGCGTCGTCGTGCCGAGCCGCAACGAGGCGCGCAACCTCGAGGTGGTGCTCCCGGCCATCGCCGCGGTCCGGCCCGCGGTGCACGAGGTGATCGTCGTCGACGGGCATTCCACCGACGACTCCATTGCCGCGGCGCGGCGCGCCCTGCCGTGGGCCCGCGTGATCCGTCAGACCCGCAAGGGCAAGGGCAACGCGATGGCCTGCGGGTTCGCCGTAGCCACCGGTGAGGTCATCGTCATGCTCGACGCGGACGGCTCGGCCGACCCCGCCGAGATCCCCGCCTTCGT
>JAQSWF010000188.1 GCA_029266775.1 Pseudonocardia sp.
GCGTCGAAGGGCAGCGGGCTCGCGAACGCGAAGTGTGAGAAGGCGCCCTGGAGCAGGGTCACGGCCCGGACGGGCGACGGACCGGGCGGCAGGCCCGTGAGGGCGAAGGAGATCAGTCGCGCGCCGAAGCTGTGGCCGACGAGGTGCACCCGGACGCCCGCCGGCAGCTGCCCGAGCACCGGGCCCAGCCCGGCCCGGCCCACGGTGCCGGCACGGATCTTCATCTGCCAGTAGCTCGCCTGCCGGAGCGCCTCCTTCATGCCGTTGAGCAGGCCGCCCAGCCCGTCGCCGGAGGCCGCCGCACCATCGTCGTCGGCCGCAGACACACCGCTGGCCCGAAGCGCCGTGCGGTAGCGCATGAACAGCTCGTGGGGGTCGTCAAGGAGCATCCGTGGCTCGCCCGGTGCGAGTGCGGCTCCGACCTCGTCGCCCTCCCCGTCGTCGTGCTCGCCACGAGCGCCGGCGAGGCGGGAGAACTCGCCGAGGAGCCGGTGGAACTCCTTCTGCGCCTCGGGCGTCGGCGCCCCGCGCAGCAGCCGCGCCATCTCGTCCAGCGGTGCGCTCGCCGCCGGGAACAGGGCGTGCAGGTCCGACAGCGTGGCCGCATCCAGCGTCGGGTCGGCCGGTGCTCCCGCTGCGGCCCGACCCAGGGAGACGGCGCCCCCGTCGCTCCCGCCGTCGGCCAGGAAGTCCGGGATGGGCTCGTCCGGCCACAATCGCGCCGGCCACGACACGCCCGCTAGCCCGAGGGTGGTGCGCGCAGTCGCCGGCACCTGCGGCGCGAGCAGCTCGAAGATGCGGGTGAAGAGCCGGTTCGCCATGGCTCGGTCGTTGCCCCAGCCGTGGGCGAACAGCACGATGTCGGTCAGCCGGCGGTCCCGGACCTCCGTGAGGAACGCGTCGCGCTGCCCGCCGTCCGGGTCACCGTCTTCGTCGAAGGCCAACTCCCAGAACGGAAGCCCCGCGATGGTGCCTGCCATGACTCGCTCCCTCCTCAGACCGACTGCAGGGCCCGCATCAGGTCGAGCAGGCCCCCGCCCTGGAACTCGGGCCGTCGCCGTAGCGAGGTCGCGGAGTCCACGAGGATCCGCTTGACCTCCTCCGGGCTGCCGATGAACTCCCGGCGCACGGACAGCAGCGCGGCGACCGCCCCGGACACGTGCGGGGCGGCCATGCTGGTGCCGCTCTCCTCCACGTAGACCGCGGTGTCGTCGGCGACCTCGCCGGCGAGCACCGCGGCCAGCTTCCTACCCGCGGCACACGACGTGATCCGCTCGCCGGGAGCGACCAGGTCCGGCTTCTCGCGCCCGTCGCCGGTCGGTCCCTTGGACGAGAAGAACGAGACGCCGTAGGCGTGCGGCGAGTCGCGATGGGTTGAGCCGACGGTGATGGCGCGCTCGGCGTTGCCCGGGTCGTTGATGGTCATGCCGAGGCCGAAGGTCGACGGCCCGCCACGCTGCACGACGAGGTCTCCATAGCCCGAGTTGCCCGCCGCGACCACCACGACGACGCCGGAGCGGACGGTCTTGTCGACCTCCTTGCACAGCGGGCTGCGTCCGCAGGCGAACCACTCGGGGTCGAACGCGTAGCCGACGCTGAGGTTGACGCCGTGGATGCGCATGCCGTCCGTGCCCTCGCCGTTGACCTGCCGGACGTAGGCCAGCGCCTCGATCACCCGGTGCACCCGGTCCTGCTTCGTCCCGCCCGCGCTCACGGCCTTGAGGCTGACCAGGCGGGCCCGCGGGGCGATCCCGGCGAGCAGCGCGGTGTCGTCGATCCGGCGGGGCACGTTCATCGGTTCGTCGGGGCTCGCCGGGTTGTGCCGGCTCTCGGTGGCGCGCAGCGTCCGCATGCCCGGCTTCTCGTCCAGCCACGGCTGGACGGCGCCGGCGATGATCCCGGCGACGTGGGTGCCGTGCCCGGAGGTGTCGATGAGCGCGTCCGCGGGAGACGTCCCGCCGGTGAAGTCACGGTGCAGGCCGGCGACGTCGGGGTGGTCCACGGTGCGGTGGCCGAGGAAGTGCGGGTGGGTTCCGTCGATCCCGGTGTCGACGACCGCCCAGACGATCCGCTCACCGTGGGCGTTGAAGGACCGGCGCGCCGCGTCCGCCTTGACGGTCACGCACGACGCGTCGACGTGCAGGTGCACCGGGAAGTCCGGCCAGATCCGGTGGACGCTGCGCAGCGGCCACACCACCGGCGCGGCGTCCGCGGCGACCAGTCGCTCGACCTCGTGCATCGACAGCTCGCCCGTGGCGTACTGGCCGGCCACCCGCCGCGGTCCCGGGCCGCCCGAGACCCGGCGCCACAGGTGGTCCAGCCGGGCGAACGCGGCGTCCGGCCCGCGGTCGAAGCGGAGGTTGATCTCGGCCAGCACCGGGATGGCCTCGTCCGTCCGGCCGGAGAAGCCGACGTGTTCCCGGGCCTCGGCAGTGCGCAGCGGTGCGGCGATCACCCCGGAGACGAGCAGCGGCTCCTCGGCGGGTGCCCCGACCGACAGATCGCCCTGCTCCGCGGCCTCGCGCGCTGCGTCGACGGCTCGGCGCCCGGCGGCGGTCAACGCCGGCGCGCCCACCCGGCGGACCAGGCGTGCCTCCCGCAGCACCCGGAGCGCCTCGTGGACGTGGCCGTGCCAGCGCGGGACCTCAGCGCTGACCGCGTAGGCCCGGTCCGCCGCGACGAACCGCTCCGCGAAGTGCAGCGCCACCTCCTCGACCAGCGCGGCTTCTGTGGGCGGCGGGTCCGTGGGCAGGTCGGCGAGCGCGACCAGCGTGCGGTCGCGCCAGAGCGCCGCGGCGTCGTCGGCAGTCATGGGCTCGGGAACGTCTCCGCACCCGTGGGCTCGACGTGCGCGACGGCGTTCATCCGCTGCCGCAGCGCCGCCAGCGCCGCGTACATCCGCCGCCGGGCCCGATTCGAGCTGCCCAGCGGACGGTGCGCGGGCAGGCAGTGCCAGGGGTTGTAGCGCAGGGCATCGGCGAAGGCGAGCTGCGCGTCGGAGTCGAACCGCTGCGCGGGCAGGCGCAGCCGCGCGACCGGTATGTACGGCGAGAGCCGCTCCGGCCACTTCACCGTGGCGTCCTCGATCGGCATGCGATGCGGGTCGGTCTGCACCTGGACCATGAGGTCGAACGCCCAGTCCCGGCCCGCCAACGTCGCCACCATCGCGTCGCGCAGGTAGTTCTCACCCGGTTGGGCGGGGATCGCGGTGCGGATGTCCGGCACGGGCCGCAGGGAGTACTGCACGGCCTGTCTCTCGCCGAGGAGGAAGGGAACGTTGCTGTAGTACTGGACCTCGAGCGGGTTGGCGTGGACCGGGGAGTACAGCAGCTGCATGGCCAGGTGCAACAGGTGAGTGTCGCCCGGATTGATCGCGTATCCGAGCGGCGCCTTGGCCCGCACCCACCGCTGGAGCTTGGCGTTCTCCCGGATGTCGGGGGTGACGAAGCTGGCCGGGGAGACCAGCAGCAGGTCCTGGGTGCGCTGCTCGTCGTCGAGCAGCTTGGGGCCGGGGACCCCCATGATCTTGATTCCGACCGAGCACTGCCCGTAGTCCTCCAGGTCCGGCGGGGCGTACGGGCCGGGCCCGGAGAAGCGAACCCAGGCCGGATAGGTGTGGGAGTCGGCGAAGAGGCCGCGCCGGAGGTGGTCGGGCAGCCCGGGCAGCACCGTGAGCTCTCCCCGCAGCACCCCGAACGTCTTGGTGTTGCCGAACCGCTGGGCGCTGCCCGGCAGCCAGTTCTCCCGCGTGAAGGCGACGAGCTCGTCGATCGTGGCCTGGATGAGCTCCTCCTCGTCCGGCGGCACCCGCTCCTCGGCGAGCGCCAGGTGCTCGTCGACGCGCCGCGTGTTCTGCAGCTTCTGCAGGGCGGTGAAGAGCGGCGGGCGCAGCCACCGGTCGAACCACGGCCGGTAGAGGTACTCCGCGCGCCGCTCCAGCCGCCACGCCCACAGGAACAGGTCGCTGAGCGGGCGCATGACGAGGAAAGTCAGCAACCCCTCCGGGTCGATGCCGGTGGTGCGGCGCCGGGGCGCCGGGGCGGCAGCCGGGGAAACGGGTGGAACGAGCCGGGGCCGGTCGACCGTCGTCACGTGCCACCGCCCACACGAGGCCACGGCGCGAAGGCGTTGTCGACGCTCCGCAGCACGGGCGCGAGCTCGGGGTAGTGCCGCAGCAGGACGGTGGACATGTCGTTGTCGCCGATCCACCGCATGCCCTCGGGCGTGTAGACCTCCGGGGTGAAGTCGGTGGTGAAGAACCGGTCGCTCTTGAGCCGCCGCGACGCCATGAGGATGAAGATGCGGAACGCGGTGTCGCTGAAGCCGAACCCGGCCGGCGGAGGCTCCGCGTACAGGCCGACGGTGAGGTCGACGTCTTCGATCGAGTCGTAGACGGCCGCGAGCTCAGCGGCGACCGGCGGATCCTTGGCCAGGTCGTCGAACGAGCGCGCCTCCGGCAGGCCCAGCAGCCGGCGGAAGGCGTTGTAGCGCGGCACCCCGCGCTCGCGGGAGCGCAGGATGTCCAGCGCCGCCAGGTCGATCTCCATGCCGTCGTCGCGGCGGAAGCGCTGCAGGAACCGCGGGTGGTTGTGCAGGGTGACCGCGCCGGGATGGGCGGTGCCGAGCGAGTAGAGCAGGTCGACGACCCCGTGTCGCTCGAGCACGCCTCGCGACCGCAGGCCGGCCAGATCGAGGAACTCCTGCCGGTCGACCACGTCCGGTCGCGCGATCGAGCGCAGGTCGAAGTCGTCGGGCACCAGCGGGTGCATGCGGTAGACGGCCACGAACTCCTCGGTGATCGCATACGGCGCGGAGTGGTGGTCCACCGCGGAGCCGGGGATGCCGCTGATCACCTCGCTGTCGCTGATCCGCCCCAGCAGCCGGTGCACGCGCTCTTCGGCGATGCCGAACCAGTTGGCGCGCATACCGATCTGCAGCACCGGGTGGGCGAGGATCGCCGTCGTCCACTCCACAGTGTGGATCTTCGCGATGAGCGCGGCGATCACCAGGCGGGCCTTGTCGAAAACCTGGTCGTCGCTCCACGACGGGTACGCGGCGTGCAGCACGTCGCAGACGGCGTTGTGCTCGCGCATGAACGCGGTGTGCAGCAGCTCCAGCCCGATCCACCAGCCGTCGAGGCCACCAGAGCTGCCCAGCAGCGCGGGGTCGACGTCGATCAGGCCGTCCGCCCCGATCGCGACCTTCCCCGGGCCGAGATCCGGCTTGCGGATCGCGCGCTGAAACTCCATCGTGCTGCCGTAGACCTGCGAGGCATCCCACCAGTGGGTCTCGGTGTTGACGAACGTCCGCGGCGGGTCGATGTCGGCGTTCGGGTCCCGGCCGGTGCGGGGCAGCAGGATCGGGTCCTCGGGCCAGGTGTCGCCCGCCGGGCGGGGCACGGTGAAGGGCCGCTGCGGGTCGGAGGCGTGGCTGAACCAGTCGCGGGTCTGGAACTGCAGCCAGGCACCGGCGATGACGTTCAGGCTCGTGGCCGGGATCATGTCCGGGCCGCGGGCGAGCAGCGCCGTGCTCACCCGCCGCGGGTTCGGCGTCATCAGCCGCGGGTCGCGCTCGGGCTCGGTGTGCCGCGGCGGGACGTTGCGGCCGAAGCGGGTGCCGGCCATGCCCATCGCCGGCGACGACAGGTCGTTGTAGGCGCCGTCGACCGTGCGCGCGACGAGCCAGCGCGGCTCGGGTTGCGGGTCGAGCTTGGGCAGGGACTCGGCGTCGTTCTGGTCGTACAGGTTCCGTGCCCGCAGGACGGCGCGGATGCCCAGGATCAGGGCGAGTGCGATCGGCGTCGGGAAGCGGTCCCACCGGATCCGGCGGTCGACGGCAGTGGCCACGGCGGCGAGCCGGCTCGACAGGGCGTTCATGAGCTCTCCTCGTCCTGAAGAATCTGGGTCAGGTAGCGCAGGGCCGACAGGCCGGGCAGGAAGAAGTAGGCGCCGCCGCGGACCCGGACGAACTCGGGCAGGTCGCGGTGCCGCCTGCGGACCGGTAGGACCTGCTCGACGAACGTGCCGCCGCGCGGGCCGCGAGGGGCGACCAGCGGGTCCGCGTCGTCGTGCAGGCCGTCGAAGACGGGATCGTTGATCCAGGAGTGCTGCACGAACTCGTACTGCCGCGACAGGTCGCCCACGAGGCAGAGGAAGTGCAGGCCGCGCTCGCCGTTCTGTGTGTAGTTCCGCGCGCGCCGCAGCAGCCGATGGTGGTCGGTCAGCTGCAGGGACCGCTCGCTGCCGGGTTGCGGCGGGAGCGCGTCGCGCGGGTTCGCCCGCCGGATGTGGGCCCCGAGCGGGCAGGCCAGCCCGTGGGGATCCTCGGCGTGGTAACCGAAGTCGAGGTACGCGGTCTCCGGTGCGTCGCGATCGGGGGCGAGGACGAGCGGCGCCCCGCTGCGCCACCGTCCCACCATCTTGGCGGCGAGCCGCTCCTGTGCCTGCTCGTCCTCAGCGCCGTCCGCCCTTCGGGTGCGCTCGCGCAGGAACCCCGTGAACGTTTCGACGTCCTGGCGCAGCTGGCGCAGCACGAGGTAGCTGCCGTTGCAGCCCAGGTCCGCCTTCCCGCTGCCGCCGGGGTCGCGC
>JAQSWF010000189.1 GCA_029266775.1 Pseudonocardia sp.
GCCGGCAGACCGGCGGGACCAGCGCGCTCCAACCTGAGTAAGCCAGGGCATCGCCACGAAACGATCGAGCAAGCGGATGGTGCGGTGGATCCGGGCTTAGGCAGTCTGCTCGACCCGCGTCGCGTGCAGCGCCGTGACGGGCAGCGCCGCGGCCCCGCACGAGACGGGCCGGCGTGCGGCGCAGGACGTGGCGTACACGGTCACCGCCCAGCCTCGACCGTCGTCGGCCGCCACACGCACGACGTCGGCGTCGCCGTGCGGCTCGCTGCCGAGCACGCGCAGCACGTTCGCGTCGCGCAGGCCGGTCGCGTCGCGCACGGCCAGCTCCGCCACCTGCCCCCGGCCTGACCAGGTGGACCGCCCCCGGCACAGCGCCGGCTCCACCTCGCCCGCTAGGGCGGCCTTGTGCGCGGCGACGGCGGCGGCGCCGTCCAGCCGGCCGTAGACGTAGCCGGTCGGCAGGACCAGCGCGGTAGGCGCGAACCGGTGCCCGCCGAGGTGGGTGCACTCCCACACGTCCACGCCACCGATTGCGGCGACCGTGCGCGCGAGGGCGCGTCCGTCGACGGCGCAACAACGGTCCCTGCGCCCGTGCGTACAGACCAGCAGCATCGGCTCGCCGACCGTGGTACCGGGCAGCGTTTCACCAGGCTCGGGCAGTGGAAGGTCGGCCAGCACCGCGGGATCCGTGACTCGCTGGACGGTGGTACGGGGCGACGGCGGAGTGGTGTCGGTGAGGAAGACGCGCGTCGGGCCGTCCGTGGGCCGACGACCCGGCCGGCGGACCAACACAGGGCGCCATCCCGTTGTATGTGCCCGGACGAGGAAGGCGCGGACGGCGTCGTCGCGATGGCGCAGGATGTCCGTCGGCCAGGTGCCCCGGTGCTCGACCGCGACCCATCGGGAGCTCACCGGCGCGGTGCCCGGTAGTGGCTCGTGCAGGGCGCGGGCCAGCGCGGCGCACCACGGCAGCGGCTCCGACTCCACGCTCATCCGGCAAGCTTAGCGAGGCTCCCCTAACTTGATCGGCCGCGCCCGCCCCACGATGTTTGCCCGGATTGGCGGCAAGTAACGCAGGTCACGTATCGTAGCCGAAACATATTGCCATCCAGTAACGATCGTGCTGATCAGGGCCTACCGGCCCGGACTCCGCTCGGACCCGTCGGGAAAACGCGATGCACCTGTACACCGCCTCTGTTTCGCCGCGCCACGGACGGCCATCGATCACCATCCCGCGCCGCGCCGGCCGCCCCGTCCGCACCGTCCCGCGCCAAGGGCCGATCGCGACCACGTGTCGCTGCGGCCAGGACCGCGCCCGGCACGAGCATCTGCTCCCGGGCCGGGACTGCGCCCGGTGTTCGGCCACGCTGATGCGCTGAGCTGATTCGCTGGGCGTCCCCATCATCCTGGCGGCGCGGCGAGGTCGTAGACCGTCCGGCCGTCGAACCCACGCCGGGACGTGCTGTCGCACCCAGGCCGCGATCTCGTCGTCTCGCCGCCGGCTCGGACCGCCGGTGACGACGTCGCCGATCCGCGCGCGATGTCGGGTCGCCGCGCGCGGTCTGCACGGCCGTCCGGCCGTCCGCACATCCCACCCCGCAGTAGGGCAGCGCCAACGGCTTCTGTGCGGTTCCTGTGGATCCGCGCTGTGGACAACGTGCACGAGCGGAACCGTGACGCCCCCGGCTCCGTCCCTGTCCGGACCGACTTCATTCGATCCGAGGGGACCGAGATGACCGACCCTGCCTCCGACACGACAGCAGCCTCGTTCGAGGGCTGGCCGCCCGACGCGACGACGTTCCTGGCCGAGCTGGCCGCCGACAACAGCCGGGCGTTCTGGACCGCGAACGTCGAGCGCTACCGCACGGCGGTGCTCGCGCCGACGCAAGCGCTGGCGGCGGCGTTGAGCCCCGAGTTCGGCCCGGGCCGGGTGTTCCGCCCGTACGTCGACCGGCGGTTCCGGCCGAACGCCGAGCCGTACCGGACGGACACCGGCGCCCTGGTAACGGGTCCCGGCGGCACGCCGTACGTGGTCGTGCTCGCCGCGGGCGGGCTGTCCGTCCAGGTCGGCTACCAGGTGTTCGACGCGGGTCAGCTGCGCCGGTACCGCGCGGCGGTCGACACGACGGCGGGGGAGGAACTCGACGGGGTGCTCGCCGGGCTGCGGGAGGAAGGCCTGGCGCCTGCCGACGTGCCCGCGCTGACGGGACGGCCGCGCGGCTGCCCAGCCGACCACCCGCGGCTGCACCTCGTGCGCCTGCGCGGCCTCCACGTCGACCGGACCTGGCCGGCGGGCGCGTGGCTGCAGACCGGGGACCCGCTGGTCCGCGTCCGTGCGGCGTGGCGGTCCGCCGGGCCGCTGGCCGAATGGCTGAATGCCCACGTCGGCCCGCGCGAAGCCTGACGCTCAGCGGGCGCGCCAGTACCCGGTCGCGTAGACGGCGCGTCGCTCGAGGCCGCGGTCGTCGAGGAGGTGGCGGCGTAGATCGCGCACGCACGCCGACTCGCCGGCGAGCCACACCTGCCCGCGGCCGGCGGGCAGGGTCGCGGTGCGGACCGCCTCGGCCAGCGGTTCGCCAGGAGGCTGCGCGCCCCGATGCACCCAACGGATGGCCGCAGCTCCTGGAAGCAGCTGCTCCTCCGCGGCATCGGCGACCTCGAGGAAGGCCAGGGCCGGGACCTCGGCCGGCAGTGCCGCGAGCACGGTGGTCACCGCGGGCAGGGCGGTTTCGTCGCCGATCACGAGGTGGAAGGTCGCGGCCGGGTCGGGCACATAGCGCCCGCCGGGCTCCGAGACGCCGACCCAGGCACCGGGCTGGGCGTCGCGTGCCCAGGCGGCGGCCGGGCCGCGGCCCTCGTGCAACACGAAGTCGATATCCAACTCGCCCGCCGTGGCGTCGAACCGGCGGACGGTGTAGGTCCGGATAGTCGGCCGCGGCTCGCCGGTGGGCCACAGCGGCCCGCCCGACGTAGCCCGCGGCACGGCAGGCCGCTCCTGCCCGGGCACGGGGAAGAACATCTTGATCCGGCGATCCGGCCCGTCGCCCCCGAATCCGGCGAGCTCGTCGCCGACCAGCGTCACCCGAACCATGCGCGGTGTGATCTGCTCGCTGCGCCGGACCTGCAGCAGCCGCGGTGCCGTCGTACTCATCGCATGCCGCGCGCCCGTCCCCGCGCGAGTCGCTACGTCTGGCCGCGCGAATCAGCCATTTCGTGCGCGCGAGCCACGTCTCGACACGCGGACCACCCAACGCGGGAGATGCGACCCCTACTGATCTTCCGAAGAGGGTGTGAGGTTGTCCGGTTTGTAGCGACTCGCGCGCCGGTTTGTACCGACTCGCGCGCCGGTTTGTAGCGACTCGCGCGGGGGATTGTGTCGACTCGCGCGGAGGGGGCGGGCGGCCTAGCGTGCGGCGGTGGCCGTCGTCGTGGTCGGTGCGGGGTTGGGCGGCGTCGCATGCGCCGTCGAGCTGGCGTCGGCGGGTGTGCCGGTGCGGGTGGTCGAACGCGCGCATGCGGTCGGTGGGCGGATGGCGAGTCCGCGGATCGAGGGCCGGCCGGTCGACCTTGGAGCGGCGTACTTCACGGTGCGCGACCCGGAGTTCGCCCGGGTTGTCGACCGCTGGGAAGGCGCGGGCCTGGCCCGCCCGTGGACCTCCGAGCTCGCCGTCCTGACCGACGGGCAGCCCTCGGGTGCTCCAGGACCCATGCGGTGGGCCGCTCCGCGCGGGCTGCGCAGCCTGGTCGCCGCGCTCGCCGAGGCGGTACCGATGGAGCTGGAGCACGAGGTTGAGCGGGTCGGGCCGGGCCCGGCAGTCGATGGCGAGGCCGCCGACGCCGTCGTTCTCGCCATGCCCGACCCGCAGGCGCGCCGCCTGCTCCGCGACGACGCGTCCGCCGTGCCCCTGCTGGAGGGCCGCGAGTGGCGGTCGGTGATCTCCGTGGCAGCCGGCTGGCCTCGCCGTGAGTGGCCGGCCATTACCGCCGCGTTCGTCAATGACCACCCGGTGCTCGCCCTCGTCGCCGACGACGGTGACCGGCGCGGCGACGGCGCCCCCGTCCTCGTCGCGCACACGACGAGCGATCTCGCCCGCCGGTACGACGCGCGCCCCCAGGAGGTCGTCGGGCCCGTTGTCGACGCCCTGCGGGATCTGCTGGGCGTCCGGTCCGTCCCGCAGTGGACGCGAGCGCATCGCTGGCGGTATGCCGCACCGGTCGACGCCCGGGAGGCGCCGTTCCACCTCGGGTCCGACGGCATCGCGCTGGCCGGTGACGGCTGGGGCAGCTCGCGTGTCGAGACGGCCTGGCGGTCCGGCACGCTGCTCGGCCGGGCCCTCGCCCACCGCGCCCGAGGAGAGGACCCAGGGTGACGGGCCCGCTCTTCCCGGCCCTGCTCGATCCGCCGGACCGAGCGGCGCTCGTCTTCCCCGACGGTGCGCTGACCTGGCCCGAGCTCCCCGTCCACGCACACGCGCTCGGCGCCGAGCTCGCCGGCTCGCGCCGCGTCGCGGTGTGGGCCACCCCCAGCCTGACCAGCGCCGTCGGGATCGTCGCGGCCCTGCTTGCCGGCGTCCCGGCCGTTCCGCTCAACCCGCGCGCCGGCCTACGCGAGCTCGAGCACGTCATCGCCGACGCGGCACCGGACGCCGTCCTCGCCGCGCCCGGCACCGACCTCCCCACCGCCCTGTCCTCGGTGCGTCGCCTCTCGATCCCGCGCGAGTCGCTACGACGTGGCGCGCGAGTCGACCGTTTCGGAACGCCTCCTCCTGATACGCCCGCCCTCGTCGTCTACACCTCGGGCACCACCGGCCCGCCCAAGGGGGCGGTGCTGTCCCGCGGCGCGATCGCGGCGAACCTGGACGCGCTCGCGGACGCATGGGCCTGGACGGCGGACGACGTCCTCGTCCACGCGCTGCCCCTCTTTCACGTGCACGGCCTCGTGCTCGGCGTGCTCGGCCCCCTGCGCCGCGGCGGAGCGCTGCGGCACCTCGGCACGTTCGACTCCGAAAAACTCGCCGGTGCCGTCGACGCGGGTGGGACGCTCGTCTTCGGCGTCCCGACCCACTACCACCGCCTCGCCGCCGAGCTGGAGACCGACCCGCGAGCCGCGGCGACGATCGGCCGGGCCCGGCTGCTGGTATCGGGCTCGGCCGCGCTGACCGCCGTCGACCACGCGCGGCTGCAGCGCCTCACCGGCCTCGCGGTTCGCGAGCGCTACGGTCTGACCGAGACGCTCATCCTCACCGCTGCCCGCGCCGACGAGCCGCCCGAGCCCGGCACCGTCGGGCGGCCTCTCGCCGGGACGGATGTCCGCCTCGTCCCCCTCGACGCCGCCACCGACGACACTGACGACACCGACGACGGCCTGGGCACGGTCGAAGCCCGCGGCCCGGCCCTGTTCAGCGGCTACCTCAACCGCCCCGCCGACCTCACCGCCGACGGCTGGTTCCGCACCGGCGACGTCGGGCGGTGGACGCCATCGGGCGCGCTCGCCCTCGTCGGTCGCCAGGCCACGGACCTGATCAAGTCCGGGGGGTTCAAGCTGGGCGCGGGAGAGATCGAGAACGCGCTGCTGGAGCACCCTGCTGTGGCGGAGGTCGCGGTCGTAGGTGTGCCGGACGACGACCTCGGCGAGCGGGTGGTGGCCTACGTGGTCGCCGCGGAGCCGGTCGCCGAGCGCGAGCTTGCCGATCACGTCGCCACGCTTCTCGCGTCCTACAAACGTCCGCGCGAGGTCAGGTTCGTGACCGAACTGCCACGCAACGACCTGGGCAAGCTGGTCAAGGCCCGGCTGCCCCGCTGACCCACGTGGCACCCTTGCGGCCGTGAGCGACCCGCGCGACCCGTTGGCCGACCTGCGCCGCATCGCGTTCCTCCTGGAGCGCGGCCACGAGTCCACCTACCGCGTCCGGGCCTTCCGCGGTGCCGCCGCCGCCCTTCGCGGTCGCAAACCGGACGAGCTGGCAGCGCTCGCTGCGTCCGGCGAGCTGCGCCGCCTGCGCGGGGTCGGCGACGTGACGGCCCGCTGCGTCGCCGAGTCGCTCGCGGGGGAGGAGCCCGACTACCTGCGCCGGCTCCTCGCGACCGAGCACGCCCCGGTCGCCGACGACGCCTTCGCCCTGCGGTCGGCCTTACGCGGCGACTGCCACAGCCACACCGACGCCTCCGACGGCGGCTCGCCGCTCTCCGAGATGGTCGAGACCGCGCGCGAGCTCGGCCACGACTACCTCGTCGTCACCGACCACTCACCCCGCCTGACCGTCGCCAACGGCCTGTCGCCGGAGCGCCTGCGCCGCCAGCTCCGCGAGATCGCCGACCTCAATGTCACTCTCGCGGCCACCGGCTTCCGCGTCCTCACCGGTATCGAGGTCGACATCAACGAGGACGGCAGCCTCGACCAGGATCCTGACCTACTCGCGGAGCTCGACGTCGTGGTGGCGAGCGTGCACAGCAAGCTGCGGATGCCGGCGGCGGAGATGACCGAGCGCATGCTGACGGCCGTCGCCAACCCGCACGTCGACGTGCTCGGCCACTGCACCGGCCGAATGGTCACGGGTACGCGCCAGCGCCCCGAGTCGCAGTTCGATCCGGAGGAGGTCTTCGCAGCCTGCGTCGAGCACGGCGTCGCGCTCGAGATCAACTCCCGGCCGGAGCGCCTCGACCCGCCCCGACGGCTGTTGCGGCTCGCCGTTGAGATGGGCTGCGCCTTCACGATCGACACCGACGCCCACGCGCCCGGCCAGCTCGACTGGCTCGACAACGGATGCAGCCGGGCAGTCGACTGCGGCGTCCCCGCCGACCGCGTCCTCAACACCTGGCCGGTGGAGCGGGTGCTCGACCGCACCCGCTGAGCCGCGTCACGCCATCCGCGACAACCGCAGATCGCCGCGCGTGGGCGGGTCCGCCCCACGACGCGAGCAGGTGATGGCTGCAGCGAGCACCGAGTCGTGGAGCAGCTCGTCCAGCGTGCTGTAGTCGATCGCCGCGAGGTCCCGCCGCTTGTCCGCCCCCAGCAGGTTCTGGCGGTGCAGCCCGGCGAGCAGGGCTGCGGAGAAGGTGTCACCCGCCCCGACCGTGTCGATGACCTTGATCGCCACGCCCGGACGCCTCGCCTGCAGGCCCGACGACGTCCCGGCGATCACGCCGTCTGACCCGAGTGTCACCGCCACCACGGTCGGCCCACGGCTCAGCCAGTCGTCGACCACCTGCTCAGGCTTCATCTCCGGAACCAGCCAGCCGAGGTCTTCGGAGCTGACCTTGACGACGTCGGCCACGGTCAGCAGCTCGTGCACCCCCTGCCGGACGACCTCGGGGTCGCCCATGAGCATCGGGCGGCAGTTCGGGTCGTAGCTGATCGTGACCGTCTCCGCGCTCCGTGCCAGCAGGTCCCGCAGCACGGAGTCGCCGGGTGGGGTGGTCAACGCCAGCGAGCCGGAATGCAGCGCGACGACCGGCCCGGACGCTCCGGGGTCGAGCGCACCCGCCACCTCGTCGGCAGTCCACTGCCAGTCTGCGGTGCCGTTGATCCGGAAGTCGTAGGCGGGCGAACCATCGGCGTCGAGCGACACCATCGCCAGCGATGTCTGCTCGTCCGCCGCGACTGCGTGGTCCAGCTGCACGCCGTTGTGCGTGAGGTGTTCCCGGATGCACTTGCCGAGCATGTCGTCGGCGATGCGCGCCAGCAGGCGGGCCGGCACCCCGAGGCGTGCGAGCCCGAGCGCGACGTTCGCCGGGCTGCCGGGATCACCCTCAGCCGCCCCCCTGACGATTCCGCGACGCCCCGCGCGGAATCTCCGCCCGGTTGTCCACAACCACGTCTGCGTGCTCCAACGGCCGCTCCGCCCAGAACAAGGCCTCCTCCTGTGCGACCCACCGCGCGCGGTGCGGCGCGTAGCGGGTCCAGTCCCGCCGCGCCCGCAGCCGCTCCTCCCGCTGAGCCTCCGGCGTCTCGACCCACACCGCGGTGGACGTGAACGGTCGCAGCGCCGCCGAGCCCGCGCCGCAGCCCTCGAGCACGACGACCGGCGCCCACGGCGTCTCGTGCCACTCGGCGAAACGGTCCGCCGACCAGTCATACCGCCGCCAGCGCGCCGATTCGCCGGCTACGAGGGGTTCCGCCACCCACGCGACGGCCAGCGGCACGACCGCGGCGAGCCCGTCCCAGCCCGGGTAGAAGAAGTCGAGGTGCACGGTCGGCACCCGGCCGAGCGCGCGGGCGAGGCGTCCGGAGAGGCGCGTCTTTCCGGCGCCCGAGTACCCGTCCACTGTCACCAGCCGCACGGCTCCGATCGCGGGTCGCTCCTGGACCAGCGCGGCGAGCGCGTCGACGTCGAGCCCCGTCATCGCGCGGAGGTGGCGGGGTCGCGCCCGGCGGCGTCGCAGCCCACCAGGGACTCGAATGTCATCGCCGGGCCGATGGTGATGCCACCCGACGGGTAGTGCCTACAGCACCGCGTGCCGCGTCGAGCCGGACCTTCGATCAGCGGACGGACCACGCGAGGTAGCGTCACACGGCCGGGTCTCGGGGAAGGCGGTGGGAGCGCCGTGACCGATCGCCCGACGTCAGCGGCGTATCTCGCCAGCGGCTTTCGCGACGTCGACGGTACCGGCGAGCTCGCCACGTTCCTCGGCTGCCTGCAATACCTGGAGGAACTCCCTACCGTCCAGGCCTACAAGCAGCAGGCGCTGAATCGGCTCGAGCTCGGCGACGGCATGACCGTTATCGACGTCGGCTGCGGGCTCGGCTTCGACGTCGCACGGATCGCGGCTGCCGTCGGGCGAACCGGCCGGGCGGTCGGCGTCGACCCCAGCGCTGCGCTCCTGCGCGCCGCGTCGACGAACCCTCGGGTGACCTTGCCGAACGTCGCGTGGGTCCTCAGCACCGGTGAGACCCTCGGGCTCCGGGCCGAGGTGGTCGACGCGGTACGGGTCGACCGGACACTGCAGCATGTCGCCGACCCGCGCCGCGTCGTCGAGGAGATGTACCGGGTCCTGCGCCCCGGTGGTCGCATTGCCTGCGCCGAACCCGACTGGGGAACCTTCGTCGTCACCAGCGGGCAGCGGGAGGAGACGCGCCGGATCGCCGACTTCTGGTGCGACTCATTCAGAAGCGGCTGGATCGGGCGGCGCCTCACGCCGCTGCTGCGCCGGGCCGGGTTCGTCGACGTCGAGGTGACGGGTCACCTGCTGGTTGCCGAGGGCGTCGACGCGATCGACAGGGTGTTCGACGTGAAGACGACGGCCGCGCGGGTCTCGGCGTCGACGGGCGACACGTCGTTCGGGCAGCGGTGGTGGGACGCCCTGTGCACCGATGAGTGGCCGACGGCGGGCGTCACGGTGTTCCTGGCAACGGGTCGGAAGCCATCAGGAGAGTCGACGCCCGATGCGGCGCTCGGTCAGGCCGTTGCCGGCTCGGCCTCGGCGGATTGACGCCCCGCTGTGTCCTGATGATCGGTGTTGTGGGCGACGTGGTCACCGTGCCGGTGAACGACCTTCCAGACACCGTCTTCGCGCCGGTACACCTGAGTGACGCGAAGCGTGTAGGTCGTGAGCTTTCCGTCGACGACCACAGTCTTGTGCTCGAAGCCGACCGAGTAGGCGAGGTCTCCGCTCGCGCCGACACTCACCAGCTCGAACTCGTAGTGGTGCAGCTCGGAGAAGCGGCCGGCAAGCCACCTGAAGGTCCTGCTCACGTCGTCCCAGCCGCGGCGCACCGGCACTGCCGCGCCGAACAGCGTCACCGGATCGCGGTGCGACCACGTCTCCGACCGGGGGTCGGCGTCACCGCGGCACAACGCGTGCTCGGCGGCCAGGTGGCGGGGCAGCATCTCGGCAAGGAAATGGCCCACTTCGCATAACATGGCCGCCTCCGATGCAGTGAAACAGTATTCGATACAGCAAGGATGTAACTGATGCCGGATGGCGTCAAGAGGCGCTACGACTCCACGCGGCGCCAGCAGCAGGCGCGGGAGAACCGACGCCGAATTCTCGCTGCCGCGGAGCGACTGTTCGCGGACAAGGGCTACGGCAACACGACGATCGCCGATGTCGCCGCGGCCGCCGGGGTCGCCGTGGAGACCGTGTATGCAACCTTCAAGAACAAGATCACGCTGTTGCACCGCGCCTGGGACGTCGCCGTCGGCGGCGACGAGCGCGACGTGCACCTCCTCGACCGGCCCGAGATCCGAGCCGTGTTCGACGAACCCGACCTCTCCACCCGGTTGACGCGGTTCGCCGTCGTGAACACGGCGGTCATGCGGCGCACGGCGACGCTGCGGCTGGCGATCCAGGGTGCCGCCGGCACCGATTCGGCCGCGGCCGCCCTCCTCGCTGAGATCGATCGCGCCCGACTTGAGGCAATGGGTGCGCATGCTCGAGCCGCCGCAGCCACCGGTCAGCTGTTCGTTCCCGAGAGAGAGTGCCGGGACGTCCTGTTCGCCATGACCGACGGGTGGTTGTGGCACACCCTCGTCGCGCGTCGACGATGGTCCGACGAGCGCTACGCCGCGTGGCTCGGTAGCGCGTGGGTCGGGATGCTCGTGGGTCGAACTGACCGTCAGGAAGGCGCGGATCTGCCCGCGAGTTGAGGGTGTGCGCGCATGATGAGGATCTGCGCGCGCCCTACCGCGCGCGACGGTCGCAATTCGCGGGCAAACTGAATGGGTCCGGCTGGGGCGAGGCAGGATCGACGTCAACCTCACCCGGCGACGCTGGTGCCCCCGGCAGGACTCGAACCTGCGACCTAGAGATTAGAAGGCTCTTGCTCTATCCAGCTGAGCTACGGAGGCGGTGCGGTGGTCCGCCGCCTCAGCGTAACCGTCGACCTCTCGGAAGCGTCGCGAGCACCGTTCGGCGACGGTCAGCGACACACCGAGTCCAGCGAGTCGCGGACCCCTCATTGTTGAGAAGGTAAGAGCATGACCGTGACGGTGCGCTCGGCGGCCGGATCCGACATCGGACGCCGCCGCGCCGTGAACCAGGACTCCGCCTATACCAGCTCCCGCCTGCTCGCCGTCGCCGACGGCATGGGCGGGCATGCGCACGGCGAGGTGGCGAGCGCGGTCGCGATCTCCACGATTCAGGCGGTCGACGCCGACCTCGAGCGCGCCGATCTGCACGCTGTGGACTTGCTCGCCACGTTGGGCGACGCGATGTCGGTCGCGGCACAGCGCCTGACCGAGGCCGCTTACTCCGACCCCGAGCTGCGCGGCACCGGCACGACGCTCGTCGCCCTCTTGCTGGACGGCACCCGCGTCGGTGTCGGGCACATCGGAGACTCGCGCGCGTACGTGCTCCGTGACGACGAGCTCCACCAGCTCACCCATGACCACACGCTGGTGCAGAGCTTGGTGGACGAGGGCAAGCTCACACCCGACGAGGCCATCACCCATCCGCGCCGCTCGGTCCTGGTTCGGACGCTGCAGGAGGGGAGCCCGGTCGAGCCGGACCTGTTTCCCATCGAGGGGCAGGTGGGCGACCGGTTCCTGGTCTGCTCGGACGGAGTCACCGCCGTGCTGAGTCACCAGCAGATCTACGAGATCCTGACCGAGGTCGCCGAGCCCGCGGACGTCGTGGACCGCATCATCGAAGCGGCGAACGAGGGTGGCGGCCCGGACAACATCACCTGCGTCGTCGCCGATCTCGTCGACGGTACTCCCGCCGACGGCGGCGGGTTCCTGTTCGGGGCCGCCGCGGAGCAGACGACCGGACTGTGACCGGACCGCCTGGCCTGTGGGCCAACGCCGCGGCGGAGCAAGGCGGAGGTCCGCAGGTGAAGTAGCTAGCCTGGTGGCATGGCGCAGACGACCGTGGAGCCCGGCGCCACGAAGCCCCGACCGGCGCTGGGCGTCGTCGGGCTCGTGGGCGCGGGTGCCGCCATCGCGGCACTCGTTGCGGCCGCGCTGACGGTCCTGGTCAACGGGCCCGGCGTCCCGGTGCCCGGGCTCGACGGGCCGGGTGAGCTGGCAACGGTCGCCCTGCCGGCGGTGCGGGCGCTCGCCGAGGTCGCGATGGTGCTCACGATCGGGGCGCTGTTGCTCGCGGCCTTCCTGGTGCCCCCGCAACGCTCGGGGTACCTCGATGTCGCCGGCTACCGGGCACTTCGTGCCGGGTGGATGGTCGCGGCGCTGTGGGCCGCCGCCGCCGCGATGATGGTGCCGCTGAGCGTCGCGGACGCCCTGGGCCGCCCGTTGGGCGACGTCCTCGATGCCGGGCTGCTGGCGCAGGTCGTCCCCCGGCTGTCGACCGCGACGGCGTGGACGCTCACGGCTCTCGTCGCTCTGGTGATCGTCGCCGCCTGCCGAACGATCCTCACCTGGGGCTGGACGGTCGTCGGGTTCGGCGTGTCCCTACTCGGGCTACTACCCGTGGCGTTGACCGGGCACTCGGCGACCGGTGGAGCGCACGACCTCGCCACGGACAGCCTCGTGCTGCACGTGCTGGCGGCGTCGCTGTGGGTCGGTGGGCTCGTCGCGGTGGTGGCGCTCGCGGCCCATCGGAGTGCGGACCGGATCGGTGCGCTCGCCACGGCCGTGCCGCGGTACTCGCGCCTCGCGCTGGTCTGCTGGCTGGTCCTCGCGGTCAGCGGGGCGGTCAACGCGTTGGTGCGGGTCGGTCCGGCGCAGGTCCTCACCACGGCGTACGGCGCTCTGGTCGTCGGAAAGACGTTGGCGCTCCTCGGGCTCGGCGTACTGGGGCTGCTGCACCGGCGCCGGACGGTCGAGCGCGCGGCCAGGGGCGAGCCGAGCGCCTTGGTGCGCCTCGGGGCCGTCGAGATCCTGCTCATGCTCGCGACGATCGGGCTCGCCGTGGCGCTCGGCCGCAGCGCGCCGCCGGCGACAGCGTCCGCGCCACCCTCGCGGACGGAAGTACTGATCGGCTACGACCTCACCGCGCCACCGACGTTCCTGCGCCTCGCCCTGGACTGGCGGATCGACCTGATCTTCGGGACCGCGGCCGTCGTGCTGGCTGTGGTCTACCTGGCGGGCGTACGACGCCTGCGCCGGCGCGGCGATGCCTGGCCGATGGGTCGCACGATCGGCTGGCTCTCCGGATGCGTTGCCCTGCTGGTAGCCACCAGCTCCGGGATCGGCCGCTACGGGTCCGCCATGTTCAGCGTGCACATGGCCGAGCACATGATCCTCTCGATGCTCGTGCCGATCCTGCTCGTGCTCGGCGCGCCGGTGACGCTGGCGCTTCGCGCGTTGCCTCCGGCCGGCCGCACGAACCCGCCCGGTCCTCGCGAGTGGCTGCTGGCGGCCGTGCACTCGCCCCCGGCGCGTGTGCTCACCAACCCGCTCGTCGCGCTCCCGCTGTTCGTCGGCAGCTACTACGCCCTGTACTTCTCCGACCTGTTCGCCGCCGCGCTGCCGCAGCACTGGGCGCACCTGGTCATGAACCTGCACTTCGTCCTCACCGGGTTGCTCTTCTTCTGGCCCCTGATCGGCGTCGATCCGGCGCCACGGCGCTACCCGCCCGCTGCGCGCCTGGGGATCCTGTTCGCCTCCGTCCCCTTCCACGCGTTCTTCGGGGTTGCGTTGATGAGCTCGAGCACCGTCATCGGCGGGGAGTTCTACCGAGCTCTGGCGTTGCCGTGGGTTCCGGATCCGCTGCGCGACCAGCAACTGGGTGGCGGCCTCGCATGGGCGTCCGGGGAGCTGCCACTGCTCCTGGTGGTGATCGTGCTGCTGGTGCAGTGGTCGCGGCAGGACGAGCGGTCGGCTCGTCGCGACGACCGTCGCGCCGAGGCGGACGGCGGCGCCGAACTGGCGGCCTACAACGCGATGCTGCAACGCCTCGCGGCGAAGCCGACGCCGGATGCGGCCGGGCAGGTGAGCGTCGGATCACGTGAGGAGGGTCGCAGCGTGGACGAAGACAGGCCGTCGCGCGATGGCACGTCTCCGCGGTCACCGTGATCGGCCATCAGCCGTTCCAGGGCGTTCCTGCTGCTCACACGCAGGACGCGGGGCCGATTTGACCTCTCTCTGAGGGCTCACGTACCGTTGGGAAGGTCAGCGAGACGCCGGACAGAACGGGCCCTTCGGGGAGCGGTCACCAGGCCAGCTGGCTCGCCACACCGGGAACATCGCTTTCCGGGACGGCGTTATGATGGAACCGATGCCCCAAGCCGCGCTGTGATGGTTGTGGTTGGTGTGCGGGTGTCTTTTGAGAACTCAACAGTGTGTCGAGCTTGTTTTTTGGTGACTGGTGGTGTTG
>JAQSWF010000190.1 GCA_029266775.1 Pseudonocardia sp.
CTCGCCGCCGGCCACCGGATCGCCGGCCGCTACCAGCTGGACCGGCGCATCGCCGTCGGCGGCATGGGCGAGGTGTGGGAGGCCGAGGACATCCGGCTCGGGCGGAACGTCGCGGTCAAGGTGCTGCGCCCCGAGCTGTCCGACGACCCGGAGTTCCTGCACCGGTTCCGCATCGAGGCCCGCACCGTCGCGTCGCTCGACCACTCCGGGATCGCCGCGGTGCACGACTACGGCGAGGACGACGGCCCGATCGGCGACGCCCGCACCGCGTACCTGGTGATGGAGCTCGTCCGCGGCGAGCCGCTGTCGTCGTTGATCGCCCGCGGCCCGCTCGACGCCGAGCAGACCCTGCGGATCATGGAGCAGGCCTCGCGGGCACTGCAGGCCGCGCACGAGCGGGGGTACGTGCACCGCGACGTCAAGCCGGGCAACATCCTCATCCGGGTCGACGGCAAGGTGAAGCTGACCGACTTCGGCATCGCCAAGGCCGCGGACGCGGTGCCGGTGACCCGCTCGGGCATGGTGATGGGCACCGCGCACTACATCGCCCCCGAGCAGGCCAGCGGTGCCGAGGCCGGGCCGTCGGGGGACGTCTACTCCCTGGGCATCGTGGGCTACGAGTGCCTGGCCGGGCACCGGCCCTTCCGCGCGGAGAGCGCGGTCGCGGTGGCGATGATGCAGGTGCGCGAGCCTCCGCCGCCGCTGCCGCAGCACGTGCCGCCCGCCGTCCGCGAGCTGATCGAGGCGGTGCTGGTCAAGAACCCCGAACAGCGCTACAGCACGGGCGGCGAGCTGGCCGTGGCGGTCGCAGCCGTCCGCCGCGGTCACCCCCGCCCGCTCCCCGGGGACCCGCTGCTGACCAACGGGCTCACCCCAACCGCGGTCGACGACACCGGTGAGACGGTCTACGCGACGTCGGTGACCCCGAGCCCCACGTCGGGGCCGCTGGCAGCGGGACCCACCTCTGGACCGCTGGCGTCCGGGCCGAGCTCCGGACCGGTGGCAGCGGGGCCCACGTCCGGACCGCTGGCGGCCGGGCCTGCTTGGGGACCGGTGGCGGCGGGGCCGAGCTCGGGACCGGTGCCCGCCGGCCCGACGTCCGGACCCCTGCCGGCGGGGTCGGCCTCCGGACCCCTGCCGGCCCAGCCGACCTCCGGACCGATCACGTCGGGGCCGACGTCCGGTCCCGTTGCGTCACCGACTGCACGGGACGACGTGGCGTCGACGTCCTCGCCCGGCGTGACAGACGCGGACGCGCCGGACGCCGGTGCCGAATCCCGTGCAAGGGCCGACACCGGAGCCGACACCGGAGCCGACACCGGAGCCGACACCTCTGCCGGGTCCGTGCCCGGGATGCGCGCCGTCGTCCCGGCTCCCCCGACGGAGCCGATCCGCATCCAGCCGGCCCGGGGCAACGGCCGCGGGCTGCTTCTCGTGCTGTTCATCCTGCTCACGCTCGCCGCGGTCGCGCTCGGTGTCTTCCTGCTGCGTGGCGGGTTCGGCGACACGGCACGCGGTGCGGCGGCGCCCACACCTGCCGCGCACACGGTCGCCGGTAGCGTGGCGGCTCGGGACGCAGCCGCTCCCCTCGACTCCCCCAGGAACCTGCTGCCATGACCACCCCCCGCCTCTTGTCCGACCGCTACGAGCTCGGCGACACGCTCGGCTACGGTGGCATGTCCGAGGTGCACCGCGGGCTGGACACGCGCCTGGGGCGAGACGTCGCGATCAAGGTGCTGCGCGCCGACCTGGCCCGCGACCCCCAATTCCAGCTGCGGTTCCGGCGGGAGGCGCAGAACGCGGCCGCGCTGAACCACCCCGCGATCGTCGCGGTGTACGACACGGGCGAGGTCTCGAGCGACTTCGGGCCGCTGCCCTACATCGTCATGGAGTACGTGGACGGGCAGAACCTGCGGGAGATCGTCAAGACGCAGGGCCCGATGGGCCAGCAGCGCGTGATCGAGGTCATGGCGGACGTCTGCGCGGCGCTCGACTTCAGCCACAAGCACAGCATCATCCACCGGGACGTCAAACCGGCCAACATCATGATCAACCGCTCGGGCGCGGTCAAGGTCATGGACTTCGGCATCGCCCGGGCTCTCGGCGAGGGACAGAACGTCACCCAGACGGCTGCCGTCATCGGCACCGCGCAGTACCTGTCCCCCGAACAGGCACGGGGGGAGGCGGTGGACGCCCGCAGCGACGTGTACGCCGCAGGCTGCGTGCTGTTCGAGCTGCTCACCGGTGAGCCGCCGTTCACCGGCGACACCCCCGTGGCCGTCGCGTACCAGCACGTCCGGGAGGAGCCGCGCCGGCCGTCCGAGCTGAACCCGCAGATCAGCCCCGCGCTCGACGCGATCGTGCTGAAGGCGCTCAGCAAGAACCCGGCGAACCGCTACCAGTCCTCGGCCGAGATGCGGGCGGACCTGGTACGGGTGCGCTCCGGGCAGGCGCCGCTCGCGCCGGTGGTGATGAGCGAGGACGAGCGGACCGCGCTGCTCAACCCGAGCCCCACCGGACCCACGCGCCGGATCAACGGCGTGGGCGGCACCCGTTTCGTGCCACCGGTTCCGCCGGCCGGCGGGTACGACGACTACGACGGAGATTCGGGGCGGCGCGGCGGCCGGCGGGTCGCGGTGGGCATCGCCGCCGCGCTGGTGGTCGGCCTGGTCGCGTTCGCGGGGTACCTGCTCTTCGGCGGGTCGTCCTCTCCGCAGCAGGTCACGATTCCCGTTCTGGCCGGTCAGCAGCCGGAGGCCGCGCGCGCGTCGCTGATCGCGGCGGGGCTGCGGCCGAACGTCGAGACGGTCGCCTCGACCCCCGAGCAACGCAACACCGTCGTCGAGACCGATCCGGCGGCAGGTACGAGCGTCGACGAGGGCAGCACGGTGACGCTGCGGGTGGGCGGCGGCCCCGAACAGGCGGCCGTGCCGAACCTGATCGGGCGCACCCCCGCCGAGGCGAGCCGGTTGCTCGCGGAGCGGGGGCTGACCCTCGGTGCGCAGACGTCGCAGGGCACGACGGACGCGGCCCAGGTCGGCAAGATCATCTCGTCGACCCCTGCCGCGGGTGAGAACGCACCGGGCGGCAGCACAGTGGCGGTCGTCGTCGGGGCGGAGCAGTCCACGGTCCCGGTGCCCGACGTCGTCGGGCAGGAAGCCGCCGAGGCGCAGGCGCGGCTGGAGAGCGCGGGCTTCACGGTGCGCCGCGCGACCGTCAACGGAGGCACGGAGGGCGAGGTCGCCAGCACCGAGCCCGCCGCGGGCACCCAGGCGCCGGCGAACAGCACCGTCGTCATGCGGATCTCCACGGGTGAGGGCGGCGAGGCCGACATGCCCGACGTGACCGGGGACCGGTTGCGGGACGCCCAGCGCCGGCTGGAGCAGGAGGGCATCACCGACGTGACGGTGCAGCCGACCGTGGTCAACGACCAGGACCAGGACGGGCGCGTGATCCAGCAGTCGCCGTCGGCGGGCAGCCGCGTGACCTCCGGCGAGCGAGTCGTGCTGGTCGTCGGCGAGTTCAGTGGCGATGGTGGGGGCCAGGGCGGCGACGGCAACTGACGCAAAGCGGTCGTTGCCGGACGATACCGTGGTGCCGTGCGCGTCCTCGTCGTCGACAACTACGACAGCTTTGTCTACAACCTCGTGCAGTACCTCGCCCAGCTTGGCGCCCACACCGTCGTTCGCCGCAACGACGAGGTGGACCTGGACGAGCTGGACGAGGTGGACGGCGTGCTGGTCAGTCCGGGCCCCGGCACGCCGGAGCGGGCGGGCTCCAGCATCGAGGTGATCCACGCCAGCGCCCGGCGGTCCCTGCCGCTGCTGGGTGTGTGCCTGGGCCACCAGGCGATCGGGGCGGCCTGGGGTGGTGTCGTCGAGCGGGCACCGGAGCTGCTGCACGGAAAGACGTCGCTGGTCCACCACGCCGGGACCGGCGTCCTCGCCGGCCTGCCGGACCCGTTCGTCGCCACCCGCTACCACTCGCTGTCGATCCGGCCCGACACGGTCCCCGCCGCGCTGGAGGTGACCGGGCGCACCGAGAGCGGCGTCGTCATGGCCGTCCGCCACCGCGAGCTCCCCGTCGAGGGCGTGCAGTTCCATCCGGAGTCCGTGCTCACCGAGGGCGGTCATCGCCTGCTCGCCAACTGGATGGCCGAGGCCGGGCATCCGGTGGCCGAGCCGCTGGTCACCGCCTTGACGGTCGAGACGGCGGAGGTCAGCGCCCGGGCCTGATCGCGTGGATCGCCTCGGCGACGTCCGCGGGATCGTCGTCCAGCTCGAGCCGACCGAAGATCATCATGCGCTCGCTGCCGTCCGGCTCCGTGACGTCGATCTCCAGCAGCGTCGACTCGCGGCCGAGGCGACGCACGGCGAGCACTCGGACGTCGTCGACCCGCACCCACGGGTGGTGGCACGACCCGACCAGGCCGCGGACGACCAGGCCGGAGGCGTCGACGCGCAACCGCGGCCGCGCCCGCGTGCCGTAGAGCGCGGCCAGACCGAGTCCCAGGGTCGCGATCGAGGCGAGCAGGAGGCCCGGGGGGTCGGCTCCCGTCGCGACGAGCAGGACGCACCATGCCGCTGCCGCCGCGGCGGCGACCCAGGCGAGGCCGACGAGCCCGGCGGACGGACCCCATACCCCGTCCGCACGGGCGTCGTCACTCATCGGTCCGGGGTGGTGATCCGGTCACCGTCCACAGCCGTTGTCCACAGTGGGGACGCCCGACGTGCGAAGACAGAGGCTTCAGCGCCACCGCATGGTCATCAGCAGGCCGACGACGATCAGCGAGAAACCAATGAGGAAGTTCCACGCCCCGAGCTGGACCATGAAACCGATGGTGTCGCCCGCGAGGTAGTTCACGACCAACCAGGCGAGGCCCAGCAGCATCAGGCCGAGCATCACCGCGACGTACACCGGGTGTGTGGGGCCTGCGACCTTGACCGGCGTCCGCTGCACGTTCGACGGCGGCGTGTACGCCGCCTTCCTGCGGACCTTCGACTTGGGCATGTACGGACCTCGCCTGCGACACCGTGGACATGTGCCCGGACGGCCCGCCCGGGCGTACGTCCCCACGGTAGCGGGTCGGTGGGCTCGGGTTGGGCCACCGGGGCACGAACGTCGCGCTCCGGCGGTCAGCCCATCGAGGCCATGCTCAGCGCGACCACGGCGAGGAGTACCAGCGCGATCCCGGACAGCATCACCGCCTGCACCGAGGCCCGGCGGCCCGGGGCGTAGACCAGCGCGGCGGTCGCCGCCGCGCCCACCACGAGCCCGCCGAGATGGCCGGCCACGGAGATTCCCGGGATCAGGAACGTGATCACCAGGTTGATCGCGATCAACGTCCCGACCTGCCCCAGCGGCACCCGCAGGCGGCGCAGCAGCACGGCCAGCGCGCCCATGAGACCGAACACCGCACCCGACGCCCCGGCCACGTTCGCCGTGGGTGGCGAGAGCAGCAGCACGGCGGCCGACCCGCCCAGCAACGACACCAGGTAGACGGCCAGGAAGCGGCCGCGGCCCAGCGCCGTCTCCACGTCCCGGCCGATCACCCAGAGCGCCAACATGTTGAAGAGCAGGTGGATCGGGCCGAAGTGCAGGAAGCCGCTGGTCAGCACCCGCCACCACTCGCCGCCTGCGACGAGCACCGGCACCAGTGCCCACTCGCGGAAGAGCGGCGCGGTGTAGTTCGCCGCAACGCTGCCGGAGGTGAGCACCGTCCAGGCGAAGACCGCGACGTTGAGCCCGATGAGCACCGGCGTGACGAGCGGCCGCGTACCCGGGCGGGCGCCGGCGACCGTGACCCCCCGGCGCACCCCGCGGCGGCCCTCCGCCACGCAGTCGACGCACTGGTAGCCGACGGACGCCTCGCGCAGGCACTCGGTGCATGCCGGGCGCCCACACCGAGTGCAGCTCAGCCCGGTGGCCCGGTCCGGGTGCCGCACGCAGGCGGCGGGGGCAGCCCCCGGAGGGGGCCCACCGGACCACGGCTGGCTCGGTGGTCCAGCAGGATGGGTCATCGTCGCTCCGGTTGGAGGTCCTGCCGAGATCAGTCCGACTGCTCGATGCGCTGGACCACGACGTCGGTCAGCGGGCGGTCCGCGCGGTCCGTCGCGGTGGTGGCGATGGCGTCGACGACGGCGCGCGACTCGGCGTCAGCCACCTCACCGAAGATCGTGTGCCGGCGGTTGAGGTGCGGCGTCGGCACCACGGTGATGAAGAACTGGGAGCCGTTCGTTCCGGGCCCCGCATTGGCCATGGCCAGCAGGTACGGCCGGTCGAACCGCAGATCCGGGTGGATCTCGTCGCCGAACTGGTAGCCCGGGCCGCCGCGTCCCGTACCGGTGGGGTCGCCGCCCTGGATCATGAACCCGCTGATCACTCGGTGGAAGATGGAGCCGTCGAAGAACGGCCCGCTGTCGCCGCCGCTCGCGTTGGGCTGGGAGTACGACTTCTCGCCGGTCGCGAGCCCGAGGAAGTTCGCGACGGTCTTGGGCGCCTGGTCGGGGAACAGGATGAGCCTGATGTCGCCTTCGGACGTCCGCAG
>JAQSWF010000191.1 GCA_029266775.1 Pseudonocardia sp.
TCGTCGTTGACGAACAGCAGCCTGTCGTCGGCGTCCGTGTGGAAGATGCCGATCTCGATCTGGTCGATCAGCGTGCGGTAGCGCTCACGCTCGGCGTAGAGCTCTCCTCAGCGCCCTCCGTCAGGTCACCCACGCGGCCCGGTCCTCCCTGGGCCGAGGTACCGCTTCGTGCCCACGATAGGCCACCCCACCGGCGGCGATGACGAGACCGAGCGTCAGCCGCGCGTGCGCTCCGTCCGCGCCGCCCGCGCGAGGTGCTGCGCGTGGCGGAGCACCGGCGCGTCGATCATCCGGCCCTCGAACGCGAAGACACCCGACGCTCGCTCCGCGGCGGCGAGCACCCGCTGCGCCCACGCGATCTCGGCCGGGCTCGGCTGGAACGCCGCGCGGACGACGGCGACCTGCCGAGGATGGATGCAGGCCTTCGCGATGAAGCCACTGGCCGCGCCGTCTTCCGCTTCTCTGCGCAGGCCGTCCACGTCGTCGATGTCGAGGTAGACCGCGTCGACGGCCGGGGTCAGCGACGCCGCCGCCGCCAGGAGGGTCGCCGAGCGCGCGTGCCGGGCGACGTCGCGGTAGCGCCCGTCGGCGTGGCGGCTCGAGCGCCCGCCGATCGCGGCGACGAGGTCCTCCGCGCCCCACATCAGCGCCACGACGGTGGGGACCGCCGCGAGCTCCGGTGCGGCGAGCACTCCCCGAGGGGTCTCGCACAGCGCGATCACCTGCCGCGGCGCGAGCGCCTCCGCCTGCTCCGCGGCCTCCGCCTTCGGCAGCATGACCACGGTGTACGGGCTTGTCGCGAGCGCGTCGAGGTCGCGGGCGGCGTCGTCGGTGCCGGCAGCGTTGATCCGCACGATCGTGCGGCGAGGGTCGAGCAGGTTCTCCCGCAGCGCGCGGCGGGCGCGCGGCTTGTCGTCGGGCGCAACGCCGTCCTCGAGGTCGAGGATCACCCCGTCCGCCGCGACGGCGGCCTTCGTGTAGCGGTCGGGCCGGTCCGCGGGGCAGAACAACAGCGCGGGCCCGGGTGGGAACGGGGTCACGCGGAGCCGTCCTCGGGCCGCATCCGGATGAGGGCCGACCGGACCGCGACCGCCACGACGTCGCCGTGCTGGTTGCGCGCGGTGTGCTCGAACGTCACCACGCCCTCGCCCGGCCGGCTGCCGGAGGCCCGCTTGTCGAGCACGACGGTCTCGCCGTAGAGCGTGTCGCCGTGGAACACGGGCCGAGGGAACCGGACATCGCGAAAGCCGAGGTTCGCCACGGTGGTGCCCTGGGTGATCTGCCCGACCGCCAGTCCGACCAGCGTGGCGAGGGTGTAGAGGCTGTTGACCAGCCGCTGTCCGAAGGGCTGTGTCGAGCTCCACGCCTCGTCGAGGTGCAGCGCCTGCGGGTTCATCGTCAACGTCGTGAAGAGGACGTTGTCCGCCTCCGTCACGGTGCGACCGGGCCGGTGCACGTAGGTGACGTCGGGCTCCAGCTCCTCGAACCACAGCCCGCGCTGCTCGATGCGCCTGCGGGGACCGCTGTCGTCGGTCATGTCGACTCCTCGGCGGGGGCGTGCGGGACGACCGTGAAGAGCGCCTGGCCGAGCGGTACCTGCTGGCCGGCTGCGGCGGTCACCTCGTCGACGGCGCCGTCGAACGGCGCGCGCAGGGGGAGCTCCATCTTCATGGCTTCGAGCACGGCGAGGACCTCGCCCGCCACGACGGCCGAGCCCTTCTCGACGTGGACCGCCAGGACGGTGCCGGGCATGGGGGCGATAACCAGCCCGTCGCCGGACGCCACGGCCGCGGTCGCCGCAGCGACGTCCGGCCGGACGAATGGGAACGCGTCACCCCGGTGGCCCACGGTGACCCTGTGCCGATCCGCCTCCAGCAGCACCTCGTGGACCAGCCCGTCGATCTCGAGCCGGAGCAGCCCCCGGTCGGCCGCCACCTCGTGCACGGCCCAACGCCGATGCACCTGCTGGTCGGTCGCCGCCAGCTCGGCGACGACGCCACCCGGCCGGTCCACCCGCAGGACGTGCCGGTTTCCCCGGTGCGCGAGCTCGACCAGCACGTCGGCGGGCGCAGCCGCCGCGCGCCACCCGTCCGCGATCGCGAAGGGATCGTGCGGGTCGGTGTCCACGCCGGCCAGCGCCCAGGCAGCCGCGCAAAGGGCGACGTCGGGCGACGCAGGCGGGAAGGCCTCGGGGTGGCGGTCCAGCCAGGCGGTGTCGATCGCGGCGTCCCGGTACTCGGCGCTCGCCGCCAGCCTGCGCAGGAACCCGAGGTTGGTGGTCAACCCGAGGATCGCGGTGTCGTCCAGCGCATCGACCAGCGCCCGCCGGGCCGCCTCCCGCGTCGCGCGATGCACGATCACCTTGCCGAGCAGGGGGTCGTACCAGGTGCCGACGCGCTGGCCGCCGTCGAGTGCCGCGTCGACCCGGGCGCGCGGCGACCATCGCACCCGCTGCGCGAGCCCGGCCTGCGGCAGGAACCCCGCGGATGGGTCTTCGGCGTAGACACGGGCCTCCATCGCATGACCCGTGACCGTGACCTGCCCCTGCCGGATCGGGAGCGGACGACCCTGGGCGATGTCGAACTGCAGGCGTACCAGGTCGATCCCGGTCACGCACTCGGTCACCGGGTGCTCCACCTGCAGGCGGGTGTTCATCTCGAGGAAGTACGCCCGCTGCTCGCTACCGTCGCCCGCGACCAGGAACTCGACGGTCCCCGCGTTGACGTACCCGACCTCCCGGGCCAGCCGGACCGCCGCCGATGTGACGACCTCTCGCATCTGTCCCGGGATCGTCGGTGCCGGCGCCTCCTCGATCACCTTCTGGTGCCGACGCTGCACCGAGCAGTCCCGGTCGAACAGGTGGATCACGGTGCCAAACGCGTCCGCGACCACCTGCACCTCGACGTGCCGCCCCCGTTCCACGTACTGCTCGAGCAGCACCGTGTCGTCGCCGAACGCGGAGAGCGCCTCCCGCTTCGCCGCGGCCACCGCGGCCGCCAGGTCGTCGGGATGACGGACGACCCGCATACCCTTCCCGCCCCCGCCGGCCGCCGCCTTGACCAGCAGCGGATACCGGAAATCGGTGACGGCGCGCTCCCGCAGCTCCGCCTCCGATCCCGCGACGGCCGGCACCACCGGCACGCCGGCAGCGACGGCGACCCGCCGCGCCTCGTCCTTGCGCCCCATCAGCTCGATGACGTCCGCCGGTGGCCCGACGAAGACCAACCCCGCATCCGCGCAGGCCCGGGCGAACTCGGCACGCTCGGACAGGAACCCGTAGCCCGGGTGAACCGCTTCCGCGCCCGTCCGCTCCGCAGCCCGCAACAGCGCCGGGATCGACAGGTACGACTCCGCCGCCGGGGCCGGCCCGAGCCGGACCGCGGTGTCGGCCTCGCGGACGTGCGGGGCGGTGCGGTCGGCGTCGGAGTAGACGGCGACGGTGCGCAGGTCCGCGGCGCGAGCCGCGCGCAGGATGCGGACCGCGATCTCGCCGCGGTTGGCGACCAGGACGCTGCCGAAGGTCGTGGGGTTCACGGGCTCACATCCGGAAGACGCCGTAGGAGGGCGGGGGCACCGGCGCGTGCGCGGCGACCGAGAGGCCCATACCGAGGACGCGGCGCGTGTCGACCGGGTCGATCACGCCGTCGTCCCACAGCCGCGCGGTGGAGTAGTAGGGCGAGCCCTGGTGCTCGTACTGGTCGCGGATCGGCGCCGTGAACGCCTGCTCCTCCGCGGGCGACCACGAGCGGCCGCTCGCCTCCTCCCGCTCCCGGCGCACCGTCGCGAGCACGGACGCCGCCTGCTCGCCGCCCATGACGGAGATGCGCGCGTTCGGCCACATCCACAGGAACCGCGGATCGAAGGCCCGCCCGCACATGCCGTAGTTCCCGGCGCCGAAGGAGCCTCCGATCACGACGGTGAACTTCGGGACCGTGGCGCACGCGACGGCGGTGACGAGCTTCGCGCCGTCCTTGGCGATGCCCCTGCTCTCGTACTCCCTGCCCACCATGAAGCCGGTGATGTTCTGCAGGAACACCAGCGGCAGCCCGCGCTGGGTGCACAGCTCGATGAAGTGGGCCCCCTTGAGCGCCGACTCGCTGAACAGGATCCCGTTGTTCGCGAGAATGCCCACCGGATAGCCCCAGATCCGCGCGAAGCCGCCGACCAGCGTCTCGCCGTACAGCTGCTTGAACTCGGTGAACCGCGATCCGTCGACGATCCGGCGGATCACCTCGCGGACGTCGTACGGCGTGCGGAGGTCGGCCGGGACCAGCTCGTAGAGATCGGCCGGGCCGAGCATCGGCTCCTCGGGCACTTCGCGCCGCAGGGACCCGCCACCCGGCCGCGGCAGGGTCTCGACCATCGACCGCAGGATCGCCAGCGCCTCGGCGTCGTCCGCGGCCAGGTGGTCCACCACACCCGAGCGTCGGGCGTGCACGTCCCCACCGCCCAGGTCCTCGGCCGTGACGACCTCGCCGGTCGCGGCCTTCACCAGCGGCGGCCCGCCCAAAAAGATCGTTCCCTGCCCTCGGACGATGACTGATTCGTCGGCCATCGCAGGGACGTAGGCGCCGCCCGCCGTGCAGGAACCGAGCACGGCGGCCAGCTGCGGGATGCCGGCGGCCGACATCGTGGCCTGGTTGTAAAAGATCCGCCCGAAGTGCTCGCGGTCCGGGAAGACCTCGTCCTGCATCGGCAGGAACGCGCCTCCGGAGTCGACAAGGTAGATGCAGGGCAGCCGGTTGACCCGGGCGATCTCCTGCGCGCGCAGGTGCTTCTTGACCGTGATCGGGTAGTAGGTGCCGCCCTTGACGGTCGCGTCGTTCGCGACGATCACGCACTCCCGGCCCACGACACGGCCGATGCCCGTGACGATCCCGGCGCACGGGACCGCGCCGTCGTACATGTCATGCGCCGCGAGCGGGCTGAGCTCGAGGAACGGCGATCCCGGGTCCAGCAGCCGGTCCACCCGATCGCGCGCCAGCAGCTTCCCCCGCTCCAGGTGGCGGCGCCGCGCGGCCTCTCCGCCGCCGAGGCGAGCCCGGGCGAGGTGCTCCCGTAGCTCGGCGACCAGATCCCGCATCGTGGCGGTCGCGGCCGTCCGGTCCGTTGTCGTCATGGGTGCCCCTACGCCGCGGGAAGCCCGAGATCGCGGGCGATGAGCATGCGCTGGACCTCGCTCGTCCCCTCCCCGATCTCGAGAACCTTCGCGTCGCGGTAGAAGCGGCCGACGGCCGAGTCGTTCGTGTAGCCCAGCCCGCCGAACACCTGGACCGCCGCGCGGGCCGTCGTCGTGGCAGCCTCGCTGGCGGCGAGCTTCGCGACGCACGCCTCGGTGTGGAACGGCCGTCCGGCGTCGGCCAGCCAGGCGGCGCGCCACGTGGCGTCGCGGGCGAGCTGCGCAGCCACCGCCATGTCCGCGATTCTGAACTGCACCGCTTGATGGGCCCCGATCGGGCGGCCGAACGCCGACCGCTCTGCCGCGTACCGCCGGCACTCGTCGAGGCAGCCCTGGATCAGCCCGACGGCGAGCGCGGCGAGCGCGACGCGGCCGGCGTCGAGGATCGAGAGGAAGTTCGCGAGGCCACGTCCGCGCTCGCCGACCATGTTGTCGGCCGGAACCCGGCAGTCGACGAAGCACAGGTGCCGGTTGTCGATGGTCCGCCAGCCGACGAGGTCGTTGCGCTCGCCCGGGACGAAGCCCGGCGTCCCCGCGGGGACGAGCAGGTTCGTCACCTCGGGACGCCCGTCGTCGCGACGGCCGGTGATCGCGGTGATCGTGACGAAAGCGGTGATCGGGCTGCCCGCGTTGCCGATCCACGCCTTCTCGCCGTTGATCACCCACGCGTCCCCGTCGAGGACCGCGGTCGTCGCGAGCCCGGCCGTGTCCGTCCCGCCGCCGGGCTCGGTCAGCCCGAAGCCGGCGACCGCCTCGCCGCTGATCAGCGACGGCAACCAGCGGCGGCGCTGCTCCGGCGTGCCGAACCGGTGGATCGGCATGGCGCCGAGGC
The DNA here is from genome assembly GCA_029266775.1 of Pseudonocardia sp. Classification (GTDB taxonomy): domain Bacteria; phylum Actinomycetota; class Actinomycetes; order Mycobacteriales; family Pseudonocardiaceae; genus Pseudonocardia. The sequence goes on from JAQSWF010000191.1 coordinate 6,012, forward strand.
TGACCGTGGACTCCAGCGTGATGCCCAGCGACTGGTCGACCCGGCCGATCTCCTCGACGGCCAGGCACAGCTCGAGCAGGCCGCCACCGCCACCGCCCCACTCCACCGGGAACGGCAGTCCCAGCAGGCCGGTGCGCCCCATCTCGCGCACAAGATCGACGGGGTACTCGCCGCGCGCGTAGCGCTCGGCCGCGCCGGGCGCGACCTTCTGCACCGCGAACGCGCGCGTCCTGGCACGAAGCTCCTCCTGGGCCGGGGTCAGGTCGTAGGACAGGCCCCCCACGGGGGGCGGTTGCCCTCGATCGATTCCCGCGAGCTCCTCCACCTGCTTCATCCGCGCACCGCCCTGCTTCGACGTGCTACGTGGCCACTGCGCCACATCTTCGGCGACATCCTCGTCCCCGCATCCTCGCCGACCGCGCCGTTGCGCGCGCTTTCGCTCCATCCGGACGAGAGAGGCGACGCCGCCACCTGACGTTCGGCGTGATCGGTCAACCTCACCGAGCCCGTCGCGTGGCGGAATGTGAGGCT
>JAQSWF010000192.1 GCA_029266775.1 Pseudonocardia sp.
CGCGCTCGACCCTTCGGTCCGCGCCGGCGAGGCCGCCGCGGCGGCGGCGGTCGCCGCCGGCGAGACGGTGCGACCGGCGCTCTCGCCGACCGACCTGACGGCCGCCGCGTTCTTCGACGTCGACAACACGATGATGGTGGGAGCGTCGATCTTCCACTTCGCCCGTGGGCTGGCCGCCCGCAAGTTCTTCACCACCTCGGACATGCTCGGCTTCATCTGGCACCAGCTGAAGTTCCGCATCGGTGGCCGTGAGCTCAGCTACGGCCACACCACGGCTCGCGACACCGCCCTGTCGTTCGTCGCGGGCCGTCCCGTCGCGGACATCGTCGAGCTCGGCGAGGAGATCTACGACGAGCTGATGGCCGACCGGATCTGGGCGGGCACGCGGGCGTTGGCGCAGATGCACCTCGACGCCGGGCAGCGCGTATGGCTGGTCACGGCCACACCCGTCGAGCTCGCGCTGATCATCGCGCGGCGTCTCGGCCTGACGGGCGCGCTGGGCACCGTCGCCGAGAGCGTGGACGGCTGCTACACGGGCCGGCTCGTCGGGGAGATCCTGCACGGCCCCGCGAAGGCGCACGCGGTGCGCGCGCTCGCCGCGACCGAAGGCCTGGACCTGCGCCGCTGCACGGCGTACTCGGACTCGGTGAACGACGTCCCGATGCTCTCCGCGGTGGGCACCGCCGTCGCGGTGAACCCGGACGCCGAGCTGCGCGACATCGCCAGGGCTCGCAGCTGGCAGGTGCGCGACTTCCGGACCGGCCGGCGCGCCACCCGCATCGCGGTGCCGTCGCTGATCGGTGCGGGCGCGGTGGCCGGCGCCGTCGCCGCAGGTTTGCGCCGCTGGCGCTGACCGTCGGGCGTCCACCTCCTCGACCGCACTTCGGAGGAGGCCCACGGTGACGTCAGCCGCGGAAGGTGTGGCGGCGGCGGCCGAGGAGCCGGTAGAGGGTGAGCTGGATGGTCTCGCGGACCTGGTCGGCGAGGTTGAACACCAGCATCGGGTCGTCCGCGGCGTCCGGGCCGTACTCCACGGTCGAGATCGGCTCGCCGAACTCGATGAGCCACTTCGACGGCAGCGGCACGGCGCCCAGCGGCCCGAGCAGCGGGAACGTCGGCGTCACCGGGACGTACGGGAGGTTGAGCAGGCGCGCGAGCGGCGGGATGTCGCCGATCTTGGGGTAGGTCTCCTCGGCCCCGACGATCGAGCAGGGCACGATCGGGGTGCCGGTGCGCAGGGCGGCGGAGACGAACCCACCGCGGCCGAACCGCTGGAGCTTGTAGCGGTCCGCGAACGGCTTGCCGATGCCCTTGTAGCCCTCGGGCCACACGCCGACCAGCTCGCCCGCCCCCAGCAGGCGCTCGGCGTCCGCCGTGCAGGCCAGCGTGGTGCCGTGCTTGCGGCTCAGCGGCCCGACGACCGGCAGCCGGAAGAGCAGATCCGCGCCGAGGAGCCGCAGGTGCCGGTGCGCGGGATGGTCGTCGTGCAGCGCGACGGAGGTCATCAGCGCGTCCAACGGGATGGCGCCGGAGTGGTTGGCGACCACCAACGCACCACCGTCGTCCGGCACGTGCTGCAGCCCGAGCGGTTCGACGCGGAACCACGTCCGGTAGAGCGGGCGCAGGAGCGGCAGCAGCACGCTCTCGGTGAGGTCCGGGTCGAAGCCGAACTCGTCGACCGTGTAGTCGCCGCTCAGGCGGCGGCGCAGGAAGGCAAGGGCTGCGGCGAGCGCGTCGTCCGTGGTCGGTGGCTGACCCGAGATCGGGCCGGGTGGGGTCGGGTCCTGCGGGGTGGCGGCGCGTAGCGGGATGACCCGGGCGTCCGGAAAGTGCGGTGCACCGGCGTCGTCACCGCCGACGGTGTGCCCGCCGCCCGTCGGGCCCGCCGTCACGCCGACCTCCCGGACGACGGCGGATGCGGCGCCACGTCGGCGAGAGCGTGCAGGACCCCGCGCACTCCGCGATCCGTCAGCCGTTCCGCGGCCGCGAGCTGCCCGGGCCCGAGCAGCGGGCGAAGCGCCCGACCACGCACGAAGTCGTCGAAGGCCTGCACCGTCGTCCACCGGGGCGTGAACCCGAACGCAGTGCGCAGCCGAGTGGTGTCGACCACCTGGCCGATCCCGAGCAGCCGCAGCCGTTCGGGGGCGAACGCGCCCACGCCGGCGGCGGAGAGCAGCCGACCGACGGTGGCGACCGCGGGGGGCGGGACCGGCAGCGGCACGCGGCCGGCCCGGCGAATCGCCTGGGAGAGCATCAGCACGCCGTCCGCCGCGACGTTGACCACGCCCGGCAGCTCGCGGCTGACGACGCGTTCGAGCACGCCGAGGGCGTCTTCTTCGTGCAGGAGCTGCAGCCGCGAGTCGTCACCGAGGACGGTGGGCACGACGGGGGGCGCGAGGTAGCGCGTGAGCACCGTGTCCACCCGCGGCCCGACCAGGCCGGCGAAGCGCAACACGGTGACCGAGACGTCGGCGCGCCTACGGGCGAAACCGCGCAGGTAGCCCTCGATGTCCGCGGCGTCGCGGGCGTACCCGCGGGTCGGCAGGTCGTTCGGCGCGGTGGTCTCGTCGAACACCGCCGGGTCCAGGGGGCTCGCGCCGTACACGGCGGTCGTCGACTCGAGCACGACCCGTCGCACCGAGGGCGCGTTCTGGGCTGCGGCGAGAAGCTGCATCGTGCCGAGCACGGCCATCTCCGTGGCCGCCGCGCCGCCGGCACCGGACGGGTGCGGCGACAGCGCGACGTGCACGATCGTGTCGACCCCGGCGCGCGCGACGACCTTCGCGATCAGGGGGTTGCGGATGTCGGCGCGGACGAACTCCACCCGGCCCATCCGGCGCCGCAGATCCGGGACGGGCGCCACGGTGTCGACGCCCAGCACCCGTTCGATCGCCGGTTCGGCGGCCAGGCGCGCCGCGAGGTTGCCGCCCAGGAAGCGGCTCACTCCGGTGACGAGCACGACCGAGGGCGCCACGGAACCTGCCTAAGAGTGCGTGCGACGAGCCGTCTGTGACCCGACCCCTCGACTCAGCGGCCTCCGCATGTCGCGAGAGGCTGCCACCAGCGCCGGATCAGGTCGTCGGGCTCACTTGCCGAGCTTGCGACGCTGCACGCGGGTCTTGCGGAGGAGCTTGCGGTGCTTCTTCTTGGACATGCGCTTGCGGCGCTTCTTGATGACCGAACCCATGCGTGGGTTTCCTTCCGTGACGAGCAGGCGAGCGTCCTGACCGCCCGCGCTGACGGCGCAGGGGCGGGCAACGGCTGCCCACTCTACCGCTGCGATCAGCCGACGTCGGGGTAGGCGTTGCTCAGGAGGTCTTCCACCGCCCTGCGCGGCACGCGGAACGACCGGCCCACGCGCACCGCCGGCAGCTCCCCGCCGTGCACGAGGCGGTAGACGGTCATCTTCGACACGCGCATCGTGCGGGCGACCTCGGCCACCGTCAGGAACCGCACCTGCGCGAGGTGCTCGGGGATCTCCGACCGCATGAGGCCAGCCCTTCCTGATCGCATCGGCCGCACCGAGCCACTCCGGCAGACACGCCACCCGGTGGACACGCGCGCGGCGGGCCCCTTGGTGCCCGTTCGGACAGTAGCGGCGGCCCATGCGGGCGTGCGCATCTCTGCGCCGCCACGGCGGTCAGCGGTTGCCCAGCTCCACCGACCGGTCACGGGCGGCCTCGATCGCGGCCAGCAGCGCGGCGCGGACGCCGTGGCGCTCGAGCTCGCGGACCGCGGCGATCGTGGTGCCGGCCGGGGACGTCACGGCCTCGCGCAGGATCACCGGGTGGTCGGCCGACTCCCGCATCATCACCGCGGCGCCGTAGGCCGACTGCACGATGAGGTCCGCGGCGACTGCGCGCGGCAGGCCCAGCAGGATCCCGGCGTCGATCATGGCCTCGACGAGGTAGAAGAAGTACGCGGGGCCGGAGCCGGACAGGGCCGTCACGGCGTCCTGCTGGCTCTCGGGCAGGCGCACCACCCTGCCCACCGAGCCGAGCATCTTCTCCACCTCGGCGAGGTGCTGGTCCGTGGCGTGGGTGCCGGCGGAGATCGCGCTCATGGCCTCACCGACGAGCATCGGCGTGTTCGGCATGACCCGCACCACCGGTGTTCCCGCGGGCAGCACCCGCTCGAACAGGGACGTCGGGAGCCCCGCGCACAGCGTCACCACCAGCGTCCCTGGTCGGATGGCGGGCGCCAGCTCCGCGAGCAGCGGGTCGATGTCCTGGGGCTTGACGGCCACCACCAGGACGTCGCTGCGCTGCGCGGCGGTGGGCACGTCCACCGACGCGATGTGGTGTCGTTGCGTGAGCTCGTGGGCCCGCTCGGGGTGACGCTCGGTGAACACCAGGTCCGCTGCGGGACGACCAGCCGCGAGCAGACCGGCCATCAACGCCTCCCCGATCTTGCCAGCGCCCAGCACCGCGATCCGCGTCATGGCGGCACGGTAACTCGCGGGTCGAGGGCGCGCGCACGGTGCCCGACAGGGCGCGCGCACGGTGCCCGACACGCTCGGCGCAGCCCGCCCTGACCGACGCCCATACCGCGCCCCGAGGCGAGCGAAAGCGGCGTTCGCAAAGGTAGACCTTGCCAACGCCGCTTTCGCTCGCGGGGGAAGAGCGGGGGCCGGGATCAGGGGGCGGGGGCGGCGGTGGCCTGCAGGTGCAGGCGGGCGAACAGCAGGGACTCGGCCAGGAGCGCCGCCCGCTCGTCGCGGGTCCGACACCGGCGGGTGCTGACCTCGAGGACGACGGTGCCGTCGAACCCGCTCGTGGCGAGGCGCTCGCAGACCTTGGCGCACGGCTGCGTGCCGCGGCCGGGGACGAGGTGCTCGTCGCGGGGTGCGCCGCTGCCGTCGGCGAGGTGGACGTGTCCGAGGCCTGCGCCCATGCGGTCCATCAGCGCGAGCGCGTCGATGCCCGACGCCGCGCTGTGCGACAGGTCGAGCGTGTAGTGGGGGTAACCGGGCTCGGTCGGGTCGAAGCCCGGGGCGTACGGCACGAGGCGCACGCTGCCCCGGACGACCGGGAACATGTTCTCCACGGCGATCGACACGCCCGCGCTCTCCTCCGCGCGGCACACCTCGTCGCCGAATGCGGCGGCGTAGCGGCGTTGCCAGCGGAACGGCGGATGCACCACGACGGTGCGCGCGCCGAGGTCGACGGCCGCGGCCACGGCGCGTCGCAGGCGTTCGACCGGGTCCGCGGTCCACACCCGCTGCGTCACCGCGAGGCACGGAGCGTGCACGGCCAGCACCGGCACCCCGGACACCTCGGCCAGGCGGGCGACCGCGCCGACGTCCTGGCTCGCGCGGTCCGACCACACCATCAGCTCGACGCCGTCGTACCCCAGATCCCGGGCCAGCTCGAAGCCCGCGCGGACCGACTCGGGAAAGGCGGAGGCCGTGGACAGGGCGACGGGCGGCGTCACCTCCCCAGCAGTACCAGAACCACCGGCGACGTGGTGAGCAGGAGGCCAACCAGCACGGCGAGCAGGGTGGTGCGCCGGCTCCGGTCGTGCAGCAGGTGACGGACCGCCATCACGAGCCCTGCGGTGACGAGAAGCGCGGCTGCGGCGGCCACGATGCGCAGCTCGCCCCAGAGGTAGCGGAACAGCACCCACAGGGCGGCGCCGACGACCGCGCCGGCCAGCCACTGCGCGACGACCCCGGCCCAGGCCTGGGCCGGCAGCGAGTCGTCTTCCTCGTCCAGCTCGGCGAGGTCGAGGTCGGCAAGGTCGTCCTCGTCGTCCGCTCGGTCGTCGCGGTCGTCGGCCGGAGCCACGCCGGGCCGAGCCGGACGGTCCGACGTGGCGAAACCGGCGGTGGCCTCGTCTGCGTCGTCCTCATCGTCGAGGAAGGGATCCCAGACACCCGTGTCCGGGCCGCCGCGGTCCTTCGGGGCCGGACGCGCGGGCGCGGGGCCGGGCAGGACGGCGGGTCCGGCCACGGGCGGCCGCGGCCCTGGCTGTGGGCGGGGGCGCGCGCCCGGCGCGTCCGGGAGCGGCGGCCGTGGGCCCGGCGTCGGGCCACCGGGGCGGGCCAGGTCGCGCGGCGACTCGAAGATCGAGTCGGTGAACCCGGCGCCGTTCGGGGCCGGCCCTGTCGGGAGGAGGCCGTTCGGGCGAGGGGCCATCGGTGGGGCACCCGTCGCCCGGAACGGCATCTCGGGCCGCGGCATCTCCCGGGGCGGCGGCATGGGAGCCGGACCAGCAGGCGGAGCGGTTGTTCCCGCCGGGGGCAAGCCACGACGCGGTCCCTGCGGCCCAGCGGGGCCGCGAGGCGGATGGGGCACCCGCACCGTCCCGCGGGTAGGCGAGTCGAGCTCCGAGCGCGGGCCGCGAGGGAGCGGGGACGCACCGGGACGGTCCGAGCGCGGACGGGGGCCGGGCGGCCGCGCCGGGACGGCGCCGCGCAGAGTGGGCGACTCGGGGCCGGCCGGGAAGTCGTTCACCGTGCCGGCGGTCCGCGGGTCCGGCCCCGCTG
>JAQSWF010000193.1 GCA_029266775.1 Pseudonocardia sp.
GCAGCCGTCGGACACGCGGAACTCGCTGCCGTGCCAGGGACAGATGATGTGCTCGTCGCCGTCGACCTCGACGAGATCGCCCTCGTGCAGCGGCGCCGCAAGGTGGGGGCAGCGGTCGGCGAGCACGCTCAGGCCGGCCGCGCCATCGGGTAAACCGGCGTCCGTGGCGTCGCTGCGCCGCACCACCATGACCGCGACGTCGCCCGCGATGCGGCGCACGGGCTTGCCCACCGGCACCTCGGCAACCGCACCGAGGCTCTGCCACTCGGCCGGCCCGATGTGCGGTACCTCCTCGGCGTGGTTGGCGCCGAGGGCCTGGCGGTAGCCCATGTGACCGCCCAGCATCGCTCCGAGTCCCGACGCCGCGCCCGCGGCGATCGAGAGCAGCCGGCCACTTCCCGTCCCGCGTACGCGCTGAGCCAGGGCCGCGGCGTAGAGCGCCACCGACACGACGTTGGCCGACGCGTGAACGAGCCCGACGCGCTGCTGGTCCTCGTGGGCGACTGACCAGTCCGCCCATCCTGCGGCGACGGTCGGCGGCGTCAGCGCAAGGCCGCTGGCGATGAGGAAGCTGGACGGTGCCCGGCCGCCTCCGACGGGCTTGCCCACCGCGTCGAGCATCGTCGCGGAGATGAACGAGCCGGCCGTGACGGCCGCCAGCGCGGGATGCAACGGATGACCGAGCCACACGCCGTGCAGGACGTCCTTGACGCGCTGGTCGCCGAGTACCTTCTGGACGATCGTGCGGACGACGGCCGCTGGTCGGTCCAGTGACTGCGCGCGCTCGAGCCGGGTGATGTCGTCGAAGGGCCGCATGCCGGGGGGTTTCCCGTGCTCGAGCGATCCAACCGTCGCCCCGTCCGGGACAGGCGTCAGTGGCCGGGGTGGGCGAAGCGGATGACGAACCGGTCGAACCGACCCGGTCCGGCGCCGGTCGGGGCGCGAACGATGCCATCGGCGTCCGGAGTCGGCGTGGGTGGCGGATCGGTCAGGAGGCGCAGGAGTCGGGTCATCGCGTGGTGGTACCAGGTGAGCTGGGTGCGTCGGCCGAAGATGTTGAACCCGGCCCAGACCAGCGGGTTGCGGATGGGCGACCACCGGGAGTAGGCGATGATGCGAAATTCGACCCGGCCGGTGTCGATCTCCTTGGCGATCTCGTAGCGCAGTAGACCCTGCTCGAGGTGGCCGTCGAGCGTCGCGTAGGACCAGCCGATCCGCCTCTCCGGCCCGTTCGGGCCGTCGGCGAGCTTGTCGTGCGACGACACGATCCGCACACCGAGGAAGAAGCGCAGGAACAGGAAGCGGCCCTCGAGGAGCATGTCGCGGCCGACGAGGTCGCCCGGGTACCGGTACGCCGCGCGCAGGATCCGGGGATCGCTGAACTCGTAGCTGTTCACCAGCTCGCCGGCCGTCTCCGCCAGCCCTCCGGGGACGGGCTCGCCGGGCTGCTCGTGCCCGAGGTCGACGACCACGCGGTCCTGGTGCCACCCCTCGGTGGCGTGCGGCGGCGCGTCGCGCTCGTCGAAGTTGACACCGCGTTGATGCAGGTCGGCGAGGGCTGCGGGGACGTCCGGTCGGCCGAACGAGACGAGAGAAGTGCTCACGCCCGGTCCCGGCCTGCCGCACGCTCGGCGGCGTCACCGATCAGCCACAGCATCGGCGGCCAGAGCCCGACGAACAGCGCGCGGCGCTCGGCGTTGCCGCGCTCCTCCTGGTCCACCGTCTTCGCCCGCATCCACAGCCCGATGCACAGCCCGATCGACGCGATCGATGCCGCGTGCAGCGGGAGGCCGGCGCGCCGGCGCGCGAGGCGCAGCAGGTCAGGAGTGGTGATCACAAGGGGCGGGTACCCGACCGTCCGTGCTGCTACGCGCCCGCTCCGGCCGCCGGCCGGGCAGTCTTCGGCAACGCCTCGGCATCGTCCTGTACTGGCCGATCGGCCTCCTGACGGTGACCTGGCGCTATCTCTGGCGCACCACGGTGGTGCGCCGGCGGGATGAGGAGGGGGGTCCGCAGGACCTGCCGCCGCCCCTGCCCGACGGGGTCGACCGCGACAGGATCCAGGGCGTCGACGACGGCGTCGGGGCGCTGCTGCATCGCCGCTACTCGGTCCGGGTCGTCGACACGCGGGCGACCGCGGAGGACGTCGTCGCCCAGCTCGCCGGCGACCCCAACACGGCCGCGCCCGCCGCGGCGGTGTTCGTCAAGAGCGAGGGCGCGCCCGGTCGGATGGCGGTCAACGACGAGTACGTGGTGCGGATGCCCGGCCCCTGGGACGGGCCGGTGCGGGTGGTGCGGTGCACCCCGACGTCGTTCCGCCTCGCGACGCTGGAGGGCCACCTCGAGGCCGGGCAGATCGAGTTCCGGGCGCGGTGCGAGGCCGAGGAGCTGGTGTTCGAGATCGAGTCGTGGGCGCGGCCCGGCGACCGGCTGTCGAACCTGCTCTACAACCACCTCCTGCTGGCCAAGGAGATCCAGCTCAACCTGTGGACCGAGACATGCCTGGGGGTGGCGCGCAACACCGGCGGGCGGCGCCGAGGCGGGGTTCAGGTCACGACCTGGCGGGTTGAGGACCCGGTGTCGGCCACCGGCTGACTGCCCGGGGTGTGTCGGCTCCGGTAACCGGGGTAGGTCTTCGACGACACCGATCCCACGACGCGGAGGAACATCCTGATGGCGCAGCGTGACTACGAGGAGCAGCCCGAGGCTCCGGATCTGGGCGCGGCGGTCCAGCTGGAGACGGGCGCGACGCTGGTGGGCCCTCCGGGTGACCGCGACGGGATGGATGCCGGCTACGTGCCGCCGGACCGGCCGTACGTGCTGGAGGACGACGATGTGACCGTCGCCGGACAACGCGAGTCGGACACGCTCGACCGGCGCCTTGCCCGCGAGGAGCCCGAGGATCTCGTGGCAGACGACGGGCGGGCAGGGCGGCTGTACGACCCGGACCAGGGCGCGGCCCTCGAGCGCGGCGACGCGATGGACGCCGCCGACGTCGGCATTTCCGGCGGTGCCGCCTCGGCGGAGGAAGCCGCGATGCACATCGTCGAGATCGGGGCGGATGGTGGCGACCTGGCATTCGACGAGCAATCGCCGCTGGACGACGGGATCGCGGCGGAGCGGCTGGCAGGGGACCCGACCGTCGACCCCGCGAGCGTGGACGCCGCGCGCGACTTCCGAGCGACCGACGAGGGCTCGAGCGAGATCCGCGAGGACCCGCAGACGGGCCCCGAGGCCGACGAGACGCAGCTGCGGGACCGGGGTGCCGACCTCAGCGGAACGGGACCGGATCCGGCCTACCCGCACGGCGGCGAGCGCGACCCGGCTCTGCCGTCGGACTAGGCGTGATCGACGAGCGCCCCGCTCGTCCGGGTCCCCTGCGCTGGCTGTGGTACGCGCAGGGCGGGAGCCTGCCCCCGAGGTGCCGGGAGTGGGTGCTACGCGACCTCACCGCGCCGGGCTGGCGGTGGCGTCAGGTCCTCCGGTCGCTGGTGCAGGCGTTGCCGGTGGCGGTCGTCGTCCTGCTGGTGGTGCCAGGGCCGCTGTGGGTGCCGGCTGCTGGCGGTCGGCGGCGGGGTGTTCGTGGCGCTGATCTACGTCGTCGCATTCCTCGACGAGTCGACGGAGCACAGGGCGTTGAAGGCCGGTTATCCGCGGGGGTGCGCCCAGGCCGTCCGCGACGCCGCGAGGGCACCGGAGCGCGACGCGGCGGCACGCCGCTACGCGGAGCGCTACCGGAGGTCCGCCGAATCGCCGACCGATCCCTCAGGGCGCTCACCTGGCCGAGGTGCGGGTCTGTTATGACGAGGGGCGGGGCTGAACATGGGTACTGTCGGGGCGCCCGGCTGTGCCGGCGGCGTACGTCGTCCTCGCCGCGGGCACGAGCCCTCGACGGAGACCGCGCGGTCAATCCTCGAGTTCGCCCGGGACAATCTGGCGCCCTACCTGCGCATTCGGCGGTTGGAGTTCGCCGACCTGCCCAAGACGATCTCTGGCAAGATTCGTCGGGTCGAGCTGCCCGGCCGCGAGGCGCAGCGGGGTGACCAGCCGACCCGGCGAGTTCACTCCGTTAGAACACCTCGATTGGCTCACACCGGGCTGCGGGTACCTGGCCGAGACCGGCGCCGTTCGTGCACAGTGGACAGGGGGTTCCGGTGGGGACAGGGGTTCCGGTGTGCAGTGCGGGGCCACCCCGGGGCACGGCGCGAGGGGACGACGTGGCGGAGCAGGCAAGGCCGGTCGAGGCAACCGGAAACGGAGTGACGGTCGGCCCGATGGCCGACGTCATGGCCGGTATGCCGGAGGTCTGGCGACGGCTGCTCGCCGCGCACATCCCGGACCGGTTGGGCCGGTGCAGCGGATGCCGCAGCGCGTCGGGGCCGGGGGAGCGGTGGCCGTGCAGCCTGCACCGCATCGCGAGCGACGCGCGCCGGCTCCACGACCAACGGCTCGCCCGTGACGTCGATGCAGACGGGCCCTGAGGCCGTCTCCACGGTGAAGCGCAGCTGGGACGACCAACGCATGCTGCAGCGGAACACGAGGGCGCGGTACGGCTAGCGTCACCGGGTGCCCTCTCTCGCGGTCGCTCGGGCCGCCGGTCTGCTGCTGGGCGCCGCGGCCGATGCCGCATCGGGTGATCCGCGCCGCGGTCATCCCGTTGCGGGGTTCGGGCAGCTGGCCGAGGGCCTGGAGCGACGTCGGTACGCCGACCGGCGGTGGACGGGTGTAGAGCACGTCGCCGTCCTCGTCGGCGGCACGGTGCTGCTCGGAGCGGCAGCGGAGCGCGCGACCCAACACCCGCCCGTTCGTGCGCTGATGACCGCGGCGGCGACGTGGCTTGTGCTCGGCGGGGCGTCGCTGGCCCGGGAGGGGACGGCGCTGGCCGCGGAGCTCGAACGTGGCGATCTCGACGCCGCCCGCACCCGGCTGCCGTCGCTGTGCGGGCGTGACCCCGCGACGCTGGACCGAGCGGGTCTGGCGCGAGCGGGGACGGAGTCGATGGCGGAGAACACAGCGGACGCCGTGGTGGCGCCGCTGCTGTGGGGCGCGGTAGCCGGCGTGCCCGGCTTGCTCGGCTACCGCGCCGTGAACACCTTGGACGCCATGATTGGCCACCGGTCGCCGCGGTACCGGCGGTTCGGGTGGGCCGCCGCGCGGTCAGACGACCTGGTGAACCTCGTGCCCGCGCGGGTGTGCGCGTTGCTGGTCGCCGCCGTTGCCCCGGCCGTCGGCGGGTCGCCGCGGAGCGCGCTGCTCACCTGGCGGCGGGACGCCCCGGCGCACCCGAGCCCGAACGCCGGCCCGGTGGAAGCGGCGGCGGCGGGAGCGCTGGGAGTCACGCTGGGCGGACGGACGGTGTACCCGCACGGGGCGGAGGAGCGCCCGCGGCTCGGCGACGGTCCGCCACCGGATCCGGTAGATCTGCGGCGCGCGGCGCGGCTGTCGCGGCTGGTGGGCGCGGCGGCCGCGGGGCTGGCGGCGCTCCTGGCGGTGTGGACAGCGTCTCTCGATCGCCGCCCATCCCGCGCGAGTCGCTACAAAGGGGCACATGAGTCGACGCTTTCTGGCTGAATCGAGCCAGCCAGAACATGTCAACTCGCGCGCCAATTCGTAGCGACTCGCGCGGTGAGGGCGGCGGCAGGGATGTGCCGGATCGGCAAGGGAGTTCGCCGTTGCTGCGGTATGGCGTGCACGATCGCCGGATGACGGTGACGAGTGCGCAGCAGTTCTGGGAGGACTTCTACCGGGAGCGTCCGGTGTGGTCCGGCAACCCGAACGCGCTGTTGGTGCGTGAGGTCGACGGGCTTGCGCCCGGTACGGCGCTGGACCTGGGCTGCGCCGAGGGCGCGGACGCCGTCTGGCTGGCCCAACGCGGCTGGCGGGTCACCGCCACCGACGTCTCCACAGTCGCGCTCCGCCGAGCTGTCAAGCACGCCGCCGCCACCGGCGTCGAGGGTATCGACTGGCAGCAGCACGACCTGGCGCGGACGTTCCCCGAGGGTCGGTTCGACCTCGTCTGCGCCCAGTACCTGCACTCGCCGGTGGAGCAGGCGGGCGAGCGGGAAGCGATCCTGCGCCGGGCCGCTGCCGCCGTCGCGCCCGGCGGCCTGCTGCTGGTGATCGGGCACGCCGGCCCGCCCTCATGGCCACACGAGCTGCCCGCGGGCGTCCACTTCCCCACGACGGCCGACGTGCTCGCCGCGCTCGACCTCGACGCGGACGCGTGGGAGGTCGAGCTCGAGGACCTCGTCGAGCGGGCGGCCACGGACACCGAGGGCCGGCCGGGGACGCGTCCCGAAAACGTGCTGCGCGTCCGCCGCCTCGCGTGACCGCTAGTCGGATCCGGACCGGGCACGAAGGTGGGCGCGCTCGCCCTGCTTGCCGAACAGCACCAGCAGCTCGACGGGCGTCTCGTCCGCGCTGCCCAACCAGTGCGGGACGTGCGTGTCGAACGCGGCCTCGCCCGGGGCGAGGAGGAGGTCCCGGTCGCCGAGCACCAGCCGCAGCCGGCCGTTCAGGACGTAGAGCCACTCGTAGCCCTCGTGGCTGCGGAGCTCGGAATCGTCGGGCGGCCGCGGCGGCATGATCAGCTTGTAGGCCTGCATGCTGCCGGGCCGGCGGGTGAGGGGAATGATCGTCATCCCGCGGCGGCGGACCGGGCGGAGGTGCACGCGCGGGTCGCCGGTCTGCGGCGCGCCGACGAGCTCGTCGATCGGGACGCCGTGCACCCGGGCCAGGGGCAGCAGCAGTTCCAGCGTCGGGCGGCGACTGCCGCTCTCCAGCCGGGAGAGCGTGCTCACCGAGATCCCGGTGACCTCGTGCAGCTCCGCGAGGGTGACCCCACGCCGGTGGCGCAGCGCCCGCAGCCGCGGTCCCACGGCGTCGAGGACCGCGCCGAGATCAGGATCGGGGTCGGTGTCGGCCCCGGTGCGGTCGCGCGCCGACCGCCCGGCCGCAGCCGTCACCGCCGGCCGTAGCGCTCGGAGAGCGGCGTCTCGCCCGCGTCGGGCCCACTCTCCTGCGCGGCTTCGTCGCCCGTCGCTCGCCGGCCGGCGCGGCGCTGGAGTACCTCCAGCCGGATGAAGTAGCCGAGGGCAACCAGCGCGATCAGCCCGAACGTCAGCCACTGCAGGGCGTACGAGAAGTTCGTGAAGGGGGCGCCCCCGCCCACCCGCGGCTCCACGGCGAGCGGCCCGAGTGCTCCGGGCGCGTCCGGAACGAGCTGGAGGTACCCGGGGACGAGCTCCAGCCCGGTGAGCGCGGCGAGGGCGCGCGAGTCCGGGGCGTAGAGCTGGGGGACGCCCTGACCGGTGACAGCGGGTCGGTTCGACGGATCGGCGTGGCCAAGGCGCAGGCGCCCGGTCACGGTGGCGGTGCCCGACGGCGGAGCGGGGTAGGCCGGCGCCTGCTGGCCCTGGACGGTCGGGACGTAGCCGCGGTTGACCACGACGACGCGCCCGTCGTCGAGCTGCAGCGGCGTCAGTACCTCGACGGCCGGCCTTCCGTCGACCACGAGCAGGCG
>JAQSWF010000194.1 GCA_029266775.1 Pseudonocardia sp.
CTGCGAGACAAGCGGTTCATGAAGATCATCTCCCTCGCGCCGGAGGTGTTGTAGCTGATGAAGATCAAGAAGGGCGACACCGTGTTGGTGATCGCCGGCAAGGACAAGGGCGCCCGGGGCAAGGTCATCCAGGCCTACCCGGCCCGGGACCGCGTGCTGGTCGAGGGCGTCAACCGGATCAAGAAGCACACCCGGGTGACGCAGAACCAGCGGGGCGCGCAGTCCGGCGGGATCGTCACCCAGGAGGCCCCGATCCACATCTCCAACGTGATGCTGATCGACTCGGACGGCAAGCCGACCCGGGTGGGCAAGAAGGTCACGGACGACGGCAGGCGGGTCCGGATCTCCCGGCGCACCGGGAAGGAGCTGTAGGCATGACCACGACGGAGACGCGCGTGGCCCCGCGCCTGCGGCAGCGCTACCGCGACGAGATCCGGGCCGGGCTGCAGGAGCAGTTCGGCTACGCGAACGTCATGCAGATCCCCGGCGTCGTGAAGGTCGTCGTCAACATGGGCGTCGGCGACGCCGCCCGGGACGCGAAGCTGATCGACGGTGCACTCCGCGACCTGGCCATCATCACCGGCCAGAAGCCGCTCGTCCGTCGGGCGACCAAGTCCATCGCGCAGTTCAAGCTGCGCGAGGGCATGCCGATCGGCGCAAAGGTCACCCTCCGCAATGACCGCATGT
Organism: Pseudonocardia sp.; assembly: GCA_029266775.1. Classification (GTDB taxonomy): domain Bacteria; phylum Actinomycetota; class Actinomycetes; order Mycobacteriales; family Pseudonocardiaceae; genus Pseudonocardia. The sequence goes on from JAQSWF010000194.1 coordinate 688, forward strand.
GGGAGTTCCTGGACCGGCTGCTGACCATCGCGCTGCCCCGCATCCGCGACTTCCGCGGGCTGTCGCCGAACCAGTTCGACGGCCGTGGCAACTACACGTTCGGGCTGAACGAGCAGTCGATGTTCCACGAGATCAACCCGGACACCATCGACCGCCCGCGCGGCATGGACATCACGGTCGTCACCACGGCGACCACGGACGAGGAAGGCCGGGCGTTGCTGCGCCGACTGGGCTTCCCCTTCAGAGAGAGCTGACCGCGATGGCCAAGAAGGCCCTTGTCATCAAGGCCGCCCGGAAGCCGAAGTTCGCGGTGCGCGCCTACAACCGATGCCAGAAGTGCGGACGGCCCCGTGCCGTGCTGCGCAAGTTCGGGCTGTGCCGCATCTGCGTACGCGAGATGGCGCACCGCGGCGAGCTGCCGGGCGTCAGCAAGAGCAGCTGGTAGCCACCCCTGATCGCCGCAGGCCCTCCTGAAAGGGAACCGCGGCGGGAGAGCAGATCACCATGACCATGACCGATCCGATCGCGGACATGCTCACGCGTGTGCGCAACGCGAACTCGGCCTACCACGACCAGGTCGTGATGCCACATTCGAAGCTCAAGGTCTCGATCGCCGAGATCCTGCAGCGCGAGGGCTACATCGCCGGGCACCGCACCGAAGACGCCGAGGTCGGCAAGGCCCTGGTGGTCGAGCTCAAGTACGGGCGCAACCGGGAGCGCAGCATCGCCGGCGTGCGGCGGGTGTCCAAGCCCGGCCTGCGTGTGTACGCCAAGTCCACCAACCTGCCCCGCGTGCTCGGCGGCCTCGGCATCGCGATCATCTCGACGTCGCAGGGCCTGCTGACCGACAGGCAGGCGAAGAAGAACGGCGTGGGCGGGGAAGTCCTCGCCTACGTCTGGTGAGGGGGTAGCAGCATGTCCCGCATCGGGAAGCTTCCGATCACCGTGCCCTCGGGGGTGGACGTGGCGATCGACGGTCGGACGGTGACCGTGAAGGGGCCGAAGGGCACCCTGTCGCACACGCTCATCGACCCGATCACGATCGACCGGGCGGACGACGGCACGCTGCAGCTGCGCCGTCCCGACGACGACCGCCGCAGCAAGGCCATGCACGGCCTGTCCCGCTCGCTGGTGCAGAACCTCGTCACGGGGGTGACCGCCGGCTACGAGAAGCGACTGGAGATCGTCGGCGTGGGATACCGCGTCGCGCTCCGCGGCGCGAACCTGGAGTTCGCGCTCGGATTCAGCCACCCGGTCGTCGTCGAGCCGCCCGCCGGCGTCACCTTCGCCGTCGAGACACCCACGCGGTTCTCGGTGTCGGGGATCGACAAGCAGCTGGTAGGCGAGACGGCCGCGAACATCCGCAAGCTCCGCAAGCCCGAGCCGTACAAGGGCAAGGGCGTGCGGTACGCCGGCGAGGTCGTCCGGCGCAAGGTCGGAAAGACGGGTAAGTGACTATGCCAGACACGACACTGTCCGCGAACGCGCGCAAGCGGACGGCCTCGCGCGTCGCCCTGGAGCGACGCCGCGCCCGCGTGCGCCGGCACGCCCGCCTGCGCAAGAAGGTCAGCGGCACGGCGCAGCGGCCGCGCCTCGTCGTCACCCGCAGCGCGCGCCATATCGTGGCGCAGCTGGTGGACGACGTCGCCGGCCACACGCTCGCCTCGGCGTCGACCCTGGAGGCCGACCTTCGCACCGCGGAGGGCGACAAGAAGACCAAGTCGGCCCAGGTCGGCACGCTGCTGGCCGGCCGGGCCCGCGATGCCGGGATCACCGCCGTGGTGTTCGACCGGGGTGGCTACCTGTACCACGGCCGCGTCGCGGCGCTGGCCGACGCCGCCCGCGAGGGCGGCCTGAAGTTCTGATGCAGTTTCACACCGAGAAGATGGAAGGGAACGCCTGATGCCGGGACGTGCACGGCGTGACGGCGGAGGCCCCGGCGGAGGCAGCGGCGACAACCGCGACCGCCGGGACCGCCGCGACGGGGGCCGTGGCGGGGCGGCCCAGGACAAGACCCCGTACATCGAGCGTCTGGTTACGATCAACCGCGTGGCCAAGGTCGTCAAGGGTGGCCGGCGCTTCAGCTTCACCGCGCTCATGATCGTCGGTGACGGCGACGGCCTGGTGGGCGTCGGCTACGGCAAGGCCAAGGAGGTGCCGGCGGCGATCGCCAAGGGCGTGGAGGAGGCGAAGAAGAACTTCTTCCGCGTCCCGCGCATCGGCGGCACGATCGTGCACCGCGTGCAGGGCGAGGCGGCCGCGGGTGTGGTCATGCTGCGCCCGGCCAGCCCCGGTACCGGCGTCATCGCCGGTGGCCCGGTGCGTGCGGTGCTGGAGTGCGCCGGCATCCACGACGTCCTCAGCAAGTCACTCGGCAGCGACAACGCGATCAACATCGTGCACGCCACGGTGGCCGCGCTGAAGCAGATCCAGCGCCCCGAGGAGGTCGCGGCCCGCCGTGGCCTGCCGCTCGAGGACGTCGCCCCGCCGCAGATGCTGCGGGCCCGCGCGGCCGCGGCGCAGGGGGCGAGGTGACGTCGTCGTGGCGAAACTGAGAATCACCCAGGTGCGCAGCGCCATCGGCGGTAAGCGGAACCAGCGGGCCACGCTGCAGTCCCTCGGGCTGCGCAAGATCCGCCAGTCCGTCGAGCGCGACGACACGCCGCAGCTGCGCGGCATGATCAACACGGTCCGGCACCTCGTGACCGTGGAGGAGGTGACACCCTGATGCCGATCAAGATCCACGATCTGCGGCCGGCCCCCGGCGCCAAGACCGCGAAGACCCGCGTGGGTCGCGGTGAGGGCGGCAAGGGGGGGAAGACCGCCGGTCGCGGCACGAAGGGCACGGGCGCCCGCAAGCGCGTCCGTCCTGGCTTCGAGGGCGGACAGATGCCGCTGCACATGCGGCTGCCCAAGCTCAAGGGCTTCCGCAATCCGTTCAAGGTGGAGTTCCAGGTCGTGAACGTCGGCGACCTCGCGAGGCTGTTCCCGCAGGGCGGCACGGTGGGCCCGGACGAGCTCGCCGCGGCCGGTGCTGTGCGGCGCAACAAGCCGGTCAAGGTCCTGGGCGCTGGCGACCTCACCGGGATCGTCCTCACCGTGCAGGCGCACGCGTTCTCGGGCAGTGCCCGTGACAAGATCACGAGTGCCGGCGGGTCGGTCACCGAGCTGTAGTTCCTCACCCGGCCACGTGTGACGGGCCGGCACTCCTCCAACCACGCGGGGGGTGCCGGTCCGCCGCTGTTAGAGTCGCTACCGCACGTCGGGCTCAGCGGCCCGACACGTGAGTTCCGTCGGGCCGTCGGGATCCGACGGTGGGCGCCGGCTTCTGTGCCGGTGCGCGAGCCCGCGGCCCGGGCCAGTACAGGAGGATGTCCGTGCTCAGCGCTTTCCGGTCGGCCCTGACCACGCCGGACCTCCGGAAGAAGATCCTGTTCACGCTCGGCATCGTCGCCGTCTACCGGCTCGGCGCCGCCATCCCGTCACCCGGGGTCTCCTACCCGAACGTGCAGGAGTGCATCCGGCAGGTCGAGGGAGGCGCGAACTCCAGCGTCTACTCCCTGATCAACCTGTTTTCGGGCGGCGCGCTGCTCCAGCTGTCGATCTTCGCGCTGGGCATCATGCCCTACATCACCGCCAGCATCATCGTGCAGCTGCTGACCGTGGTGATCCCGCGCTTCGAGCAGCTGAAGAAGGAAGGGCAGTCGGGGCAGAACAAGCTCACCCAGTACACGCGCTACCTGACGATCGCGCTGGCCATCCTGCAGTCCACCGGCATCGTCGCGCTGGCCGACCGCGGCCAGCTGTTCGGCAACTGCTCCCTGCCGGTGATCCCCGACTCCAGCATCTTCAACTTGTCGATCATCGTCGTCGTGATGACGGCCGGCACGTCGGTGATCATGTGGCTTGGCGAGCAGGTCACCGAGCGGGGCATCGGCAACGGCATGTCGCTGCTGATCTTCGCCTCGATCGCGGCCCGCATCCCGGCCGAGGGGCGCAACATCCTCGAGAACTCCGGCGGCCTGGTGTTCGCCGGGGTCTGCCTGTTCGGGCTGGCCATCATCGCCAGTGTCGTGTTCGTCGAGCAGGGCCAGCGACGCATCCCCGTGCAGTACGCCAAGCGCATGGTCGGCCGGCGGATGTACGGCGGCACGTCGACGTACCTGCCGCTGAAGGTCAACCAGGCGGGCGTCATTCCGGTGATCTTCGGTTCGTCGCTGCTGTACCTGCCCGACCTGATCTCGCGGCTGGCCGGCACGGAGGGCGGGGCGTTCCAGCGGTTCGTTCAGACCTACCTGGTCGACCAGTCGAACTGGTTGCACATCCTGCTGTACATCGCGTTGATCATCTTCTTCACGTACTTCTACGTGGGCATCACGTTCAACCCGGACGAGCGGGCGGACGAGATGAAGAAGTTCGGCGGGTTCATCCCGGGCATCCGGCCGGGCCGGCCGACAGCCGAGTACCTCAACTACGTGCTCTCGCGCATCACGCTTCCCGGCTCGCTGTACCTGGGCATCGTCGCGGTGCTGCCGAACTTCTTTCTCGGCATCACCGGCAGCGGGCAGAACCAGAACTTCCCGTTCGGCGGCACGGCTGTGCTGATCATGGTCGGGGTCGGCCTGGACACGGTCAAGCAGATCGAGAGCCAGCTGATGCAACGCAACTACGAAGGCTTCTTGCGGTAGAAACCGTCTGGAGGACCTGCCGGGCGAGCGCCGCTCGGGGCACGTGCTGCGGCTGGATGATCCGTCAGATGTGGCCTAGCGTTCAGGCGACAGGCCGTGGCCGGAGCTGTCCGGGTCGGTGTGAAGGTGTGGAGGGAACGTGCGACTGGTTCTGGTGGGTCCGCCGGGTGCGGGCAAGGGCACGCAGGCCGAACGCCTGGCGGAGCACCTCGACGTACCGCACATCTCGACCGGTGACCTGTTCCGGGCGAACCTCGCCGCGGCGACGCCACTCGGCGTCGAGGCCAAGCGCTACATGGACGCCGGGAACCTCGTCCCGGACACGGTCACGTGCGGCATGGTGCGGGCGCGCCTCGCCGAACCGGACGCCGGCAAGGGCTTCATCCTCGACGGCTTCCCCCGGACCATCCCGCAGTCCGAGGCGCTCGACGCGATGCTCGCCGAGTCGGGCCTCGAGCTCGACGCCGTCGTCGAGTTCGCAGTCGCGGACGACGTCGTCGTCGAGCGGCTGCTCGGGCGCGGGCGTAGCGACGACACCGAAGAGGTCATCCGCAACCGGCAGAAGGTCTACCGGGACGAGACGGCCCCGCTGCTGGCGCACTACCACGACAAGCTGGTGAGCGTGGACGCCGTGGGGACGGTTCCCGAGATCACCGCACGCGTGCTGGACGCCCTCGGCCGGGGGTGAGCGCGACGCGCGGCGTCCGGGCCGTGCTCGCGCGGTGGCGCGGACGCGACATCGAGCTGAAGACGCCCGGCGAGATCGACGCCATGCGGGTGGCGGGCGCGCTCGTCGCCCGCACACTGGCCGAGGTATGCACTGCCGCCCGGCCCGGCGTGAGCACCGCGGAGCTCGACGCTCTGGCCGAGCAGGTCATCCGGGACGGCGGCGGCACCCCGTCGTTCCTCGGCTACCACGGCTTCCCGGCGTCGATCTGCACGTCGGTGAACGAGCAGATCGTGCACGGCATCCCGGTCTCGACCCAGGTTCTCGCCGAGGGCGACCTCCTGTCGGTCGACTGCGGCGCGATCGTCGACGGCTGGCACGGCGACGCGGCAGTCACGGC
>JAQSWF010000195.1 GCA_029266775.1 Pseudonocardia sp.
TCGCGCCCCGCCCGGCCGACGCGGCCGATCCGGTGCACGTAGGTCTCGGGCGTCTGCGGCACGTCGTGGTTGACGACGTGCGTGAGCAGGTCGATGTCCAGGCCGCGCGCGGCGACGTCCGTGGCGACGAGCAGCTCCGTGCGCCCGCTGCGGAGGCGCTCGACGACGCGGGAGCGGTGCTCCTGGTCCATGCCGCCGTGCAGGGCCTCTGCTCGCAGGCCGCGGGCGGTGAGCGTCTCGGTCACCGCGTCAACGTCCAGCCTCGTCCGGCAGAACACGATCGCCGCGGTGGGTCGCTCGGCCTCCAGCACCCGGCCCAGTGCCGCCGTGGTGTGCGAGCGGGGCACGAGGTAGGCCGTCTGGCGGACCAGCGGCGCCTCCCCCGCGGGCACCTCGGCGCGGCCGATGCGCACCGTGACGGGGTCGCGCAAGTAGGTGCGAGCCAGATCCTCGACGCGCTGCGGCATCGTCGCCGAGAACAGGACGCCCTGCCGAGACTCGGGGGTGGCCTCGAGCAGCGTCTCGATGTCTTCGATGAAGCCCATGTCGAGCATCTCGTCGGCCTCGTCGAGCACGACGACTTCGAGGTCGTCCAGACGGAGCGCGCCACGGTTCATCAGGTCGATCGCGCGGCCGGGCGTGGCGACGACCACGTCGACGCCCTGGGAGAGCCCGCGCAGCTGCTGACCGACCGGAGCTCCGCCGTAGACGGTGAGGACGCGCGCCCCCAGCGAGCGACCATAGGTGGTGATCGCCTCGGCGACCTGCAGGGCCAGCTCGCGGGTGGGCGTCAGCACAAGGCCGAAGGGAGCAGCGCCGCCGGAGCGCTCGGGGCGCTCGTCAGCCAGCCGCTCGAGCATCGGAAGGGCGAACGCCGCGGTCTTCCCGGTACCCGTCGCGGCCTGGCCGATGAGGTCGCGGTGCTCGACCAAGGGTGGGACGGCTTCGATCTGGATCGGGGTCGGAACGGTGTATCCCAGCTCGTCGACGACGCGTTGCAGCTCGGGACGGAGCGGGAGGTCGGCGAAGGTGGGCTCGGGCACGGTTTCGGGGCTGCGGTCGACGACCGCATCGTTCAGTGTCACGTCAATCTCTCGTCCAACGGGACGGGTGCACGGACGGCGCACCCGCGGAGAAAGCCCACGGACATGAGGTGGCACTCGAGCCGGACAGCGGGCCTTGCTCACACACAACGTCTTGCTGAGCGTCAATCATTCCACGCGACCCGGCCGGGCGGCCCGACGACCTGGGTGCTGGTCGACCCGGCCCTCATGAGCGCGGGTCGACCAGGACCCTCTCAGCGCAGCGCAGGGAGCACGTCCTTCTCGTACGCGGCGAAGAACCCCTCGAAGTCGGGCCCGATCTGCTGGACGTAGACCTCGTCGGCGCCCGCGTCGATGAACTGCTGCAGCTGCCCGACGTGCTTGTCGACGTCCGGCCCGCACGTCATCGCGTCGCCGATCATCTCCTTCGGCACCAGCGACATGACGTCCTCGAAGTCCTGCGGCCGCGGCAGGAGCTGGGCGATCTGGCCGGGGAGGGCCTCGTTGCCCCACAGCCGGTGGGCCTCGGTGAGGGCGGCGTCCGCGTCCCGGCCCCAGTTGACCTTGGTGCCGATCTGCACGGGCTTGTCGCCGCCACCGGACTCCCGGAAGATCTTGATGAGCTCGGCGTCCGGCATCGTGGTGCACATGCCGTCGCCGATCCGTCCGGCCAGCTCGGCGGCCTGCGGCCCGAAGGCCGAGACGTAGATCGGCACCGGCTGCTCGGGCAGGGTGTAGATCCGGGCCTCTTGCACCTCGTAGTACGTGCCGTGGTGGCTGATCATGCGGCCCTCGTGCAGCAGCCGGATGACGTCGACGGCCTCCTCCATCATGTCCTGGCGCACCCCGACCGACGGCCACGGGTCGCCGAGGACGTGCTCGTTCAGCGCCTCCCCGCTGCCGACACCCAGCACGAACCGCCCCTCGAGCTGCACGGCCGCCGTCGCCGCGGCCTGAGCGATGATCGCTGGGTGGATCCTGATCGTGGGGCAGGTGACGCCGGTCGACACCGGCAGCCGCGTCACCTGCGACAGCGCCCCGATGACGCCCCAGACGAACGGGCTCTGGCCCTGCGCGTCGTTCCAGGGATGGAAGTGGTCAGAGATCCACAGCCGCTCGAAGCCCGCCTGCTCGGCGCGACGCGCCTGGTCGACGATCTCTGCGGGGGTGAACTGCTCGCCGGACAGGAAGTAGCCGATGCTCGCCATCCCGCAGAGTTACCCCGTCGCGGCCCCCCGACGCCGCGATTGCAGGAAAGCCACCTTCATGCAACGTCGTTGCATGAAGGTGGCTTTCCTGCAATGGTGCGGCTGATCAGGCGCCGCCGGGGTTGAGCGTCACCTCCTGGGGCGTGTAGTTCGCGCCGACGACGTCCACGCCCTCGCCCTTCAGCAGGTCGAGCGCCCTCGTCACGTACTCGTTCGTGTAGGCCTCGGCGTCGGGCTGCCTGGTCAGGACCGTGGCGCCGTCGGCGTTCTTGGCCCCGAGCGCCACCTGCACCGTCCGGTCCCAGGCGGACTGCTCGATCGTGCCCGCGCCCGCCGCCGGCGACGGCCAGATCAGCTTGTTCACCTCGTTGACCTGCCAGAGCTGGTGGCTGGCGCCGAGCGTCGAGCCAGCCCGGACGACGATGTCACGGCACGATTCGACGTTGTCCCGGCAGTACGCCCAGCCCTGCAGCGACGCTGCGATGAACCGCGTGGTGGTGTCCTGGTACGCGGGGTCCGCCAGCCGCTCGGTGTTGGCCCAGATGGCGTCCTGCAGCATGGCGGTGCCGACGTCGTTCCAGTTGATCACCGAGAAGTCGCTGGGCTGGTAGAGCTGGCCGGTGGCGGGGTTGGTGGCCTCCAGCACCTGGGCGTACTCGTTGTACGACATGGCCTGGGCGGCGTCGATCTCACCGTTGAGCAGGGCCTGCATGTCGAACTGCTGCTGGACGAGCGTGACATCCGTCGGGGCGACCCCGGCCTGCGTCATGCCGGCGAACAGCTCGAACTCGTTGCCGAAGCCCCAGTTGCCCACCTTCTTGCCGCGCAGGTCGGCCGGGGCTGCGACAGCCTTGTCCGCGAACGAGACCTGGTAGGTCCCGGAGCGCTGGAAGATCTGCGCGACGTCGGTGATGCCCGCGCCCTGCTCCCGGGACGCCAGCGCCTTCGGCACCCACGCGATGGCGTAGTCCGCCTGGCCCTGGGCGAGAACCGTCTGCGGGACGATGTCGACGCCGCCCTCGAGGATCTGCACGTCGAGGCCGCGGTCGGTGTAGAAGCCCTGGTCGACGGCGGCGAAGTAGCCTGCGAACTGCCCCTGGGTCACCCACTGAAGCTGCAGCCGGACCGGTGTCAGCGCACCTTCAGCCGCGCTCGGTGCGCTGCCCGAGGGTGCCTGCGGCGTGGTCGAGCAGGCCGTGAGGCCGAGGGCCAGCACCGCCGCGGCGGCGGCGAACCCGGTTCGGATCCGGTGTCTCATGCGTCATCTCCAGGGTCGGGGTTCCTAGTAGCCGTACGTCCGGGCGACGACCCGCTCCGCGAGCAGGCCGGCGAGGTAGAACAGCAGGCCGAGCACGATCGACGCGACGACGAACGCCCAGGCGCGCGCATAGGCGGTGTTCGCCGCCGCCGAGGTGATGCGGCTGCCCAGGCCGTTCTGCAGCCCGCCGAAGTACTCGGCGACGATCGCGGCGATCACCGCGGCGGGAGCGGCCAGCCTCAGGCCGGTCACGATGTAGGGAACGGCGCCGGGCAACCGGACGAACCGCGAGACCTGTGCCGGCGACGCGGCGAGCGCGGCCATGAGGTCGTGGTGCACCGGCGCGACCTGTGCCAGACCCCGCGCCGTGGACACGAAGACCGGCACGATGACCACGACGGTCACCACCAGCCGTCGCGGCAGCTCCGTCGTGGAGCCGAACATCGTGGTGAACACCGGGGCCAGCGCGACGATCGGCACGGCCGCCGCGGCGCTGACCAGTGGCGTGCTCAGCTCCGAGACCATCCGAGACCGAGCCGCCAGCAGCGCCAGCCCCACACCGAGCACGAACCCTGCGACCAGCCCGATCAGCGCGTTCCCACCGGTCACCAGCGCAGTGGCGACCACGGTGCCGAACGCCGCAACGAGCTGCTGCGCGATGGCGCTGGGCGCGGGGAGCAGGAACTCCGGAACCCCGGTGGCGCGCACGACGAGCTCCCACAGCACCAGCGCCCCCAGCCCGAACACGACCGGGGGCCAGACCTGCGCCGCGCGGCTCACGAGCCCTCCTCGCTGGCGCTCGTCGGCCGCGTTCGCGGCGCTGCTGTGTCGACGGTGAGCGGCCCGCTCACGGTGCTGCCCTTGCGCAGCGACTCGCGGACCTCGGTGACCGCCTCGAAGAACGCAGCCGACTCGCGGACGCCGTCCACCGCGTCGACGACGTCGCCGGGGTCGAACAGCTCGCCGCCCGGAGCCGTGCCCCGGGGCCGCCGGCCGTCGACGACGTCGGTGATGCGCCCGGGTCGTGGCGACATCACGACGACGCGGTCGGACAGCACCACCGCCTCCGGGATGGAGTGGGTGACGAAGAGGACCGCGGCGGCGGTCTCGTCCACGATCCGCAGCAGCTCGGCCTGCATGCGCTCGCGCGTCATCTCGTCGAGCGCGCCGAACGGCTCGTCCATCAGCAGCAGCTTCGGGCGCGTGGCCAGCGAGCGGGCGATCGCGACGCGCTGCTGCATGCCCCCGGAGAGCTGGCTGGGCCGGTGCGCCGCGAAGTCGGCGAGGCCGACCAGCGCCAGCAGGTCCGCGGCGCGGGCCCGGCGCTCGGCCTTCGCGACGCCGTGCACGTGCAGCGGAAGCTCGACGTTCTCCGCCACCGTGCGCCACTCCAACAGCCCGGCCTGCTGGAAGGCGATTCCGTAGTCCTGGTCGAGCCGGGCCTGCCGGGCGGATTTGCCCCCGACAAGCACCGTGCCGGCCGTGGGCTGCTCGAGGTCGGCGACGACGCGCAGCAGGGTCGACTTGCCGCAGCCCGAAGGGCCGATCAGCGAGACGAACTCCCCGGGGCCCAGCCGCAGCTCAACCCCGGTCAGGGCCTGAACCGCTCCGCCGCCGGCGGCCGGAAAGGTCTTGTCGACGCCCACGAGCTCCACGGCGGCGGCCCGATCGGTACGCGACGTCCCGGTCATCGGGAGGCGCTCCGGTAGCGGACGAGCGCGAGGTCGAGCAGCCCGACCGCGCCGGCCGCGACGAGCCCGAGGACGGCCGCGCCGAGGATGGCGGTGTACATCCGCGAGGGGTCACCCGTCGCGGACTGCGCGTACTCGATGATCAGCCGGCCGATCCCGCCGCGGGTGCCGGTGGAGATCTCCGCGACGATCGCGCCGATCACCGCGGCGGCGGCCGCGAGCCGCAGCGCGGGGATGAGGTAGGGCACCGAGGCGGGCAGCCGCAGCCGCACCAGGGTCGTCCACCAGCCGCAGGCCAGCGCCCGGAACAGCTCGACGTCCGCACGCGCAGGGGAGTTGAGGCCGCGCAGCATCCCCACCGCGATCGGGAAGAACGCGAGGTAGGCGGCGATCACCATCACGCTCGCCCAGGGTTCCCACGGCTGCCCGAACACCGCGATCTTCCCGCCCCAGCCCGCGACGAGCGGGGCAATGGCGATCAGCGGCACCGTCTGGGAGGCGATCACGTAGGGCAGCACCATCCGCTCCACCAGGCCCGACCGCTGCATGACGACGGCCAGCAGCACGCCGAGCACGCCGCCGAGGATGAGCCCGCCCAGTGAGAGGCGCAAGGTGAACAGCGCGCCGGCGGCCACCGCCGCACCGATCGACCGCGGCTCGGCCGCACCGGCCACCTCGGGGTCGAACAGTCGACCGACCACCGTCCAGACGTGCGGCATCGCGGCATCGGAGGTCCGGGGCAACACGCGGACGCCCCCGATCGTCACGCCGTCGTCCGGAACGAGGACCTTGACCAGCTCCCAGGCCACGACCAGGAGCGCGAAGGCAGCCAGCGTCGTCGCGGGGCCGCGCCAGCGGGACCGCCGGAGGCCGCGCGGAGCGCCCTGACCGGTCGTGCGCACGCCACCTCCACCACTGCCTCGAAGGGGAGATCGTCCGGGGATGGGATTACCGGTGGGTCGCGGTGGGCTTGCGCCTGCGTTACGGCACAGCCGGTGGTCGCGTGGTGACGGCGCGCGCAACGAGCGAGGATGGCGTGGTGCAGCCGGCGCGCAGCGGGTCCGTCGAGCGGCTCGATTGCGCGCTCGAGTCGGCCATTCGTGAGCTGCTCGCCGCCCGTGCCGACGCTGCCACGATCTGCCCATCCGAGGCGGCGCGGCGGGTGGACCCACGGGGCTGGCGCGAGCTGATGGAGCCGACGCGCCGAGCGGCCCACCGTCTCGTCGACCGCGGCGAGGTGGGTCGTGCAGGGCGGGCGGGTCGTCGATCCGCGCGCGGCGCGGGGCCCGATCCGGATTCGCCGGGTTCGGTGAGTGCCGGGTCGGCGAGCGCATCGTCGTGCTGCCGGCTCAGCCGTGGACACGCGCGCACGGTGCCACACTCGCCTGTGCCCGCCAAGAAGGCGATCAACGCCGCCCGTCCCCTTTACCGGGGTCGAAGCCGGCGCACCGCAGCGCGTCCGCCATCGCGCCGCCTGGTGCTGGTGCCGAGCCGCGGGCGCGATCACCCCGCCCGGGCTGGCCGCCCTGCCGGCCGCCGCGGCTCTTCCGATCGGTTGCGCGCTGACCGCCGGGCCCAGTCCGGTCGGGCTTCGCCGGCGCGCCCGCTTCGTCGTCGAGCCGCAGGGTCAACGAGATGCGCTTGCGCGTCTCGTCGACGTCCAT
>JAQSWF010000196.1 GCA_029266775.1 Pseudonocardia sp.
AACGCGTTCTGGGCCGACCTGCTGCCTGCGCTGCAGCTGCCCGATCACACCCGACCCGGCCCCGACATGACCTGGGGCGACGGCTTCGAGATCGAAACGCTGCTCACCTGCCGGGTGGCCGCGGCCGGGCTGAGGATCACCGAGGTCGCCTCGGTCGAGCGCCGCCGCCTCTACGGTCGGACGAACCTGCGGACTTTCGCCGACGGAGCGCGCGTCCTGCGCACCCTGTTCGCCGAGCACCGGCGCGCCGCGCGGCTCTCGCGGTCCGAGCTCCCCCTGCATCTCGGCGTGGTCCGGGCGTGACCGGTGCGCCCGTGACTCGCCTCCCGGGCGCGAGCGTGGTGATCTGCACCTACACGCACGAGCGATGGGCCGATACCGTCGCGGCGGTGGAGTCGGTGCGCGCACAGGACGTCGCCGCCGAGGTCATCGTCGTCGTCGACCACAACCCCGCGCTCCTCGCCCGCGCCCGGCGCGCGCTTCCCCGGCACGTCCGCGTGCTGCGCAACGCAGGTCGGCGAGGACTGTCCGGGGGCCGGAACACCGCGGTGTCCGCAGCGTCCGGCGAGGTCGTCGTCTTCCTCGACGACGACGCGGCCGCCCGACCGGGATGGCTTCGCGCGCTGCTCACGCCATACGCCGACCCGGACGTGGTCGCGGTCGGCGGGGCGGCGTATCCGCGCTGGCCGCGGAGGCGCCCCGGCACCCTCCCCGCGAGCGGCTCGGCCGCGAGCGGCGAGCTGGACTGGATCGTCGGGTGCACTTATGCGGGCCAGTCGAGCGGACGTGCCGAGGTGCGCAATCTGATGGGCTGCAGCATGTCGGTGCGCCGCGAGGCGTTCGCGCACGTCGGCGGCTTCGCCGAAGACCTGGGCCGCGTCGGGCGCACTCCGCTGGGGTGCGAGGAGACGGAGTTCTGCATCCGGCTGCGGCAGGCCTACCGGCGTATGGGCCAGGCGGCTCGCATCGTCCTGGAGCCGGCAGCCAAGGTCGATCACCGGGTGAGCCCGGACCGCACCGGCTGGGCCTACCTTCGCCGCCGGAGCTGGTCGGAAGGGTTGTCCAAGGCCACGGTGGCGCGGCGCGTCGGCACGGATGCCGCGCTGTCCACCGAGCGGACCTACGTGACCCGCATCCTGCCGCGCGCCGTCATCCGAGAGCTGTCGGCGGGACGGCCGGCGTCGGCCGCCGCCATCGTCACCGCGCTCCTCTGCACGATCGCGGGCTTCGCGCGCGGGGCTGCCTCCGCTGCAGCCGTGCGACCTCGGACCGGTGCGCGGCCACCGGCCGTTGTGGCGGTCGCGGAGCCGTACCAGGCGCGTTGTGCCTGACGAGCCGCGCCGTCGGGTCACCAGCTTCGTCCACCAGCGCAACCGGCTCACGGAGGGTCAGGCCCACGCCTGGGCGCGGCTGTGGTCGCGCTTCGGAGTCGACGTCGCCGACGTCCTGACGGGCGCGGTGCGTTACGACCCGCCTGCCTGGTTCGGCCGCACCGCGCCGCTCGTGCTCGAGATCGGACCGGGCACCGGTGAGTCGACCGCCGCGCTCGCCTCCGCCGAGCCCGATACGGACCACCTCGCCGTCGAGGTGTTCGAACCGGGCCTGGCGCGGCTGCTCATGCGGATCGAGGAGACCGCGGTGACCAACCTGCGGCTGCTGCGCGGCGACGCCGTCGAGCTGCTACGCGAGCGGGTGCCCGACGCCTCGCTCGCCGGCGTCCGGATCTTCTTCCCCGACCCGTGGCCCAAGCGCCGCCACCGCAAGCGACGGCTGGTGCAACCGGAGTTCGTGGCGTTGGTGACCTCGCGTCTCGCCCCCGGAGCGACCCTGCACCTGGCCACCGACTGGGCCGACTACGCCGCGCAGATGCGGGCGGTCTGCACCGCAGAACCGCTGCTGGCGAACACCTCGCCGGCCGCGGACGGCTGGACGCCACGGCCGTCGTGGCGGCCGGTGACGAAGTTCGAACGCCGTGCCGTTGCCGAGGGCCGCGAGGTGCGTGACCTCGTCTACTGTCGTCGCATGACGCCCAACCCGCCTCCTGCATGACCGCAGCGGCACCGGAGCGGCCGGACCGCGTGCTGTTGGTCTGGGACGCGCCGAACATGGACATGAGCCTCGGTTCGCTGCTCGGGGCGCGCCCGACGTCGGCCTTCCGGCCGAGGTTCGACGCGATCGGCCGGTGGTTGCTGGAGGTGGCCGGCCAAGACGGGCTCGCCGAGGCGACCGTGTTCACGAATGTCGTGCCGGGCAGCACGGACGTCGTGCGGCCATGGGTGGAGGCGCTGCGCAACGTCGGGTTTGCCGTGTTCGCGAAGCCGAAGGTTACCGACGACAGCGACGTCGACGAGGACATGCTCGCCCACATCCGCCTGCGGGCGGAGGAGGGCGGCCTGTCGCACGTGGTGGTCGCGTCCGGGGACGGGCGCGCGTTCCGTGAGCCGCTCGAGGAGCTCGTCGGCAAGGACGTCCCGGTCACGGTCATCGGGTTCCGTGAGTACGCGAACTTCGCGCTGAGCTCCGAGGTCATCGAGTTCGTGGACCTGGAAGACATCGACGGCGTGTTCCGCGAGCCGCTGCCGCGGATGACGCTGGAGACGCTGCCCGACGCCGGCGCGTGGCTGCCGCCGTTCCGCTCGCTGCGGTCGCTGCTCGACCCGCGGCGGTGACGGGCGGGCGGTTCACGGCGCCGGTGGTGCTCCCGTGCGACCCCGCCTGCTCCGTTCTCCGCAACGCTGCCGTCGACATCGCCGACGGGCGGATCATCTGGGTGGGGCCGGTGGCCGAGGCGCCGCCGGCGCCGGGTCCCGTGCGGGCCCTGCCCGGACTCCTGCTCCCCGGCCTGGTCAACACGCACTGCCACACCCCGATGCTGCTGCTGCGCGGCATGGGAGGCGACCTGCCGCTGCTGCGCTGGCTGCACGAGGTGATGTGGCCCGCCGAGGGCCGGCTGACGGCGTCCGACGTGCGCGTGGGCATGGCGGCGGGCTGCGTCGAGCTGCTGCGCACCGGCACGACCACGAGCGTCGAGATGTACTTCTTCACCGACGCCGTGATCGACGCGGTGCTGGCCGTGGGGACGCGCGTGCTGCTGACCCCGGGAATCATCGCGGCACCCGGCTGGGACCGGCTGGGCAGCTGGGAGGCGATGCGCAACGGGGTGTCGCGGCGCATCGACGCCCGCGGCCTCCGGTTCGGGCCGGGCGAGCGGGTCGAGCTCGGCTACGGGCCGCACGCTGCGTACACGTTGCCGGCCGAGGCGCTGGAGTCCGTGGCCGAGCACGCCCGGGAGCGCGGCGCGCTCCTGCACCTGCACCTGGCCGAGACGGCGGAGGAAGACGCGGCACTGAGGGCCGAGCACGGCTCTGTCCCAGCGTTCCTGGACCGGCTGGGGGTGCTCGAGGGTCGCGTCCTGGCCGCACACGGGGCGCAGCTGAGCGACGCCGACATCGCGCTGCTCGGCGCGCGCGGGACAGCGGTCGCGCACTGTCCCGGGTCGAACGCGAAGCTCGCGGCGGGCGTCGCGCGGGTGACGGCGCTGCGGCGGGCCGGGGTGCGGGTGGGGCTGGGCACGGACGGTCCGGCGTCGGGCGACGACCTGGACCTGTGGGCCCAGGCGCGGCTCGCCGGCTACTTCGCGCGGGTGAGGAGCGGGGACGCAGCGGCGCTGACCGCGGCGGAGCTGCTGCTGATGGCGACGCGGGACGGGGCGGCCGCGATCGACCGCGACGACCTCGGCGCACTCGAACCCGGCCGGTGGGCGGACCTGGTGCACCTCGACCTCGCCGACGCGACGTTCGTCGACCCGGCGGACGATGCGCAGCTCCTGTCGAACCTGGTGTGGGCCGGCGGGGCCCGGTTGGTGCGCGACGTGTGGGTGGCCGGCGATCAGGTGCTGGCCGACGGCGAGCCCACCCGCGTCGACCGCGCCACGACGACTCACGAGCTCCGCGAGGTCGCCGCCCGCCTCCACCCCTGACGCGCCAACTCGCGCGCGAGTCGCTACAAACCGGCGCGCGAGTCGCTACAAACTGGCGCGCGAGTCGCTACAAACTGGCGCGTGAGTCGACGCTGGTCGTACCCCCCGCGTGTGTCCACCTCTGCCTCCGCAGCGCCGCCGACATAGGCTCGCGCCCGTGTGGACCAACTGGTCCGGAGGTCAGCAGAGCCGCCCGCGGGCCACCGACCGCCCGCTCGACGAGGCGGGAGTGGTGGCCGCGGTCCTTCGCGCCGCCAACCGGGGGCAGCGGATTCGCCCGGTCGGGGCACGCTGGTCGTGGAGCCCGCTCGCCGTCACCGACGAGGTGCAGCTCGATCTGTCCGCGCTGACCGGCGTGGTCGCGTTCGGTCGCGACCGCGTGCGCGTGCGCGCCGGGGAGAGGCTGCAGGACCTGCTGCCGGAGTTGTCGCGACGTGGCCACGCGCTCGCGGCCGTGCCGCGCGGCGACGGGGTGACGGTGGGCGGCGCCGTCAGCAGCGGCACCCACGGCAGCGGCGCATCTGTCGGCTCACTGTCGTCGCTGGTCGAAGGGGTGCGGCTGGTCGACGGCGCCGGCGAGCTGCGTCGCATCGACGGACCCGACCTCGATGCCGTCCGCACCGGCCTTGGCGCGCTGGGCGTGCTCACCGAGGTGGACCTGGCCATCGGGCCAGAGCGAATCATGATGGCCGGCGAGGAGCTGCGAGCGCTCGACGAGTTGCTCGACGAGGGGTTTTTCGAGACGCACGTCTGGACCGAGCTGGAGGTTTTCCCCGACGGACAAGCGATGGCCAAGTGGGCGAACCCGGTGGAGGACGACCCGGACGAGCCGGAACGCGGTGTTGCGGGGCGGGCGGTGGCGGTCGGGTCGGCGGCGGCCGTCGGCGCGGCGGTGGGCTCGGCGCACGCGTTGAGCCGCGTCGTGCCCCGACTGGCCCCGGCTCTCCGGCGGTCGGCAAGCCGGTGGAGCGGGTCGACCACCGGTCCGGCGTACCGGGTGCTGGTGGCCGAGCGGCCGGTGCGCGCCGAGGTCAGCGAGTGGGCGGTGCCGCGCGAGGCGCTGGGGCACGCGCTGCGCGAGCTCGCCGCCGCCACCGCTGCGCGAGATCTCGTGCCGCGCATGCCGGTGCTCGTGCGCGTCGGCGCCCCTGAGACGGGCTGGCTCCATCCGGCGTATGGCAGAGCGACGGCATGGGTGGCGGTGCGGGCTCGCCGCGGCACGGCTTTCGAGCCGCTGTTCGGGCTGGTGGCGTCGGTGCTCGGAGACGTCGACGGGCGCCCTCACTGGGCCACTCGCCACGACTGGACCGCGCCGGATGTCGATGCCGCCTACTCGCGAGCCCCCGACTTCCGTCGCGTCCGCGACCGCCTCGATCCCGACCGCCGCTTTGCCAGCCCCCACCTCGACGCGCTCCTCGGCCCGTGACCGCGCGAGTCGCTACGAGTTGGCGCGCGAGTCGCCCGAATCTGGCACGCGAGTCGACCAGATCTCGTGGGCGAGCGGCAGGACATCGTTCACGACTGTGAACCGTCGCCGCTGTGAGGCCCGAGTTGTCCACAGCTTGTCCCGATCGCCCACGGCGCCACGGGTCCCGACACCACTGTGCTGCCTATGTCCTTCATCGACTTGGGAAACGCCGGCGCCCGTCGGCAGCGAGACGTCGTCGCGGTGGTCGGCCGCCGTCACGTGCGAACTGCACTGCGCGCAGGTGAGGTCCACCTGCTGGTGGCCGGGGGTGCTCGTCGACCCGGCCCGCGCAACCGAACCCCTCACCCTTCTCGCCGCAGCCTGTCTCGCGGTCCGCAAGGCAATCATCGCCGGCCCGTCCGCGGCCTATCTCCACGGCCTGACAGCTCTCGCCCCGACATACACCTTGTGGTGCCCTACGACACCCACGCCCGGCGGCGAGCGGGCATCATCATCCACAACGCGTCAGGCCTCGAGGACGACCGGGAAGAGCGCCACGGCCTACCCGTCCTCTGTCTGGAGCGCGTCGTCTCCGACCTGGCATGCACCCTGAGCCCACCGGACGCGCTCGCCGTGCTCGACGAGGCGTTCGCGCGATTCGACGAGATCGATCGACCGATGTTTCGACGACGCCTGCGCGAGCGGGTGCAGGACAGGCCGGATCCGCGCGGCACGCGGATCGGTCGACGGCTGGTCGATCTCGCCACGGGTCGCGCCGCATCTCCCGCCGAGAGCTGGCTGCTGTGGTTGGTCGTCGATCTGGGGTTCCCGGTGCCGGAGGCCAACGTGTCGGTGCATGACGTCGACGGCCGGCCGCTGTACTGGGTCGACCTGGGCTGGCGGTCGCTGCGAATCGCGATCGAGTACAACGGGTACGCGGCCCACGCCGGGCGGAAGAAGGTCGACGAGGCGCGCATCCGTGATCTCGAGCGCCGCGGGTGGATCGTGATCGTGATCGAGGTCGACGACCTGAAGAGCCCGGC
>JAQSWF010000011.1 GCA_029266775.1 Pseudonocardia sp.
ACCGACCGGAGCAACAGCCAGAACAGCAGGACCGCGCCGACGACCGGGCCGACACCGATGAGCAGCAGGTTCTTGACGCTGCGCCGCAGCTGGCGGCGGTAGTAGACGGCGCAGGCGACGCCGGTGAGCGCGTAGTAGAAGGCGATGAGCAGCGACAGCGCCGTGATGGAGTCCAGGAGCGCGTTCTCGCTGATGAGGTTGGCCAGGACGTACCAGCCCGCGGCGATGCCCGCGACCAGCCAGGTGGAGACGTCGGGCGTGCGGAACCGCGGATGGATGCGGGCCAGCGCGAGCGGCAGCGCCGCCCGCCGGGCCATCGAGAGCCCGGTGCGCGATGCCGGAATGATCGTCGTCTGCGTCGACGCGAGCGCGGACGTCGCCACAGACAGCAGGAGCACCCAGTCCCACCCCGCCGAGAACCTCCGCGCCGAGCACCGCGAAGATCAGCTCTTCCTCGCCCTCGTTCTCCGCGAGGAAGCCCGGCCCGGCGTAGGACACCACCGCGTAGGCCACCGCGAGGTAGGTGACCAGCAGCACGACCGTCGAGAGGATCGCGGCGCGCCCCGGCGCGGACTCCGAGTCCTCGGTCTCCTCGGTCAGGTTGACCGCGGACTCCCAGCCCCAGTAGGTGAACACGCCCAGCAGCAGCCCGGCGGTCAGGGCCGCGCCCCCTTCGGCGAAGGGATTGAGCCAGGTGAGGGACGGGGTGACGGCGTCGAGCGTGCTCGTGCCGGCGACCACGCGCCCGATCGCCACGCCCGCGAAGACCAGCAGCGACAGCACCTGCAGGATGATCAGCGCGTTCTGGAACCGCACCGAGACGTCGGTGCCGATCACGCACATCGCCGCCATCACCACGATGACCACGACGGTGAAGACCACGACCACCGGTGTGTTCTCGGCCAGGTCGTCGAGCCCGACCGTCAGCAGCCCGAACCGTACGGCGGTGTCGGCGAGGGAGCCGACCACCAGGACGCCCGTCATGGCGATCGCCCAGCCGCCGATCCAGCCGAACCACGGACCCATCGCCCGCGTGACCCACGAGAACGTGGTTCCACAGTCCTGGTCGGCCTTGTTCAGGAAGTAGAACGCGGACGCGATGAGCAGCATCGGGACGAACGACGCCAGCAGCACCCCCGGGGCGTAGACCCCCATCAGTGCCACGATCGGCCCGATCACCGCAGCCAGGGAGTAGGCGGGTGACGTGGACGCGAGGCCGATCACCAGCGCGTCGAGGAACGAGATCGCGCCGTGCTTGAGCTCCACCTCCGACGAGGGGGTTTCCGCGGCACTGGCTGCGGGAGATTCGCTGGTCATCAGGCGTTTATCCCAGGCCGGCGCTCACCCACAAAGCGTCTCACCACTACGTTCCGTACGTCCTGATCATTCATCTCGGCGTCGGAGTGGGTAGTGCGAATCCTCCTGGTGGGTGCGGGCGGGGTCGGCGGCGCAGCGGCGGCCATCGCCGTCCGCCGCGACTTCGTGGAGCAGCTTGTCGTGGCCGACTACGACCTCGACCGCGCGCGGGCAGTCGTGGACCGGCTCGACGACCCGCGGCTGACCGCGATCCGGCTCGACGCCTCCGACGAGGCCGCAGTCGCGGCCGCAGTCGCGGCCGCGCTCGCCGAGCACCGCGCGGGGGCGCTGCTCAACGCCACCGACCCGCGCTTCGTCATGCCGCTCTTCCGGGCCGCACTGGCCGGTGGGGCCACCTACCTCGACATGGCCATGTCGATGTCCGTGGCGCACCCGGAGGCGCCCTACGAGCAGACGGGGGTCAAGCTCGGCGACGAGCAGTTCGCCCTGGACGCGGCGTGGCGCGAGGCCGGCCTGCTCGCCCTGGTGGGCATCGGGGTCGAGCCGGGGCTGTCGGACGTCTTCGCCCGCTACGCCGCGGACCACCTCTTCTCGACGATCGACGAGCTCGGGGTGCGCGACGGCGCGAACCTGACCGTCGAGGGCCACGAGTTCGCTCCCCCGTTCTCGATCTGGACGCTGATCGAAGAGTGCCTCAACCCGCCCGTGGTGTGGGAGCGCGACCGCGGCTGGTTCACCACGCCACCGTTCAGCGAGCCGGAGGTGTTCGACTTCCCCGCCGGCATCGGGCCGCTGGAGTGCGTGAACGTCGAGCACGAGGAGGTCCTCCTCATGCCGCGGTGGATCGAAGCGCGGCGGGTCACGTTCAAGTACGGGCTCGGCGAGAAGGTGATCGGCACGCTGAAGACGCTGCACGAGCTCGGGCTGTCGGCGACGACGCCGGTGCGGGTGCGGAGCGCGGACGGCTTTGTCGAGGTGTCGCCGCGCGAGGCCGTGGCCGCCTGCCTGCCCGACCCCGCGACGCTGGGCGACCGCATGACCGGGAAGACCTGCGCGGGGTTGTGGGTGCGCGGCACGGGCACGGACGGCGCGCCGGGTGAGGTCTACCTGTACCACGTGGTCGACAACGCCTGGTCGATGCGCGAGTACGGCAGCCAGGCCGTGGTGTGGCAGACCGCGATCAACCCGGTCGTCGCGCTGGAGCTGCTCGCGGCGGGAGCGTGGTCGGGCGTCGGCGTGCTGGGGCCGGAGGCGTTCGACGCGGTGCCGTTCCTCGACCTGTTGACGGCCTACGGATCGCCCTGGGAGCTGCGCGAGGGCGGCTGATCCCCGCGTTCCCCCTCGAGCTCCCGCCGTGCAGCGTCCGCCGTTGCAGCGTCCGTCGTTGCAGGAAAGCCACCTTCATGCAACGTGGTTGCGTGAAGGTGGCTTTCCTGCAACTAGTGGGTGGGCCGCCGACGGGCAGCCGGCGCGGCGACCGTGCGCTGTCGCAGTGCCTCGCGCTGCCGCAGGACGTCGTGCCGGCGCACCGTGTCGTACTGCCGGGCGCCGTCGCGCTGCCGCACCAGGTCAGGCGGGGCGGCCCGCGCCGGGCTTCTCACCACGGCGCCGTCGGGAGGCAGCCCGAGCCTGGCGAGCACGCCGTTCAGGTCCTCGTAGCGGCCGGCAGGCAGCGCCCATAGCTGCGCGCGGGTCTGCGCGTCAGCTCCGTAGTGGTCGGCCTCGGCCAGGACCCGCCACTTCTCGGCCGGGTACTCCAGGTCGGCCAGGACGTGGGCGATGCGCTGCACGTCCGCCCGGACGTCACGGCGCCTCCGGCTGGGGTGCACGGCGACCTCCTCGGCGGCCGGGCCACCCGACCGAATCGCGGCAGTACCCCGGTTGAGCAGCGGCAAACCGCTCCAGGGGGGCGTTGTTGCCGGCCAGGAACCCCGGTCGTAGGGTTGTCCGGTCGCGATCACGGTCGCGACACAAGAGGAGAGCAGTTTGTGAAGGTCCGTCGAGGAGCCCGGTTCGCATGAATGCCGACCCACACGTCAACCCGGCCGACGAGGCCGGGGACGTCGGCGAGGTCGTCCGCTTCGACGTCGTCACGCACGGCACCGACGCCACGGTCGTGCACGTCGTCGGCGAGATCGACACGTTGACGGCGCCCGTCCTGCGGGCCCAGCTGGACGAGCACATCCCCACTGTGCCGCTGCTCGTGCTGGACCTGTCCGACGTCACGTTCCTCGGCTCGGCCGGGCTGGCCGTGCTGGTCGCGGCGAAGGACGCGGCTGATGCCCGCGGCCACACCCTGCGGCTGGTCTGCGGGTCCCGGATCGTCATCCGGGCGCTGGAGGCCACCGGACTGCTGACGCTGTTCGACGTCGCTGACGGAGTTCCCGAGGCACTCGGCTCGCGCGCCTGAGCAGCCGGGCCGGCGACCTCGGCCTGCCCTCAGTATCGGCGGCCGCCCGGGTGATCGTCGCTCGGGTGCGTGCAGTGCTGGTGATCGCCGCCGGTGATCGCCGTCTGCGTGCCTTCACTGCTCGTTGACCAACGCTGGAGACACTCGAACGGCGATCGCCAACCGGGAGCACACTCAACGAGCGATCACGCTCAGCGGAGGGTGATGCACCCCCTTCCGGCGCGCACCTCGCCGATCACCGCCGCCGCCACGCCGGCTCCCGCCAGCTCGTCGACCGCCGCGCGCGCCCGCTCGGGCGACGCACCGAACAGGAGGCCGCCCGAGGTCTGGGCGTCGGCGAGCAGCAGGACGTCCAGCTCGTCGCCGCCGTCGAGGTGCGGCTGTACCCAGTCGCGGTTGCGGCGGCTGCCGCCCGGGAGCACCCCCGACTCGGCGAGCGCGCGAACCCCCGGCAGCACCGGCACGGCGGCCACGTCCACCGTCGCGTCCACACCGGACGCGGCAGCCGCTTTCCGCAGGTGCCCGAGCAGCCCGAACCCGGTGACGTCCGTGCAGCCGGTCGCCCCCGCCGCCACCGCGGCCCGCGACGCTGCGGCGTTGCTCGCCGTCATCGTCTCGATGGCGCGCGCCACCAGCTCCTCCGGCGCCACGCCGAGCTTGATGCCGGTGGTCGTGATGCCGATCCCGAGTGGCTTGGTGAGCACCAGCGCGTCTCCGTCGCGCAGCCCGCTGTTGCGCAGCACCCGCTCGGGGTGCACCTCGCCCACGACCGCGAGCCCGTACTTGGGCTCCGGGTCGTCCACGCTGTGCCCGCCCGCCACGACGAAACCGCCCTCCGCGGCGATCTCCGCGCCACCGGCGAGCACCTCGGCGAGCACGGAGGTCGGCAGCTCGGACGACGGCCAGGCGACGAGGTTCAGCGCGAAGAGCGGCCGACCGCCCATCGCGTAGACGTCGGACACGGCGTTCTGCGCGGCGATGCGTCCCCAGGTACGGGCGTCGTCGACGAGCGGGGTGAAGAAGTCCGTGGTCGCGACCAGTGCGCGGTCGGCGTCGAGCCGCCAGACGGCCGCGTCGTCGCCGGTCTCGGTGCCGACGAGCAGCTGCGGCGCGGCCGGCACCGGAAGGGTCTCCAACAGGTCGGCGAGCAGGCCGGGGGCGAGCTTGCACGCACACCCGGCGCCGTGGCTGAACTCGGTGAGGCGGCGGGTGGCGGGGGTGGCGGTCATGCCGATCAAGCCTACGGCCCTGCCCGAGCGAAAGCGGCGTCGGCAAAGGTAGACCGTGCGAACGCCGCTTTCGCTCGGTTCGGGCGGCGGCTGATGGCACGCGCGTCGCGTCCCCCGCCGTACGCTCGTTCGGTGACCCTCGCGTCCGATCCCCGCCGGCGGGTGCCGCGCACCGACGCGGTGCTCGCCGAGCCGTCGGTCGCGCTCGCGGCCGCCCGGCTCGGCCGCACGATGGTCAAGCAGGCCGTCGGCGCCGCGCAGGAGCGCGTGCGGCGCGGGGAGATCGCACCGGAGGCCGTCGTCGACGCGGTGCTCGGCGAGCTGCCGGACACGGCGACGAGCCTGCGGCACGTGCTCAACGCCACCGGGGTGCTGCTGCACACCAACCTCGGCCGGGCACCCCTTTCGGCCGCCGCCCGCCGGGCGCTCGACCTCGCGGCCGGCACGTGCGACGTCGAGTTGGACCTGAGCACCGGCACCCGCGGCACGCGCGGGCGCGGCACCACGGAGGCGCTGCTCGCGGCGGTGCCCGAGGCAGCTGCGGCGCTGCTGGTCAACAACGGTGCGGCGGCGCTCGCCCTCGTCGCGACGGCGCTGGCCGGCGGCGCCGAGCCGCACTCCGCTGACGCGCCTCGCGGGCGGGAGATCGTGATCGCCCGCGGCGAGCTGGTCGAGATCGGTGACGGGTTCCGCATCCCCGAGCTGCTCACCGCCACCGGCGCCCGACTGCGCGAGGTCGGCACCACGAACCGCGTCACGCCCGCCGACTACGCCGCCGCCGTCGGCCCGGACACCGCCTTCGTCCTCAAGGTGCACCCCTCGAACTTCGTCGTCACCGGGTTCACCCGCTCCGTCGACGTCCACGAGCTGCGCGGCCTCGGGGTACCGGTGGTCGCCGACATCGGCTCGGGCCTGCTCGCCCCGCACCCGCTGCTGCCCGACGAGCCCGACGCTGCGACGGCGCTGGCCGGCGGCGCCACGCTGGTCACCGCGTCGGGCGACAAGCTCCTCGGCGGCCCCCAGGCCGGTCTGCTGTTCGGCGGCCACGGCGAGGGCGCCGAGCTCGTCGCCCGGCTGCGTCGCCACCCGCTGGCCCGCGCGCTGCGGGTCGACAAGCTCACCCTGGCGGCGATGGAGGCGACGTTGCGCGGTCCCGCCACGCCGATACAGGAGGGCCTCGACGCCGATCCCGCTGCGCTGTACGGCCGGGCGCACCACCTGGTTCGCACGCTGCGCGCGCGCGATGTCCCCGCAGAGGCGGTCGACTCGACGGCCACCGTCGGCGGCGGCGGCGCTCCCGGCGTCACGCTCCCCAGCGCCGCCGTGGCGCTGCCCGAATCCTTTGCCGCCGCCCTGCGCGCCGGCACGCCCGCGGTGCTCGGCCGCATCGAGCGCGGCCGATGCCTGCTCGACCTGCGTGCGCTGCCGTCCGCCGCCGACGACGCCCTCACCGCCGCTGTGCTGGCAGCCGACGCCCGATGCAGGTCATAGCCACCGCAGGCCATGTCGACCACGGAAAGTCGACGCTGGTCCGCGCGCTGACCGGGATGGAGCCCGACCGCTGGGCCGAGGAGCGCCGCCGCGGCATGACCATCGATCTCGGCTTCGCCTGGACGACGTTGGCCTCGGGTGCCGAGGTCGCGTTCGTCGACGTCCCGGGCCACGAGCGCTTCGTCACGACGATGCTCGCGGGCGTCGGTCCGGTGCCGGCGGTGCTGCTCGTGGTCGCGGCCGACGAAGGCTGGATGCCGCAGTCGGCCGAGCACGTCGACGCGCTCACCGCGCTCGGCGTACGCCACGGCCTGCTCGTCGTCACCCGCAGCGACCTGCTCGACCCCGAGCTGGCCCGCGACGATGCCCGCGCCCACCTCAGGGGGACCCCGCTCGCGGAGATCCCCGCCGTCTGCGTCTCGGCCGCCACCGGCCAGAACATGGACGCCCTGCGCGTCGCGCTCGACGATCTCGTCGCCGCCTTGCCCGTGCCCGACCTCGGCGCAGCTGTCCGGCTCTGGGTCGACCGCTCCTTCACCATCCGCGGTGCGGGAACCGTGGTCACCGGCACGCTGCCCGCGGGACGGCTCGGTGTTGATGACGGGCTCGAGCTGATGTCCGCGGACGGCATCGCCCGGCGGGTGACCGTACGCGGGATGCAGAGCCTCGGGGCGCAACGCGAGCGCGTGACGGGGGTGGCGCGGGTCGCCGTGAACCTGCGCGGGGTGCCGCGGGAGGCCGTTGCCCGTGGGGATGTCCTGCTCACCCCCGGCGCGTGGCTGCCCACGAGGGAACTCGACGTCCGGCTCGCCGGCGTGCGCGGTTCCGCGCCGGATCCGACCGAGTTTCCCGAGCAACTCACCCTGCACGTCGGTTCGGCCGCGGTCGAGGCGCGGGTACGGCCTCTCGGCGCCGACGTCGTCCGGCTCCGGCTCCGGCAGCCGGTGCCCCTGCGGATCGGTGACCGCGCCGTGCTGCGCGACCCCGGGCGGCGCCGCGTGGCCGCCGGCCTGACCGTGCTCGACGTCGCGCCGCCTCCGCTGCGCCGGCGGGGAGCGGCCGCGCGGCGCGCCGCCGAGCTCGTCGGCGTGCACGGACCGGACGCCGCCGGCGAGCTGCGCCGGCGCGGACACGCCCGGCGGGCCGACCTGATCGCAATGGGTGTGTCCGCGCCCGACCTCGACGCCTACGCCCTGCGCGCGCCCGGCGCCGGGGGCATCGTGCTCGACCCCGAACTGGCGACTGCGCTCGGCACTCGGCTGGCCACGGCCGTCGCCAAGCACGACGCCGACGACCCGCTCGATCCCGGGCTGCCCGTCGAGGCCGCCCGCCGCGCGCTCGGGCTGCCCGATGCTCGGCTGGTGGAGGTGGTGCTGCGGCACGGCGCCGGGGCCGCCGCCGAGTCGCACGCCACCGCCGGACTCACTCTGCGCGACGGGCGGATCGCGGCCGTCGCCTCCGGGGGGCCGCCCGCGGCGGTCCGCGCCGCGCTCGAGCAACTGCGTACCGACCTCACCCGCGACCCCTTCCAGGCCCCCGACGCCGCACGGCTCGCCGCGCTCGGCCTCGGGCCCCGCCAGGTCGCGGCGCTGGTGCGCAGCGGCGAGCTGATGCGTCTCGCGGACGGTGTGGTCCTGCTGCCCGGCGCGGACGATCGCGCTGTCGAGGTGCTGGCCGGGCTGGGCACCGACTTCACCCTGAGCGCCGCGCGGCAGGCGCTGGGCACCAGCCGTCGGGTGGCGGTTCCCCTGCTGGAGTTGCTCGCGCGGGCTGGGCGCACGGCCCGCACCCCGGACGGTCACCACCGGCTCGTGTGAGCTAATCCGACCCCCGGTGGCACCGCGGAACCGGGGGCCCTACGGTGTCTGCTGATGCCCGACACGCGCCCGAACCCGTCCGTTGAGTCGTCCGCCGCCCGCCGAGGCGACGACGCCGACGACCAGATCACCCTGTCGATCAACCGGCCTGCGCCGTCGCAGATCGTCATCGACGTCGGTGGTGAGGTCGACATGCTCACCTCACCGCAGCTGCGTGCGGCGGTGCTCGAGCAGTTCGAGCCCTCGTCCGGGATCGAGCTGGTCGTGCTGGGTATGGACGGAGTGACTTTCCTCGGCACCAGCGGCCTCGCTGTGCTCATCGAGGTGCGCGAGGCCGCTCATGCGGCGGGCGTAGAGCTGCGGCTGGCGTGCACGGCGCGCAGGGTCCTGCGCCCGCTCACGATCGCGGGACTGATCCCGCTCTTCGACATCCACGCGACGCTGGACGAGGCACTGCTCGCCACCTAGTGTGATCTGAGTCACTCAGCTCGCCGAGAGGTCGGCATCCAGCGCCCAGCGGTATGCGGCTTGATGTGACGCGCGTCACGTGCGTCACCTGCTGAGACGCAGTTCAACCGGTTTCCACAGTGGTCGGTCCGCGCCTCGAACGGGCGGCGCACACCCCCACTGAACGGCGAGATCGTGCACCCATCGGGGACTGGTCCGGCAGAGGAAGCGTTTGTGTGATTCCGGGCGCGGGAAGTCGAGCGCGATTGCCCGGATCGACGCGGGCCCACGGACTTAGCGAGGTGGATCGCGACATGAGCGACGTTTCCCGGCTTCCCGGCCCGATGGACCATGCATGGCAGTGGCAGCGTCTCGGGGCCTGCCGGGGCATGGACAGCGGCGTCTTCTTCCACCCCGACGGAGAGCGCAACCCGTCGCGAGCGCGTCGGACGGCGCGCGCCAAGGAAGTCTGCCAACGCTGCCCCGTGATGGATCTGTGCCGGGAGTTCGCGCTCCAGACGCGGGAGCCCTTCGGCGTGTGGGGCGGCCTGGCCGAGGCCGAGCGCCGGATCATCCTCGAGCGGCGGGGCCTGTCAGCCGTGAGCTGAGCTTGGGACGAGAAGCGCGCGGTTCGGGCCGCGCGGCGACCATGACGCACACGAGGGGCCGGTTCCGCAACGGAACCGGCCCTTCGTGCACCCGCTGGACTTCTCAGGCGTCTTCGACGACGGACAGCTCCAGGCACCCGTAGCGCGTGAGCGGCAGGCTGTAGACCTGCGCGATCCGCCGCGCGGCGCGGTCGACGGCAGACCGGGCCGGGTCGCCCGGCAGCGCCGCCGGGGCGAGGCACACGACGCCGGGATCGGGGTCGAAGCCCACGAGTTCGCTCAGCGCCGCGACGAGGTCCGCATCTGCGGCAGTGCCGAGCGGGGAGCGCAACCCCAGCCGGTGCACGTGCAGGTTCGACAGTCCGAGGAGGTCGATCGCCACGAGCACGTCGTCCAGCTCGTCCGGCTCGACATCGTCTCGCCCGGCGTCGTCGAGCTCGAGATCGTCGGCATCGTCTCCGTCGTCGGACCTCTCGTCGACCACGACGTCGGCGTCCGGGTTGGCGCTGCCCAACACCCCGACCGGGCTCGGGTCCGCCACCGGCTCGTCCTCGCAGGCCAGCAGGAGGTCGACGTGCACCGCGCCCTGGATCATCCGGAGGAGGTCCGACCCCGGTCTCAGCAGCTCCGTGGAGGTGACAGCGACCGCGACGATGCGGGCGCGGTCGTCTGCAGATTCGTCGACGGGAATCGGGACGCCACAAGGCGGCACAAGGCCGGCGTCCGAAACCGCGACCATTTTCCTCGTCCCCCTTGACGCGCTGGTCCCCCGGTCGAGACAGCCAACCGCATCCCGCACAGTGGAAGCCCCTTGCGGCGCCGCCGTACGCCGAACGGCCAGCGCAAATCCGTGAGCGGTCGTCGTCGTGCGTGCAGCGGCGGTGACGCCCTGTATCAGGATCCGGAACGGAGCGCGAGCAACGCCACGTCGTCGTGCAGCGGGTTGGGCAGGCGCGCGCGAGGACGGCCTCGACGAGGGTCTCGGGGTCCGCGTCGAGCGGCGCAGCGGCGGCCGTCGAGCCGGTGCACACCGGTGCTTGACGATTACCCGGAGGGTGACGAGCCTCTCTACGTCGGTAGGGTTGACCGCAGACCCCGCGCTTCACCAGGCGGATCGACGTGCTGAGAACTGCCCGCCCTTCGGAGGTGAGAGGCCGTGTCCGACGCCGCCTCGGCCTGGGAGGCCGGCTCACCCCTCGATACGGCGGTGTCGCGCCCCCGCAGCGGGGTCGTGCTGCTCTGGGCCGCGGGCGAGGTCGACAGCATCACCGCCTCGCGCCTGGACGACGGATTGACGAGCGCGTTCGACGCTGCGCTGGGCGAACCCGCCGGCACCGTCGTCGTCGACCTGAGCGGGGTGACGTTCCTGGCCTCGAGCGGGCTCGCCGTGCTCGTTCGCGGAGCGCGCCGGGCCGCGGAGCGGGCGCAGCGGTTGCACGTGGTCGTCGCCTCACGGGCGGTCGCTCGTCCGCTGCAGGTCACGGGGACCGACGTGCTGGTCGACACCCACAGCGACGTAGGCTCGGCCCTCGACGCCGCCGGTGCGGTCAACGTTGCTCCTCATCCGGACGAGTAGCACTATGACGACCAATCAAGCACCGACGACCAATCAAGCACCGACGACCAATCAAGCACCTGGAAGGAGAGCAGCCCGCGTGTCCGACGCCGAAACGCTCGACGGGGTGTCCACCGTGGAGGTGCGGACGTCGGCGACCGCCGCGCTGATCCCGACCATCCGCGCCGTCGTCTCCGATCTCGCCGCGCGCGCCGACTTCGACCTCGACGCCATCTCCGACCTGCGGATGGCCGTGGACGAGGCGTGCGCGACGCTCGTCGACGCGGCCGACCCCTCGTCGGTGCTGCAATGCCGCTTCCTCGTCCGGCCGGAGCGCATCCGGGTGCACGCCGAGGTCGAGGCGGCAAAGCCCGACATCGTCCTGTCCACCGATACGTTCGGGTGGCGGGTGCTGCAGACCCTTGCGGACGAAGTGGAAATGCTCCACCAGCCCGCAGGCGACGGGCACCGCGCCACCGTGGGCATCCGGCTGGACAAGAGCGCCGGCGACGTACCCCGGTGACGCGGGCCGACCCGGAGTACGGCCACCTCATCCCGCTGCTGGAGGAGTACGCCGCCACCGCACCCGCGGATCCGCGCCGTGAAGCCCTGCGCGCCGAGCTCGTCACCGGGTTCCTGCCCGTCGCGCA
The DNA here is from genome assembly GCA_029266775.1 of Pseudonocardia sp. Lineage (GTDB taxonomy): Bacteria > Actinomycetota > Actinomycetes > Mycobacteriales > Pseudonocardiaceae > Pseudonocardia. Next base: position 11,525 of record JAQSWF010000011.1, read on the forward strand.
GCACATCGCGCGCCGGTTCTCGAACCGTGGGGAGCCGCTGGACGACCTCGTGCAGGTGGCGACGGTCGGGCTGATCAACGCGGTCGACCGGTTCTCGCCGGAGCGCGGTCGCGACTTCTTCTCCTTCGCCGTGCCCACGATCAGCGGGGAGGTCCGCAGGCACTTCCGCGACCTGGGCTGGTCCATGCGGGTGCCTCGGCGGCTCAAGGACATGCACGTGTCCATCAACGGGGTCGTCGCGGAGCTGTCGCAGAGCCTTGGTCGGGCGCCGAAGCCCACCGAGATCGCCGAGCGTCTGGGCGTGCCGGTGTCGGAGGTGCTGGAAGGCCTGGAGGCCTCGGAGGCCTACCGCAGCTCGTCGCTCGACGAGATGCTCTCGTCCGAGCAGGGCAGCGCGACCGTGGGTGAGCTGGTCGGCGGGGCGGACGCCGAGCTGGACCGCGTCGACTTCCGGCAGGCCCTGCGCCCCGCGCTGGCCGACCTCGCGCCGCGCGAACGGACGATCGTGCTGCTGCGGTTCTTCGGCAACATGACCCAGACGCAGATCGCGCAGGAGGTGGGCATCTCCCAGATGCACGTCTCCCGGCTGCTCACGCAGACCCTGGATCGTCTGCGCACCCGGATCGATCCCGAGACGCGGGTCGGTTAGCGGAGGCAGTTCGCGAACTGTGGCGCGGCGCTCCGGTTGCGACGCTGCGCGCGAATTGCGGCGCGGGCTCAGCGGAAGATGCTGCGCACCAGCGCGATCACGAGCAGCGCCCCCACGGCGATGAGCGCGTACCGGATCTTCGGGTCTTCCAGCTTGGCCAAGGCGGCCTGCCGCCCGTCGTCGGCGAGCTTCTTCGGGTTGGTCCGGGCGGTGAGCTCGTCCAGGCTGCCGGCCAGGGCATCCCTGCTCCGCTCGATGTCGCTCTGAATCGTGTCCGGGTCACGCGTCACGGCGCCTCCTCCTGCTCGGTTCCGGGGCACACCGTAGATCACGCGCCGACCCTTGCCAGGATGGACCCATGACCACACCCTCGCGCTTGGCGCCCGGTGACCCCGCTCCCGATTTCACCCTCTCCGACGCCGATGGCAACCCGGTCTCCCTCTCCGGCTTCCGCGGCCGCCGGGTGATCCTCTACTTCTACCCGGCTGCGAGTACCCCGGGCTGCACCAAGGAGGCCTGCGACTTCCGCGACAACCTCGCCGAGCTCAACGACGCCGGCGTCGACGTCGTCGGGATCTCCCCGGACAAGCCCGCCAAGCTGGCGGCGTTCCGCGACGCCGAGGCCCTCACGTTCCCCCTGCTCTCGGACCCCGACAAGCAGGTGCTCACGGCCTGGGGTGCGTTCGGGGAGAAGCAGATGTACGGCAAGACGGTGACGGGCGTCATCCGCTCGACGTTCCTGATCGACGCGGACGGGAAGATCGAGGAGGCGTTGTACAACGTGAAGGCGACGGGGCACGTCGCGAAGCTGCGGAAGGACCTGAAGGTCTGAGTCGACCGGCCGCGAGATGGACGTGAGCGCCCCTCCGCGACCTCGGAAGGGCGCTCACGTCCACCTCGCGGTGGTCAGACGGCCGTAGCCCGTATCGTGACTGCGCGAACGAGGCCGGCGTACTCCAACTGGCAGAGAGGCTCGGCTTAGAACCGGGACAGTGCGGGTTCGAATCCCGCCGCCGGCACTCCCCTCGTGCGGGGTGCACGCTCACGACGAGGCCAGGCCCCGCAGGTAGGGCAGCAGCGCGCGCATCGCCCGGCCGCGGTGCGAGAGGGCGTCCTTCTCCTGCGGCGCCAGCTCCGCCGACGTGCGGTGCTCGCCCTCCGGGACGAACGCGGGGTCGTAGCCGAAGCCGTTGGTCCCCCGCGCGGCCCGGGCCAGGTTGCCCGCCCACCGACCGTGCACGACCACCTCGTCCCCGCCCGGGACGACCAGCGCCGCAGCACAGACGAACGCCGCCCCGCGCCGTTCGTCGGGGACGTCGGCGACCTGCGCGAGGACCAGCTCCAGGTTGGCGCGGTCGTCGCCGTGCCGTCCCGACCAGCGCGCCGAGAGCACGCCGGGCATGCCGGCGAGGGCGTCGACGGTCAACCCCGAGTCGTCGGCCACCGCCGCGAGCCCGGTCGCCTTTGCCGCGTCGCGGGCCTTGGCCAGGGCGTTCTCGGCGAAGGTCGCCCCGGTCTCGGGTTCCTCCGGAAACTCGGCCACGTCCGTCAGTCCCAGCACCCGGATCCCCTCGACGTCGGCGGCGTCGAGCAGCCGGCGCAGCTCGACGAGCTTGGCGGGGTTGCGCGTGGCGAGCAGCAGGTCGGTCATGCGGCCGGACGCGGGAGCTTGGGGTGCGGGTCGGCAAGCGCCGCAGACTGCGCCGCAGCCAGCTCGGCGATGCCGGACAGGGCCATGTCGAGCATCCGGTCGAGCGTGCTGCGGGTGTAGGTCGCGCCCTCTCCGGTGCTCTGCACCTCGATCAGCGTTGCGGTGTTCGTGGCGACGACGTTGGCGTCGACCTCGGCGCGCGAGTCCTCGGCGTAGGGCAGGTCCAGCCGCACCCGCCCGTCCACCACCCCGACGCTGACGGCGGCGACCTGGCACGAGAGCGGTTTGGGATCGGCCAGCCGGCCCTGCGCGCCGAGCCAGGTGACCGCGTCGGCGAGAGCGACGTACGCCCCGGTGACCGCCGCGGTGCGGGTGCCTCCGTCGGCCTGCAGGACGTCGCAGTCCAGCGCGATCGTGTTCTCGCCGAGCGCGGCGAGGTCGATGCAGGCGCGCAGCGACCGGCCGATCAGCCGGCTGATCTCGTGCGTGCGGCCGCCGACCCGGCCCTTGATCGACTCTCGGTCGCCCCGGGTGTGCGTGGCCGAGGGCAGCATCGCGTACTCGGCGGTGACCCAGCCGAGGCCCGAGCCGGCGCGCCACCGCGGCACGCCGTTGCTCACGCTGGCCGCGCACAGCACCTTGGTGTCGCCGAACTCGACGAGCACCGAGCCCGCCGGGTGCTGCTGGAACCCGCGGGTGAGGCGGACCGGGCGTAGCTCGTCGTCAGCTCGTCCATCTGCTCGCATCACCGGCACAGCGTAGGCGGTGGGCATCCGCCCATCGGGGGACCGGTCGCCACCACCACCCGGGCCTTGCGCTTCAATGCCCCATGCTCACCGTCGACGGGATCCCTGCCCATCCTCTCGTCGTCCACGCCGTGGTGGTGCTGCTACCGCTCGCCGCGGTCGGCACCCTGCTCGTCGTCGCTCGCCCGCAGTGGCGCCGCCAGCTCGGTGTCTGGGTGCTGTTGCTCGCTGCCGCCGGCGTGGCCTCCGTGCCGGTCGCGGTGCGGACCGGCGAACAGCTGAAGCAGGCACTCGGCGGCGGCACGCCACTGGTCGCGGTGCACGAGAACCGGGCCGAGACGCTGCTCTTCCCCGCGCTGATCTTCCTCGTACTGCTCGCGGCGACGGTCTTTGCCGGCCGCCGCGCAGACCGGCTGGTCGGATGGGAGGGCCCCGGGGCCGCACATGCCCTCGTGACCGGCGGGAACGTGGCGATCTGGCGGTGGATCACGCTGGCGCTTGGCGTGCTGGCCGCCATCGCCGGTCTCGTCGTCACCGGCATCGTCGTGCTGGTCGGCCACTCCGGGTCCGAGGCCGTCTGGCTCGCTTGAGCGCTCGAGCTCAGATGTCGTAGGAGGCGTCCGGCGCCACCAGCTCCGCCGGGCCGTCGAAGACCTCGCGGGCCTCGGCGAGCAGGGCGGCGCCGTCGAACCACACCGGGACGTGGGTCAGCAGCAGGCGCCCGACGCCGGCCGCCGCGGCGTGCTCGCCGGCCTGCCGGCCCGACAGGTGGATGCCCGGCGGCGGCGCGGTGTACAGACCCGGCACGGTGTGCGGCCACGTGGCTTCGCACAGCAGGACGTCCGCGCCTCGGGCCAGCTCCACCAGCCCCGGGCAGGGACCGGTGTCGCCGCTGTAGACAAGGCTGGCGCCCTCGTGCTCGACCCGCAGCGCGTAGGCCGTGCAGGGATGGTCGACGCGGGCTGCCCGCACCGTAGTGCCGGCCACCTCCGCGGCGTCGATCGCGGCGAGGTCGTGCAGGTCGAACGTGTCGGAGAGATCGGTCGTGGCGAGCTCGGCCGCGGACGGGGCATAGGCGGCGGCCAGCCGCTGCATGGCCTCGGCGGGCGCGTAGACGGGCAGCCGGACGGCGTCCGTCGGCGAGTACGGGTGGTATCGCCGGTGCACGAGCAGGCTCGACACGTCCGCGCAGTGGTCGGGGTGCAGGTGCGACAGCGCGACCGCGTCGAGCTCCCACGGGTCGAGGTGGCGCTGGAGGGCCCCGAAGCTGCCGTTGCCGAGGTCGAGCAGCAGGCGCGCCGACCCCGCGCTGACGAGGTAGCCCGACGCCGGTGACGTGGGCCCGGGACCGCTGCCCGAGCACCCGAGGACGGTCAGCCGCACGGCGGCACGCTATCGGGCCCGGCCCCGGGTGCGGTGCAGCCACCACAGCCCGACCAGCGGCAAGACGAGCGGGATGAAGCCGTAGCCACGGCCATAGGCGGACCACACGGTGTCGTCGGGGAAGTCCCCGGTGTCGAGCACCGTCAGGGTGCCGACCACGAGCACGCCGACGAGCTCGAAGGCCACGGCGCCCCACGCAACCGGGCGCGCCCACGGGCGGGTGCTCGCGAGTCCGACGGTGGCCACGATGTATACCAGACCGGCGAGCGCGGAGAGCAGGTAGGCCAGCGGGGCCTGCGAGAACTTCGTGGCGATCTGGACGCTCGCCCTGGCTGTCGCGGAGAGCGCGAAGATCGCGTAGACGGCGACGAGCACCCGTCCCGCGCCCGTCGCGGTTGCTCGCGGACCCAGTCGATCAGCCACCGGGCACCCACAGGCCCTGCAGCCGCAGCACGGCGACGAGGGTGGCGATCGCCCCCACGGCGACGACGGCGCCACCCCAGCGGGTGGGCTCGGCGTAGGCGAACTGGGTGGCGATCGGCAGCACGCACACCGACACGGCGAGGTAGATCAAGAACGTGCTCTGCTCCGGCAGCGTGACGCCGAATGCCCGCACAGCGGCGATCACCGCCTGGACCGCCAGCAGCGCCACGACGGCGCCGGCCGCGCGCTTGAGCTCCCGCCCGGGCGGGCGGTTCCGGGCCGCGAGGACCAGCCCGAACACCGCCAGCGCCGCACACGCGACGACCGTGGCGAGCGCCAGGACGTCGATCACCTGGGCTCTCCTCGGATCGGTCGGCAGGGCTGAGTGCGGTGTGGTCACGACGCTACTCGTGGCGATCCTGCACGCCGACCGTCGGGCCGCCGCGGCAATCCGCGCGCGAGTTGCGCCGGCGCGCGTGGGAGAGTGCTCGGCGTTCGCATGCGCTCACTGTTGGTCAACTGAACAGGTGGTCGACACAGCGCTGGTGTCACGCTCACGTCGGCAGTGCGCCGGTGATCCTTCCGCTACCGAGCCAGCGTGCCCTCGACGCCGGCCGCGACCGTGTCCAGCGCCGCGACCGTACCGATCTCCGGCCCGAGGAACCGCCTGCCCAGGCGCCGGAACGGCTCGGGATCGCCGGTGGCCAGGAACCGATGCGGGCGCGGGAGGTCACCCGGCTCACGGGCGAGCCCTTCGGCCATCAGCACCCGCACGACGTCCTTGCCCGTCTCCTCCGCGCTGGAGACCAGCGTGACGTCCGGACCCAGGACGATCTGCAGCACCCCCGCGAGCAGCGGATAGTGCGTGCACCCGAGCACCACGGTGTCGACCTTGGCTCGCTGCAGCGGCTCCAGGTAGCCCTGGGCGAGCCCCAGGATCTGGCGCCCGCTCGTCAGCCCGCGCTCGACGAAGTCGACGAAGCGCGGACACGCCACCGACGTCAGCTCGACGTCCCGCGCGGCCGCAAAGGCGTCGTCGTACGCGCCCGAGGCGATCGTCGCGCGGGTCCCGATCACCCCGATGCGGCCGCTTCTGGTGGCGGCCACCGCGCGGCGCACCGCGGGGCGCACCACCTCGACGACCGGGACCGCGTACCGCTCGCGCGCGTCGGCAAGGCACGCCGCTGAGGCGGTGTTGCAGGCGATCACCAGCAGCTTGACGCCCTGCTCGACCAGCGCGTCGCCGATCGTCAGCGCGTGCCGACGGACGTCCGCGATGCGCTTCGGGCCGTAGGGGCCGTGAGCGGTGTCGCCGACGTAGACGACCTGCTCGGCGGGCAGCTGGTCGATCACGGCCCGCGCGACGGTGAGGCCGCCGACCCCGGAGTCGAAGATCCCGATGGGCGCGTCGACGGTCGGGATCACCACGACGGCAAGTCTAGAAGCGGGCCTCGAGGGGCCGTGGCTGCCGTGCCCGCCGGCGGGTGACGAGCCAGGCGGCGAGCAGCCCGGCCAGCGCACCGAACAGGTGCCCCTGCCAGGAAACACCGGGCTGACCCGGCAGCACGCCGAGCAGGATGCCACCCCAGACGAAGAACAGGCCGACGGCCAGCAGGATCTGCTTCCCACTGCCCGCGAAGAAGCCGCGGACCAGCAGGAACACCAGCCAGCCGAAGATCACTCCGGACATCCCGACCGTCACCGAGCCGTCCGGGGCCGTCAGCCACACCCCGAGCCCGCCGAGCACCCAGATCACCGCCGTGACGAGCAGGAACTGCCCCAGCCCCGCGGCGAGCACCAGGAACCCGAACACGAAGAACGGCAGCGTGTTCGCGATGAGGTGGGCGAACCCGCCGTGCAGCAGCGGCGCCCACAGCACGCCGTCCAGCCCGTCCGTGGTGCGCGGGACGATGCCGCCGGCGTCCAGCTGCTCGCCCGTGGCCAGGTCGTAGAGCTCGATCACCCAGAGGAGCGCGGTGAGCGCGAGCATCGTGACGAGGGCCCGCATCGGCTGGGCCGGAAACACGCGATCGAGCGGGCGAACCGGAGCCACCATGGCGCCGACGTTACCCGCAGTCGAGTCTGCGGCGCCCGGATCGAGACCTGATCTCGCGATCGCCCACCTACCATCGGGCGCGTGAGCACCGGAACGGCGGCTCCCGCCCCAGGTACCGCGCCGGCACCGCCGGCGGACGACGACGTCGAGGCGCGCCTCGACTTCATCCTCGACGAGCGGCGACGCCTCCTGCCCGGGGTCCGGGCCGAGGTCACGCGCTGGCAGACCGTCGACGAACAGCTCGCGGGGCTTGCCGCCGCGGTCGAGGCGTTGCGCACCCATGCGACGACGCCCGCGGAGCTGGGCGAGGCGCTCGCGTTCCCGTTCGCCGAGGCTCGCGAGGGTGTGGCCGAGGCGGTCCGGCTGCTGCGGGTGCTGGAGACCCGGTTCGCGCGCGACACGGTCACCATCGGTGTCAGCGGGCAGGCGCGCGTCGGCAAGTCCACGCTGCTGCAGTCGGTCTCCGGGCTCGGCGACGAGCAGATCCCGACCGGCAAGGCCCTACCCGTGACGGCCGTTCGCAGCCGCATCTTCCACTCCCCCGACCTGCGCCGGGCCACGTTGCGGCTGCACTCGTTCGAGACATTCGTCGCGGACGTGGTGGCGCCCTACCACGCCGAGCTTGACATCCCCGGACTGCCGGCGTCGCCCGACGAGTTCCGCCGCTGGTCCTACCCGGCCCCGGAGAGCGCCGAGCAGACCGGATCGGGCCCCGACCGCCCGAGCTGGGTTGCGATGCTGAACCGGCTGCGGGCGATGCAGGCGTCGTTCCCGACCTACGAGCACGACCTCACCGGCGGTGAGCGGGTCGTGGCGCTGGAGGAGCTGCGCGGCTGGGTGGCCTACCCGACGCACGACGAGGAGCAAGCAGGTCTGGTCGCGCGTCGCTACCTCGCCGTGCGCGACGTGCGCATCGACTGCCCGTTCCCGCACGCCCGCGTCCGCCGGCTCGGCATCGTCGATCTGCCCGGGCTCGGGGAGTTCGCAGCCCGGGCCGAGCAACACCACCTCGGCGGCCTGCAGAACGAGGTCGACGCCGTCCTCATGGTCAAGCGCCCGGTCGAGGGCATGGCGTACTGGGGCGACGCCGACGCGCGGGGGCTGGACCTGGTCGACTCGGCCCGCGGTTTCGTCGCCCAGCGCGACTTCGTCTTCCTGCTGCTCAACACCGGCGACACCTCATCCGGGCTGGTGCGCGCCCTGCGCGACCACATCCGCGGGCAGGTCAACAGCGGCGCCCCGGACCGGTTCTTCCGGGTGCTGGAAGCCGACGCCGCCGACCCTGCGGACGTCTACGCGCGCGTCCTGTCCCCGGTGCTCGCCCACCTCGTCGAGCGGATGCCGGCCATGGATGCCGACACCTTCGCCGGCACGCGGGCGGAGCTGCGGGCGACGGCGCAGCAGATCGAGGTGCTGGCGGACGACGTCGGGCGCGTGCTGTCGTCCGTGGCACAGTCGTCAGGCAGCGTGGCCGAAGACCTGGACCTGCGCGCGCGACGCCTGCGCCAGGACCTGTCGGGGGCGCTGGTCGCGCTGGTCACCGAGCTGCGTGCGCAGGCGCGGGCCGTCGGGGAGGACGAGGACTACACCGACGCGGTCGAGCGGGCGTACACCGGTGCTCGCGACTGGATCACCGGTGGTCTCGGCGTGGGCGAGCAGGCGTGGCGGGACGAGGCGCTGCGGACGATGACCGTCGACCGCAACAGCAGCCGGTTCGCCGGAGACGAGCTCAACCGGGTTCGGGTGGAGATCAGCAGCTGCTTTGAGGAGATCGACGTCTACTTCGCCGCCCGGGTGCGGGCGCTGTGGGAGCGCATCGCCGCGATCCTCGCGACCCACACCGGCACGCTGCTCGACGAGGTGGCGGGCGAGGAGGCGCTGCGCCGCTTCGCCGAGCAGCTCGCCCAGGCCTCCGAGCCGTGCCCGCGGCTGCGCCGCGCTGTTGAGCAGCTGCTGACCGTCCGTCTGGACTACCGCTCCCAGCTGCATCCCCGGGTGCGCGCCGAGCTGGACGGGCTGACGCTGCAGGAGCGCGATCCGGTCACCGGCGAGCAGCGCAACCGGGTGGTCGTCGAGATCACGTCGGACGGCGCCGAGCAGCTGTACGCGTTCGTCGTGCAGATGGCCGAGCAGGCCGCGTACCTGACCAAGAAGGCCCTTCTCCTGCGCGAGGGCGTCACCCCGGCGCTGGTCCTGCACGCGGCCGCCGAGCAGCTGGAGGACACGATGATCCGGTCCGGGGACTCCGAGCGCGAGTTCAAGCGTCTGGCCCGCTCCTACCGGGACGAGATCTGGCCCGGTGTGTTCGGCGAGATCGACGCGGCGAACGCCCGCGTCGCGGCAGTGGCACGGGCCCGCGACGCCCTGGTCGCAGCTCTTGGAAAGGAGATCGCATGACGGTGGATGCGTCGCAGAACGGGGAGCTGGTCTTCCGGATCGGGCTGGTCGGCCCGTCCCGGGTCGGGAAGACGTCGCTGATCACCGCGCTGCTGCGCGACAGCCAGCGGCTGCTGCAGGGCACGCCGGTGTCGCTGCGGCCGGTAGGGACGGCCACCGAGAAGCGCATCGCCCAGCACCGCCGGGAGCTGGATGGGTCGCTGCTGGCCGGCGAGTTCACCCCCGGTGCGCTGCGCGGCACCGAGGAGCCGTTCACGTTCCAGCTGCTGCTCGACTCGGGCGTGCGAGGCACGGGCATCCGGCTGGAGCTGCTGGACTACCCCGGCGGCTGGCTTGACCCCGCCACCCGCCCGCATGACCGCGACGCGGATTGGCAGTCCTGCGAGCGGTTCCTCCAACAGTGCAGCATGCTGCTCGTGCCCGTGGACGCCGCGGTGCTCATGGAGCCCACGTCCGCGGCGCAGCTGAGGGCCGTCCCCTCGATCCTCACCACGCCCGAGGTCGGCGAGGTGGTGCGCACGTGGCTCAAGGAGCGCAACTGGCGCCCGGACGAGCCGGCGCTGCTGATGCTGTGTCCGGTGAAGTGCGAGTCGTACTTCGACGACAACGGTGGGCGTCGCGACGAGAGCGAGGAGCTGCTGTCGCGGGTGCGCCGGGTGTACGCGGACGTGATCGAGGCGGTGCCGGCGGAGGCTCCGCACGTCCGGGTGGTGTACGCGCCGGTGGACACGATCGGTTGCGTCGAGATCCTGCACGCGGAGTGGACGCCGGACCCGCGCGAGCCGAGCGGCATGGCGTTTGCGGCGCACTACGGGGTGCGCTGGCCGGGACGCCAGGCCGTCAAGGGCGCCGACGACGTGCTCGTGGCGCTGTGCAAGCACCTGGTGGCCGCCCGGCAGCAGGTGGAGTCGGACATCGCGGACAACCGCCGGGCCACAGCGGACAAGGCGCGCGAGTACGCCGAGCGCGACGAGGGCTTCGTGCGCAACATCTGGTACCACCTCAGCGGCGAGCGGGCGCGGCGGACGCACACCGCGCTGGTCAGCAGCCACCGCGCCGGTGAGGCGGACGCCCGGGTCTCGGCGCTGGCGGACGTGGTGGCGGATCTGGCGCGGCGCGATGCGGGCGGGCGCGTCCGGCAGTGGTAGCCGCCGGCTCCGCGGTCCGGGCCTTCGTGCAGACCCGCGGCACGGGGCGGGCCACGGACTACGCGTTCCTCGGCGGGGCGCCGCCGGAGCCGTGGTGGCGGGAGTACCGCGACGTCACCGCCTTCGACCATCCCACCGTGCTCATCACCTCGGACGGCAGATCCTGGGCCGCCTACCTGTCGGGCATCCCGTCGGCGCGGGTGGATGCCGTGGGCACGGTGGTGCGCTGGACGCTGGCGCTGGACGGGCCGTGCGGCGACCCGGCGGCGGGATGCGTCGGCGCAGCGGTTGCGGCCTGGCTGGACGACGTGGCCGGCGGCCGAGATGCCCGGGGGCAGCTCCCCGCTGCGCTCGATGTGCAATTACCGGCCGCCGACGTGCAGCGGTGGCTCGGCCGCGGGAACGGCGCGGCGTCCATTGCCGCCGCGGAGGTCGGCGATCGCGTGCTCGCCGCGCTCGCGTCCCTTCCGGTCCCGGCCGCCGGCGCAGACGACCCGGGCAGCTGGGTCGGCGCGGTGGGATCGGTGGCCGCCCGCCGGGCCTTCACCGCACGGGCCATGGCGCTGGTGGCCGGGCGTCCGGGCCGCGCGCTGCTGCTCAACCTGCTCGGCGGGACCGACGACGCGGCCGCGCTCCTCGACCCGAACCCCCTGGCCGTGCTCGTCGAGGCGGGGGTCCCCCGCACGCGGTTGGTGGGGCCAAAAAAAGCACCTCCGCCGTCCGGCCCACGGGCTCCGGCGGCGGGCCCCGCGACGGAGCCGCGGCCGGTGGCGACGGCGCCGAGAGTGCTGGGAGCGGCGATCCTGGTACTGGCCTTGCTGGTGACGGCGCTGCTGGTGCTGATGATCTGACGGCGCCGTTCGGCACGAAGATCGTCGCAGTGGGCGCGCACAGCCGGGCGCGGCTGGTGTTCACCGTCGACGGGGTGTGGCGGCCGGGCGGCGACACGCGCAGTACCGCCGAGCTGTCGGGAACGGTCACCGAAGCCGGTACGGACCGCCGGCTGCCCGCCACCGGAACGCTGAGCGTGCGGCTGGGCCGGGTCGTACATGTGGAGCTGCAGCTGCGCTTCGGCGAGGGCCGGGTCGACGCCGCCCGGGACGTCGACCTGGCGCCCACCTCCCTGGACCGGATCCTCGGGCAGACCCAGGACCTGCTCGGCCAGCTCCGGCACCTGGTCACGGCGCAGGTAAGCCTGCCGGGCCGGCTCGACGGTGGAAGCCTTCCCGGCGAGGACGTCGACGTCGCCATCGACCTGGTTCGCCTGCTGCGTGCAGCCCTGCGCGCTGTGCGCTGAGCGACGTGACCATCCCGCGCGAGTCGCTACGAAATGACGCGCGAGTCGGCACGAAGTGGCGCGCGAAACAAGAAGATCGTGGGGTTGCAGGAGGGTGACGTTCCTCCAACCTTCTTGCAGGATGGCCGCGCGGCAACCACGCCCTAGGCTGTAGCGCCGTGGGCACCGGCGGCCGTGGGTCACCGCCCGTCCGGCTGGCGGAGCTGATCGCGACGCTGTCGCTGGCCGGGGACCTCGGCCTGGGACAGCCGATGGAACACCTCGCCCGCTCGTGCCTCATCGCGGTGCGGTTCGCCGAGCGGATGGGCCTCGACGAGGCCGACCGGGAGGCCGTCTACCACCTGGCCCTGCTGGCGTGGCTGGGCTGCACGGCGGACTCGCACGAGATCGCCGCCCTCTTCGGCGACGACCTGGCGTTCCGCGCTGGGGTCTACCACGTCGACCTCGGTCCTCGCTCGATGCTCGGCTACCTGGTGTCCCACGCCGGCGCCGGTGGGTCCGCCGCGCACCGCGCCCGGGCCGCTGCCGGGGTCGTGCTGGACAGGGGTCGCACCATCCGGGTGGCCATGGCCACCCACTGCCAGGTGACCGGACAGCTCGCGGCACGGCTGGACCTGGGCGACCGCGGGCTGGGCCAGCGCCTGGCTCGCTGCCTGACCCAGACCTTCACCCGCTGGGACGGCACCGGTGTGCCCGAGGGGGTGGGCGGCGACAGCGTCGACATCGCGACCCGCGTGGTCCAGCTGGCCGACCTCGTCGAGGTCCACCACCGGGGCGGCGGCGTGCCTGCCGCCCTGGCCGCTGCCGAGCGGCGCAACGGTACGCAGCTCGATCCCGCGGTCGTGGCCGCCTTCGCCCGGGAGGGGACCGCCGTGCTCGACGGCCTGCCCGTCGACTCGAGCTGGGCCGAGCTAATGGCCGCGGACCCGCACCCGCGCCCGCTGGCCGACGCCGAGCTGGACGCCGTGCTGGAGGCCGTGGCGGATTTCGTCGACCTCAAGTCGCCGTTCTTCGCAGGGCACTCGCGCGGGGTGGCCGACCTTGCCGCGGCGGCGGCCCGCCGCGCCGGGCACCCGCCGGAGGAGGTGCGGATGCTGCGGCGGGCGGGGCTCGTCCACGACCTCGGCCGGGCCGGCGTGCCCAACACGATCTGGGACAAGCCCGGGCCGCTGACCGGCCTCGAACGGGAGCGTGTCGAGCTGCACGCCTACTACACCGATCGCATGCTGCGGCACGTAGCTGCAATGGCCGACGTCCGCGGGATCGCGGCGCTGGCGCACGAGCGGCTGGACGGGTCCGGCTACCACCGCGCGCTGCTCGCGTCCGCCATCCCCGCCTCGGCCCGGGTGCTCGCTGCGGCGGACAGCTACCACGCGATGGTCGAGCCCCGCCCGCACCGGCCCGCGTTGGCGCCGCAGGCCGCGGTCACCGAGCTGCGCGCCGAGGGCCGCGCAGGGCGGCTCGACCCGGTCGCCGTCGAGGCGGTGCTGGGCGCGGCGGGGCACCGCAGCCGGCGTCCCGCGGGTGGACCTGCCGGCCTCACGGTCCGCGAGGTCGAGGTGCTGGTGCGCCTGGCCCGGGCGGCGTCCACCCGCACGATCGCCCGCGATCTGGGCATCACCCCGAAGACCGCGGGCAACCACATCGAGCGGATCTACACCAAGATCGGCGCCAACACCCGCGCCGCGGCCGCGCTGTTCGCGATGCAGCACGGCCTGCTGCGCAGCCTGGAGCCGATCGACTCGTGAGGAGAACTCCTCACGACACGTCCTTGCACCGTTCCTACCGTCGTGCCCAAGCAACGGACGAAAGGAACCGGGATGAGCACCAAGGCAGTCGTCAACCTCTCGACCGGGCTCGAGGACGCCGAGCGGGTCACCGTCGCGTTCCTCATGGCCGTCGGCGCGGCCGAGCAAGGTCGGCAGACGATGATGTTCCTCAGTAAGGAGGCGGTCCGGCTGGCCGTGCCCGGGGTAGCGGTGGCCACGGCGTGCGACGGCTGCCCGCCGCTGCCGGAGCTGCTGGACCGCTACGAGCGCGCCGGCGGCCGCTACATGGCGTGTCCGATCTGCGTGAACGCGAAGAAGCTGGACTCCGGCACGCTGATCGCCGGCGCCGAGGTGGGCGGCACCGTCCCGCTCTGGCAATGGATCGGCGACGAGGGTGCGACGACGTTCAGCTTCTGACCCCGGCTCGTGTCCGGAAAGCCACTTTCCGGGCGCGGGGGGCCGGGAAAGTGGCTTGCCGGACAGGAGGAGACGAGGGCTCGACGGCGTCCCGGGGGTCGGGCCTCATGCCCAGAGGTGGCCGTCGATGCCCTCCGCCGCCTCGTCGAGCGCGCCCGTATAGGCGCCGGTCGACAGGTACTTCCAGCCGGCGTCGCACACCACCAGCACGAT
>JAQSWF010000197.1 GCA_029266775.1 Pseudonocardia sp.
CGATGCTGGCCAAGCCCGTCGCGACCATCCCGTCCGGCCAGCTCTACGAACCGAAGTGGGACGGGTTCCGCTCGATCATCTTCCGGGACGGCGCAGAGGTCGAGATCGGCAGCCGCAACGAACGCCCGATGACCCGCTATTTCCCGGAGGTCGTCACCGCGGTTCTCGACAACTTCCCGGAGCGGTCGGTGATCGACGGCGAGATCGTCGTCGCCGACACGGTTCGCAACACCCTCGACTTCGAGGCGCTCCAGCAGCGGATCCACCCCGCGGTCAGCCGGGTGACGCTGCTCGCCGAGCAGACTCCGGCGAGCTTCATCGCCTTCGACCTGCTCGCACTCGGCGACGACGACCTCACCGCCGAGCCGCTGGAGCGTCGCCGTGCGCTCCTCGAGGAGTGCCTGGCGGGCGCGAAGCCGCCGGTGCACGTCACGCCGGTTACCCGCGATCTCGACACGGCGCAGAGCTGGTTCGACCTGTTCGAGGGCGCCGGCCTGGACGGGTTGATCGCGAAGCCGCTCGACCTGATCTACCAGCCGGACCGGCGCGTCATGTCGAAGATCAAGCACGAGCGCACGGCCGACTGCGTCGTGGCGGGTTACCGGGTGCACAAGTCCGGCCCGGACGCCATCGGCTCGCTGCTGCTCGGGCTGTTCGACGAGCGGGGTGTGCTGGCGTCGGTCGGTGTCGTCGGAGCCTTTCCGATGGCGGTGCGCCGGGAGCTGTTCGCCGAGATGCAGCCGCTGGTGACCACCTTCGAGGGCCACCCGTGGAACTGGGCGGACCCCCCGCAAGAACGAGACCAGCCGGTGGAACGCGGGGAAGGACCTGTCGTTCGTCCCGCTGCGCCCCGAGCGGGTCGTCGAGGTGCGCTACGACTACATGGAGGGCGCACGATTCCGGCACACCGCTCAGTTCGTGCGGTGGCGCCCGGAGCGCGACCCCGAGTCGTGCACCTACGCGCAGCTCGAGCGGCCGGTGGACTTCCGCCTCGCGGACGTGCTCGACGGGGCCTGACCCGCGCAACTCTGGCGGGGACGTGGCGGATCGCCGGTCGCCGTGTGTCAGCCTTCCGGCGTGCCGCGCCCGACCCGCGCCGAGCTGGAGGCCGCCCGGTCCCGCACCGTGCCCGACGTGCTGCCCGGCCCCGGCGACCCACCCTGCTCCGTCCTCTTCTGCGGGATCAACCCAGGTCTCGTTACGGCGCTGACCGGCCACCACTTCGGCCGACCCGGCAACCGGTTCTGGCCCGCGCTGCACCGCGCCGGGTTCACGCCCCGCCTTCTGCGGCCCGCTGAGCAGGACGACCTGCCGTACCTCGGGCTCGGCGTGACGAACCTGGTGGCGCGGGCGACGGCGCGCGCCGACGAGCTCACCGACGACGAGCTGCGCGCCGGCGCGCACCGGCTGCGCAAGCTGGTGGCACGGGTGGCGCCGGGGTGGCTCGCGGTGGTCGGGATCACCGCGTACCGGGTGGCCTTCGACGGCCCGCGGGCTTCGGTCGGCCCGCAGGACGGGACCGTCGGGGACTCCCGGGTCTGGCTGCTGCCCAACCCGAGCGGCCTGAACGCGCACTGGCAGCTGCCGGACCTCGCGGCCGAGTTCGCCCGGCTCCGCGCCGCCGCGACCGCGTAGTCGGCGCGGCCCGGAGCGCGCTTGACGACCGGTGCGAGTGATCGATCGAGCGTGACACCACCGTCGTCGCCACAGCAGTGATGTCACGCTCGCGCCGCAAGGACCCGAGTGATCGTCCCGAGCGTGACACCCGGGTTGTTACGACAGCAGAAGCGTCTCGCTCGCACCGCAAGGGCTATGCGTCGAGCTCCTGCGGCTCCTCCTCGGGAGGCGTCGGTGTGCCCTCGCGGGCGTCGCGGTCCGCCCACTCCAGCAGCTCGTCCAGCACGAACACGGCCTCGTCGATCCCCGCGTGCAGGTCGCCCAGCTCGGCGAAGCGCGCCGGCACGGTCGCGATCGTGAAGTCCGCGGGATCGGCCGAGTCCACCTCGTCCCAGCGGATCGGCGTGGCCACCGGCGCTTCCGGCGTTCCGCGCACCGAGTACGCGGAGCGGATCGTGTGGTCGCGCGTGTTCTGGTTCCAGTCAACGAAGATCGAGTCCGGGTCGCGGTCCTTGCGCCACCACGTCAGGTCCACCAGCCCGGCGGACCGGCGCTCGACCTCGCGCGCGAACGCGTGGGCCGCGCGGCGCACGTCGGCCCACCCCCACTGCGGGGCGATCCGCACGTAGACGTGCATGCCCTTGCCACCCGATGTCTTCGGCCAGCCGACCGCACCCAGCTCGTCGAGAACCTCGTGGGCGACGTGCGCGACCCGGCGGACGTCGCCGTAGCTCGCGCCGGGCATCGGGTCGAGGTCGATGCGCCACTCGTCGGGGTGCTCGACGTCGGGCCTGCGGGAGTTCCAGGGATGGAACTCGACCGTCGACATCTGCACGGCCCAGATCACGTCTGCGGGGTGCGTGACGCACAGCTCGTCGGCGTACCGGTTCCACCGCGGGAAGTGCACCCGCACCGTCTGCACCCACTCCGGCGCTCCGCGCGGCAGGCGCTTCTGGTGGACCTTTTCCCCAGTCACACCCGTCGGGAAGCGGTGCAGCATGCAGGGACGTTCCCGCAGCGCGCGCACCACACCGTCCGACACGGACAGGTAGTAGCGCGCCAGGTCGAGCTTGGTCTCGCCGCGCGCGGGGAAGTAGACGCGCTCGGGGTTGGTGATGCGGACCGTGCGGTCGCCGACGACCAGCTCGACCGGAGCACCCGCCGCGCCCTTCGCCGCGATGGCGGCCTACCTGCGCCAGGCCTTGCGCCGCTTGACCGCGCCGTACGCGATCATCCCGAGGATCAGGAGAACGACCCCGACGATCCAGAAGTCCTGAAGGTGACTCTGGTACGGGCCGATCATCATCAGCAGCAGGACGATCGCGGTGATCACCCCGGCGATCGGGACGGCACGCGGGAAGCTGCCGCTCCAGCCCCACTCGGCCGAGGGCTCGTCCCGCGGATCCACCTGCGGGCGTCCGCTGTTCCGGGTCCTCGCCACGACCTCCACCTTCCTCGCGCGACCGGCACGCAGTCGGGCGACATCGTCGCACAGTACGGGCATGATGGCCGGGATGGACGCCGAGATCGACACCGGAGCTGACACCGGTCCGCGCGGGGTCGTCGTGCTCGGCTCGACCGGCTCGATCGGCACGCAGGCCCTCGACGTCATCGCCGCGCAACCGGAGCGGTTCACGGTCGCCGGGCTGGCCGCCGGTGGGCAGGACGTCGCCCTCCTCGCGAAGCAGGCCCACGTGCACGGCGTGCGGCGCGTCGCGGTGGCCGCTCCCCGGGCCGCGACCGAGCTGCGCCGGGCCCTCCCGGGCGTCGAGGTACTGGCCGGTCCGGACGCTGCGACCGAGCTCACCGCCACGACCAGTGCACACACCGTGCTCAACGGGATCACCGGGTCTCGCGGCCTAGGCCCGACGCTGGCCGCACTCGCCACCGGAGCCACGCTCGCGCTGGCCAACAAGGAGTCGCTGATCGCCGGCGGTCCGCTGGTGAAGGCGGCAGCGGGACCTCAGCAGATCGTGCCGGTCGACTCCGAGCACTCCGCGATCGCCCAGTGCCTGCGGGGCGGACACCACGACGAGGTCGCGCGGCTGGTCCTCACCGCGTCCGGCGGCCCCTTCCGCGGCCGTCGGCGCGACGAGCTCGCCGAGGTCACCCTCGAGCAGGCGCTGGCCCATCCCACCTGGGACATGGGGCCGGTCGTCACGCTCAACTCCGCGACGCTGGTGAACAAGGGCCTCGAGGTCATCGAGGCCCACCTGCTGTTCGACATCCCCTACGACCGCATCGACGTGGTCGTGCACCCGCAGTCGGTGGTGCACTCCATGGTCACCTTCGTCGACGGTTCGACGATCGCCCAAGCGAGCCCGCCCGACATGCGGCTGCCGATCGCGCTCGCGCTGGGCTGGCCGCACCGGGTTCCGGGCGCCGCGGCCGCCTGCTCGTGGGACGCCGCGCATAGCTGGACCTTCGAGCCGGTCGACCACGACGCGCTGCCCGGGGTTCGGCTCGCCCGGTGGGCGGGGGAGGCCGGTGGGTGCGTCCCCGCCGTGTTCAACGCCGCGAACGAGGAGGCCGTCGCCGCCTTCGTCGCCGGCGGATTGACATTCACGGGCATCACGGACGTCGTCGAGGCCACCCTCGCGGCAGCCGAGGGCTTTCGGGCCGACCCGATCACGCCTGCCGACGTCGCCGCCGCCGAGGAATGGGCTCGCGCGCACGCACGGCAGCGGGTCGCCAGCGCCGTGCGCTGAGCGGCCGCCGACGGCTGCTCGCCCGGTTCGGATAGCGTGGAGGCGGCCGCGGCGCTCGCGGTCGGGTCACCGGAAGGATGCACTGCGTGGTGTTCGCGCTGGGTGTGGTGCTGTTCGCGCTCGGCATCGCCGTGTCGATCGCGCTGCACGAGGCCGGCCACCTGTGGACGGCGAAGGCCTTCGGCATGCGCGTGCGCCGCTACTTCATCGGCTTCGGCCCGCGGATCTTCTCCTTCCGTCGCGGCGAGACCGAGTACGGGCTCAAGGCGATCCCGGCCGGCGGGTTCTGCGACATCGCGGGCATGACGGCGCTGGACGAGGTCACGGCGGACGAGGCGCCGCGCGCGTTCTTCCGCAAGCCCACCTGGCAGCGGGTCGTGGTGCTCTCGGCGGGTTCGCTGACCCACTTCGTCATCGGGATGCTGCTGGTCTACGCGCTCGCCGTGAGCTCGGGCCTGCCGAACCTGCGCAACACGCCCGTCGTGGGCGAGCTGAGCTGCGCGGCGAACCAGGTGTCGCCGACGGAGCTGGCCCCGTGCGGCCCCGGCGTACCCGAGCCGGCCCTGGCGGCCGGGCTGCAGCCCGGCGACCGGATCATCTCGATCGCCGGCACCCCGACCCCGACGTGGCCCGACGCCGTCCTCGCCATCCGGGGCGCGGACGGCCCCACGCCGGTGGTGGTGGAGCGCGGCGACGAGCAGCTCGGCCTCACCGTCGACGTCAGCCCGGTGCAGCGGCTCGACGCGAACGGCACCCCGATCACCGTCGGCGCGATCGGCGCCGGCCAGCAGACGATCTTCGAGTACGGCGCGCTCTCGGCCGTGCCCGCGACCTTCGACTTCACCGGCCAGATGTTCGCGAACGTCTGGCAGGGCATCCTGTCGTTCCCCGAGCGGATCCCGGCCCTATGGGAGGCCCTCGGTGGCGGGGAGCGCGACGAGAACACCCCCGTCAGCGTCGTCGGTGCGTCGATCATCGGCGGGGATGCGGCCGAACGCGGCCTCTGGGCCTACTTCGTCCTGCTGCTCGCCCTGCTGAACTTCTTCGTCGGTGTGTTCAACCTGCTGCCGCTGCTGCCGCTTGACGGCGGGCACATCGCCGTCAACGTCTACGAACGGATCCGCGACGTCGTCCGCGCCCGGCTGGGCAAGCCCGCGATGCCACCCGTCGACTACACCCGGCTGCTGCCGCTGACCTACCTGGTGATCCTGGTCGGCGGCGCGGTGAGCCTGCTGACGCTGGCCGCCGACATCGTCAACCCGATCCGTCTCGGGTGACCGATCCGCATCCGGACGGGCAGGCGGCGCTCGCCGTCTTCGACATCGACGGCGTGCTCGCCGATGTCCGCCACCGGCTGCACTACCTGCAGTCCCGCCCGCAGCGCTGGGACGCGTTCTTCCTCGCCGCCGAGCAGGATCCGCTGCTGGAGGAGGGCGCACGGCGCCTGCGCACAGCCCAGGAACGCCACGACGTCGTCTATCTGACCGGTCGACCCGAACGCAACCGCGGGCTCACCCGGGCCTGGCTGGCCCACCACGGCCTGCCCACCGGACCCCTGCACATGCGTCCGGACGACGACCGCCGCCCGGCCCGCTGGGTCAAGCGCAACACCCTCCGCCGGCTGGCCCGCAATAGCACGATCGCCTCGGTGCTGGACGACGACCCGGCGGTGGTCGCCGTGCTCACGGCCGACGGGTGGCCGGTGGAGCTGGCCACCTGGCTGCCGCACTCGTCGACCCTCCAGAGCGCCCAGGAGCAGCAAGGACGGACGTAGGGCAGGTCACGGAGGCGGGCAGCGGCGCGCGAGGATACTGGGTGTTGTGAGCGTTTCGCTGGGCATGCCCGCGCCCCCCGCCCCGACCCTCGCCCCCCGCCGGAAGACCCGGCAGCTACAGGTGGGCAAGGTCGGCGTCGGCAGCGACCACCCCATTTCGGTGCAGTCGATGACCACCACCCTCACCGCCGACGTCAACGCGACCCTTCAGCAGATCGCCGAGCTGACCGCGTCCGGCTGCGACATCGTGCGCGTCGCGTGCCCCAGCCAGGACGACGCCGACGCGCTGCCCGCGATCGCCCGTAAGAGCCAGATCCCGGTGATCGCGGACATCCATTTCCAGCCCAAGTACGTCTTCGCGGCCATCGAGGCCGGCTGCGCGGCGGTCCGGGTGAACCCGGGGAACATCCGCAAGTTCGACGACCAGGTCAAGGAGATCGCGGCGGCCGCGAAGGACCACGGCACCCCGATCCGGATCGGCGTGAACGCCGGCTCGCTGGACAAGCGGCTGCTGGCCAAGTACGGCAAGGCGACGCCCGAGGCGCTGGTCGAGTCGGCGCTGTGGGAGGCGAGCCTGTTCGCCGAGCACGACTTCCACGACATCAAGATCTCCGTCAAGCACAACGACCCGGTCGTGATGGTCCGCGCCTACGAGCTGCTCGCGGAGGCCTGCGACTACCCGCTGCACCTCGGCGTGACCGAGGCCGGGCCCGCGTTCCAGGGAACGATCAAATCCGCGGTCGCGTTCGGAGCGCTGCTGCGCCAGGGCATCGGCGACACCATCCGCGTGTCGCTCTCGGCGCCCCCGGTCGAGGAGGTTAAGGTCGGCACGCAGATCCTGCAGTCGCTGAACCTGCGGCCGCGCAAGCTGGAGATCGTGTCGTGCCCGTCGTGCGGGCGTGCGCAGGTCGACGTCTAC